>SVKV01000021.1 GCA_015068305.1 Oscillospiraceae bacterium
GACGAGTACACCATCCGTTACGTCACCCAGACCGCTCTGGACATCAACTACTTCCTGACTTCCTGCGCTTCCAACTGGCTGGTCCACGAGGGCCTGTACGAGGCTGGTAAGGATACCTCCGGTACCCTGGTCACCACCGACTACTGCACCTCCAAGGAGACCACCATGTCCTGCGGTCCTTACCGCATCGAGTCCCTGCAGCCCGGCAAGCAGATCGTCTACGTCAAGAACGAGAACTACTACCTGTTCAATCAGGACGAGACCGGCCGCTATGTTGGCTACACCGAGTACCTGGTTGACGGCGAGTCCGTCGAAGCTTACCAGGCTGACCGCGTTGTCATCGACGTCATGGACGTTGACGCAACCAAGCAGGCCTTCCTGAAGGGCGAGCTGACCGAGTGGACCCCCACTGCTGACGATATGGTCACCTACGCTACCTCCGACCAGATGTACAAGGCTCCCGAGACCTTCACCATGTCCTTCTTCTTCTGCACCGGTCTGGACTACCTGAAGGAAATGGACATCTCCAAGGGCAACCAGAACTCCGTTGTTCTGTCCAATGTCAACTTCCGCCGCGCTATGTCCCTGTCCATCGACCGTGCTGAGTGGGTCGGCGCTACCGAAGGCTTCATCCCCGCATTCTCCATGCTGAACTCCCTGTACTACTACAACGTGTACGAGGATCCCACCTCCTCCTACCGTAACTCCGATCCTGCTAAGCAGGCTATCGTCAACTTCTACGGTGTTGAGTACGGTGCAGGCACTCCCTATGCTGACCTGGACGCTGCTCACGACTCCATCAACGGCTACAACCTGACTGAGGCTCAGAACCTGATGAAGCAGGCTTGCGATGAGCTGGTCGCTGAGGGCCTGTACACCGCCGGTGAGCCCATCCACATCCGTATTGGCTGGGCAAAGGGCGCTCTGGGCTCCCCCGACAACCAGCAGGCTGCTCTGATCGAGAAGTACATCAATGCAGCTCTCGAAGGCTCCGGCTTCGGTCCTCTGACTCTGGAGCCCATCGGCAACATCAATGACCGTTACGGCGACGTTGCTTCCGGCGAATACGCCATTGGCTACGGTGCATGGGGCGGCGCTGCCTTCTATCCCTTCCGTAACTTCCAGGTTTACTGCGATCCCGATGAGTACTCCATCCACGAGGCTGGCTGCTGGGATCCCAAGTCTGTCACTCTGACTCTGACTGTCGAGGGTGAGGAAGTCACCAAGACCTGGCAGGATTGGTCCAAGTGCATGGTTGGTTCCGGCGACATGGCAGACAAGTCCTTCGAGACCAAGCTGCAGATCCTGGCTGACATGGAAGAGAACTACATGAACCTCTTCTACCGTATCCCCCTGGCATCCTCCACTGTTCCCTTCCTGATGTCCTATCAGGCTGACCAGTACACTCAGGATTACAACATCATGTACGGTTTCGGCGGCATCGAGCTGATGTCCTTCAACTACACTGATGCTGAGTGGGAGGCATTCGTTGCTGAGCAGGGCGGTACTCTGAGCTACGAATAATCTAAAGATTATTTCATAGTTTGATCCCCTAACAAAATGGCCAGGGGGGCAATCGCCCCCCTGGCTTTGGGTGTTATTTTTGGCACCTTTAAATTTTTGTGCGTTTGCTACTGTTTTTCGCTATGGACTTGTGTCTGCGAACAAATTCGTAGCGAAGAACAGCAGCTTTTTTCTCAAAATATTAACCAGTAAAGGAGAAATTGCTTATGAGAATGGCGAAGTATACAGCAAAACGTATTGTTTTGATGTTCTTTACCCTGTTTGTCATTTCCACCATCTGTTTCGTCCTGATCCGCATTCTTCCCCGTGAACTGCCTCAGGAAAAGAACCTGGCACAGGTCATTCAGGCCCGCTGGGAAGCACTGGGCTACAATGAGCCCCTGATCATGCAGTTCTGGATTTATCTGAAGAATATCTTTACGGAGTGGGACTGGGGTACTTCCTGGTACATTCAGTTCCGTGAGCCCGCATGGGATCTGCTGACCGGCCGTCTGCTGCCCACTGTCATGGTTAACTTTATGTCTCTGCTGCTGTCCATCCCCGCAGGTATTCTGCTGGGTATCTATGCCGCAATCAAGAAGAACAAGTGGCAGGACTCTCTGATCAGCACCTCTGTTATGGTGTTCGTTTCCGTGCCTTCCTATGTTTACGCCTTCCTGGTTCAGTACTTCCTGTACTTCAAGCTGGGCTGGCTGCCTCTGCAGGTCTACTCCCTGGCAGATGCCGGCGGCTCCTGGTTCACCTGGAAGATGATCTACTCCATGCTGGCACCCATCATTGCGCTGTCCTTCGGTACCATTGCCGGTATGTGCCGTTTCACCCGTGCCGAGCTGACGGAGACTCTGACCTCCGACTATATGCTGCTGGCCCGTACCAAGGGCCTGACCCGGGCACAGGCAACCTCCCGCCATGCACTGAAGAACGCCATGGTGCCCATCCTGCCCATGATCATTTCTCAGTTCATCGGTATTCTGGGTGGCTCCTTCGTTATTGAGAAGATTTTTGCAATCCCCGGTGTCGGTCAGCTGTACCTGCAGTCCATCACCCTGTTCGACTATGACGTGTTTATGGTTGACTGCGTGTTCTATGTCTTCATCGGTCTGCTGGCAGGTATTGTGGTCGACCTGAGCTACGGCTTCATCGATCCTCGTATCAGAATGGGAGAGTGATATTATGGCAGAAAAGAATTATAATCATATTCCCAAGGACAAGTTTACCTTCGTCAACGAGGGTGAGCGGCTGACTGACCAGAAGTTTGACGATAAGCCCGTCAGCTATTTTAAGGATGCCTGGATCCGCTTCAAGAAGTCCAAGGCTTCTGTCGTGGCTACTGTCATCATCGTGTGCATCATTCTGTACGCATTCCTGGCTCCTCTGCTGATCACCAGCCATGAGGCAACCTTCATGGTCAATATGTATGCAAAGAAGCCTGCCCGTGTTGCTGCTCTGCACAATGTTAAGGGCTTTGACGGCGGCGTGAACCGTGACTTCTCCGAAAAGGGTCTGATCAAGGCCGTTGCCACCGGTATCGGCGCTGAGGACTGGGAAGGCAAGGGCATTACCCTGGAGCAGGGCCTCCAGAGTGAGTATCAGCCCATGCTCGAGATCGGCGAGCCCAAGACCATCATGGGCCCCGGCAAGAAGGAGTCCAAGTCCTTCTCCGGCCGCATCGACAGCTATCTGGAAGTTGGCTTCTTCTACCGCAGCATCAAGCAGGATGAACTGAAGAACATCCTGGCCTGGGAGGAAGAGACCGGTAAGAAGATCCTCTATCCTCTGGTTGAGAATAACAAGTGGTGCCTGGATGCCCAGGATGCCAACTACTGGTACAAGTCCAACAAGGGTACTCCCGTTGTTCTGGACGAAAACGGCAAGGCCAAGACCATCGAGTATGGCGAAGGCATGATGCTGGAAGACAACTACAAGCGCGATGAAAACGGCGAACCCATTTACTGGGAGTTCACTGGCGGCGGTACCTTTGAGACCGCTCAGCTGAAGGTCCGCGTTCTGTACTACAACTACTATCAGTATCTGTACGGCTCTACCCCCGACTATATCATGGGCACCGACTCCCAGGGCTATGACCTGGCTCTGCGTATTGCCGGCGGTATCAAGCTGTCCCTGCTGGTCGCTGTGTTCGTCTGTGTCATCAACTTTGTTCTGGGTTCCATTTACGGCGCCATCGAAGGTTACTACGGCGGCACCATCGATATCGTGATGGAGCGTATTTCCGACATTCTGTGGAATGTGCCCTTCATCGTCGTTGCAACGCTGTTCCAGATCCACCTGTCACAGAAGCTGGGTGCAATTCCCTGTCTGCTGTTTGCATATGTGGTTACCGGCTGGATCAGCACCGCATCCCGTGTCCGTACCCAGTTCTACCGCTTCAAGACTCAGGAATATGTCATGGCTGCCCGTACCCTGGGTGCCCGTGACCGCCGGATCATCTGGAAGCACATCTTCCCCAACTCCCTGGGTACCATCATCACTTCCTCTGCTCTGGCAATTCCCAGCACCATGCTCTCTGAGTCCATGCTGTCTTTCCTGGGCATCGTGAAGCTGGGTACTGCGGAGTCCACCTCTCTGGGCACCCTGCTGGCTGACGCCAGCGGTATCTGGACCAACTACCCCCATCTGATGATTTACCCTGCAGTGGTCATCTCTCTTCTGATGATCTGCTTCAACCTGTTCGGCAACGGCCTGCGGGATGCATTTAACCCCGCACTGCGCGGCGTGGAGGAATAAGCTATGGATAAGATTTTGGAAGTTAAAAATTTAAAAATCTCTTTCCGCACCTCTGGCGGTACCGTCAAGGCTGTCCGTGACATCTCCTTTGATCTGGAGCGGGGCAGAACCGTCGCCATCGTCGGCGAGTCCGGTTCCGGTAAGTCCGTTACCTCCAAGGCCATTCTGGGCATTCTGGCCGGTAACTCCATCATTGAAGGCGGCGAGATTCTTTATGACGGCAAGGACCTGCTGAAGATTTCCGAAGAGGAAATGTGCAAGATCCGCGGCGATAAGATCTCCATGATCTTCCAGGACCCCCTGTCCTCTCTGAACCCCATCGTCAAGATCGGCAAGCAGATCACTGAGGCTATGCTGCTGAAGAACAAGACCAGCCGCCGGGAAGCCAAGGCAGAGTTTGATGCTCTGATTGCTCTGCTGCAGAAGAACATGGTTGCAGCCACCGGCAGTGATGCCAAGGCTAAGGAACTGTGTGATATCTTCAAGAAGTTCTGCCTGGAGTCCAACAAGCTGGAGAACAGCTATAATAACTCCTATTCTACTGCCATGGCAGTGATGGAATCCATCGAAGATGTGTCCTTCCGTCTGAGCAAGAATCAGAAGCTGGATGCCAAGACTGAGCTGAAGAGCTTTGCTGGCAACCTGAAGAAGGTCACCGATCCCTTCCTGACCCATAACTATGCATCCAAGCTGGCTGCAGCTGCCGATGCCATTTCCAAGGAAGCTTCTGCTTACGACAAGAAGCAGGGCGGCCTGCCTGCAGGACTGGAGAAGGTTCTGAATGAGACCTGCGAGCTGCTGAAGGAAATCCTGGACCAGGAGCGTCCCGATTTCTTTGAGATCGGCTTCTACAGCCTGAAGAATCCCGGCGCCAATCTCCATGAGCAGAGCGTTGCACAGGTGAATCAGATGTGCAAGGACTACCTGATCAACAACTTTATGAAGGAATTCATTGAGCTGGAGAAGCAGGGTGTTGCATATTCCTACCAGCAGGCTCTGGAGAAGAAGAAGGCACTGCTGCAGGATCTGCAGGAGGCTGAAACCTACTTCAAGGGCGAATTCGACAAGAAGAGCGCCTTGGCTTACGCCAAGACCATCTCCGATAAGGTCGAGGCTTCCATTGACAATCTGGAAATCACCAAGGATTCTGCTGCCTATACCTTCCGCACCAGCCTGGTCAGCGGCATCGAAAAGTATTTCTACTACAAGAAGAACAACCCCAAGGAAGAAGCACGTTTTGCCCGTCAGTCCAAGAAGCGTGATGCGCTGATTGCCAGAGGCAAGAACGTGGACTGGAAGGTCGTTCCCAAGGTCGTCTTTGATCTGAATGATCTGAAGAACGACATTGTCAAGGCTGTTACCGGTCTGCAGAACCGTTACCAGGACTACATTGCCGCATCCGACAATGTGGACTATGAGGGCCGCGCTGTTGAAATCATCAACAGCCTGAAGGACAAGGCATCCAAGGCTGTCTACAAGGTCACTCCCGCCATGGCAAAGGAAAAGGCCATCAAGCTGATGGAGGAAGTCGGCATTGCCGAGCCCCGTATGCGTTACTATCAGTATCCCTTCGAGTTCTCCGGCGGCATGCGTCAGCGTATTGTTATTGCAATTGCTCTGTCTGCTGACCCCGAGATCCTGATCTGTGACGAGCCCACCACCGCTCTGGACGTGACCATCCAGGCTCAGATCCTGGAGCTGATCAACCGTCTGAAGGCTGAGCGTAATCTGTCCGTTATCTTCATCACCCATGACCTGGGTGTTGTGGCCAACATGGCAGACGACATCGCTGTTATGTATGCCGGTAAGATCGTCGAGTACGGCACCGCCGATGATATTTTCTACGATCCCCGTCATCCTTATACCTGGGCTCTGCTGAGCTCCATGCCCGACCTGGATACCAAGGAAAAGCTGGATGCAATTCCCGGTACTCCTCCCAACATGATTTATCCTCCTGTCGGCGATGCATTTGCTGCCCGTAACAAGTACGCAATGCAGATCGACTTTGAGGCACAGCCCCCCATGTTCGAGATCTCCGAAACCCACCGGGCTGCCACCTGGCTGCTGCATCCCGAAGCACCCGCTGTGGAGATCCCCAAGATCATTACCGACCGTATCGCAAGAATGAAGCAGAAGGCAGGAGGTGCTCAGAATGGCTAATGTAAATGAAAAAGAGACTCTGCTGAAAGTTGAGCATCTGTGCCAGTACTTCGGACCCACCAAGGCTGTTGACGACGTGAGCTTCGAGATCAAGAAGGGCGAAGTCTTCGGCCTGGTCGGCGAGTCCGGCTGCGGTAAGACCACCACCGGCCGTTCCATCATCAAGATCTATGACATCACCTCCGGCAGCATCTACTTCAAGGGCCAGCGCATCTGCGCCGGCACAAAGGCATACAAGGATGAGATCAAGCTGCAGAAGTCTCTGATCAAGGAACTGAAGAAGTCCGGCGCTGCTGACGCTTCTGAGAGAATCGCAGCTGCCAACGCCAGAATCCTGGAGTTGAAGACTGAAATCCAGAAGGCCAAGTTCGACCACAACCACTCTGACCGGGAGTATGCAAAGACTCTGATCAAGCAGGCTGAGGAAGAATATGCACCCAAGCTGGAGGCTGCCAAGAATGATCCCGCTCTGCTGTCTGCTGTCCAGAAGGAATTCAAGGATCAGAAGCACATTGCCAAGAACACCAAGCTGATCACCCAGATCCAGATGATCTTCCAGGATCCCATTGCCTCTCTGAACCCCCGTATGACCGTCCGCGAAATCATCGCTGAGGGCCTGGTCATCAACGGTATCAAGGATCAGGCATATATCGATGAGAAGGTTTTCGAGATTCTGGAGCTGGTCGGTCTGGTTCGCGAGCATGCCGGCCGTTACCCCCATGAGTTCTCCGGCGGTCAGCGTCAGCGTATCGGTATCGCCCGTGCGGTCATCATGAACCCCGAGCTGCTGATTGCCGACGAGCCCATCTCCGCTCTGGACGTTTCCATTCAGGCACAGGTTATCAACCTGCTGAATGAGCTGCGTGAGAAGCTGGGTCTGACCATCCTGTTCATCGCTCATGACCTGTCCGTCGTTAAGTACTTCTCCGACCGTATCGGTGTTATGTACTTCGGCAAGATGGTGGAGCTGGCAGATTCCGATGAGCTGTTTGCCCATCCTCTGCATCCTTACACCCGCAGCCTGCTGTCCGCAATTCCTCTGCCCGATCCTCACTCTGAGAAGAACCGCCAGAGAATTGTGTACAACTCCCTGGCTGAGCATGACTACACTGTGGACAAGCCCACCCTGCGGGAGATCCTGCCCGGTCACTATGTCTACTGCAACGACGCTGAGGAAGCAAAGTACAAGAAGGAGCTGGGTCTGTGAGCTCAACCCTCAAAAAGAACCTGATCAAGTACGGCATTTCCATCACGCTTTCTCTGGGACTGGCCTTCCTGTATGTGTATCTGCGGGTTGATTTTGCCGATCCCGGTGCAACGCCTCTGGTTGAATGGTACAGGATTATCTGTGATGCTTTTACCATTCCCGGCTTGATTCTTCTGATGCTTGGTTGCCTGATGAGTCTGAGCAATCAGGGCGCAATGGACGGCCTCGGATATGTGGTTGTCAATGCGCTGAAGATGCTGATTCCCACCGGCGGTTTGAAGCTGGAGCGCTACAAGGAATATCTGGAGCGCAGAAAAGAAAACCGCGTCAAAGGATACGGTTTCCTGTATCTGGTCGGTGCCGGTTGCATGGTCATTGCTCTGGTATTCATGGTTCTGTTTTACAGCATTTATTAAAAAGAAAAGTGTGCTGCCTGCGGGCAGCACACTTATTTTGTATTGAATATGAAAAATCCCCAAATGTGGTTGACCAGACCAAATTTGGGGATTTTTCATGAGAAAAGAGAGGTAAGAAAATGAAAAAGAAAGAAATCAAATGAATGATGAAAGATTCTGTTAACCTTTATGTACTTTCATTATAGAACCAGTATGTTAAGGAAAAAAGTGGTAATTTATTAAATAAGTGTTAAGCTGCATAAAAACGGACGGAAGAAACTTGGCTATATTGTGCAAAATCACATCCAATCGGGGAATGCCTCAAATCGCCGCTCAGAGCCCTTCCAGGGAAACGTGATGCAGCAGGAAAAGAGCATGGGTGCGGTCTTCGTATCCCTGGAACCGTATTTGTGATCGCCCACCAGGGGAAATCCCCGGCTGGAAAACTGGACCCGGATCTGGTGGCTGCGGCCGGTGTGGAGCCGAACCCGTACAAGACTGTCATCTCCGGATTTCAGCAGTCGGTATTCAAGCCTTGCTTTCTTAACGCCGCCCCGGGGACGCTTCACCACAAAAACCTTGTTCTTCCGGGAATCCTTCCACAGCAGATCTTCCCAGTCTCCGCTTTCCGGGGGTGTACCGTGGACCAGGGCAATGTACTCCTTGACCATGCGGCCCTCCTGGACCAGCCTGGAGAGGGTGGCTGCAGCCTGTTTTGTTCGGGCATAGACCATCACACCGCCCACATTTTTGTCCAGCCGGTGTATCGGGTATATTTCTCCGCCCAGTAATTCCTTAAGTTTCGCCGGTACTTCCGCCTCGGAATCCAGGCCCACCGGTTTGATGCATACGGCAATATCCCGGTCTGAATAAAGGATCGTCATAGCCTACCTCCATTACTGTTTGCTTCAGTATAACACAAATGCAGGAAATTTGGAACTGTTGCGCTTGCAACTTTGAGAAAAATGTGTATAATAATGGGAAAGACAGGAGGCGTAAGTATGACGACAAAAGACTATCAGAAGAAGTCACCTCTGGTGATTTTTCTGAGCTATTTTATGAATCACAAGGGCCTGTTCGCGGTGGACCTTCTCTGTGCGGTGCTGATTGCTGCCATTGATCTGATGTTCCCGCTGGTGACCCGCAGCGCGCTCTATGATATGCTCCCCGGACAGATGTACCGCACCTTCTTTACGGTGATGGTTGCCGTGGTTGGCTGTTATGTGCTGCGGTCCTTCCTGCAGTTCATTGTGGCCTATTACGGACATACCTTCGGCATTCGGGTGGAAGCAGATATCCGGAAGGATCTGTTCCGGCATATGCAGGAGATGAGCTTTGATTTCTACGATCAGAACCGGACCGGTGCGCTGATGAGCCGTCTGACCTCTGACCTGTTTGAACTGACGGAGCTTGCCCACCACGGACCGGAGGATCTGCTGACTTCCACCCTGACCATCATCGGCGCTCTGGCTGTGATGGTGTCCATCCGCTGGCAGCTTGCGATGGTTGTGGCGCTGATGATTCCCATTTTTCTGATCGTGGTGATGACCATGCGCCGCAGCATGGGCAATGCATCCCGGGCAGCCAAGGAAAAGACTGCCCACATCAACCAGGAGATCGAATCCAGCCTCTCCGGTGTCCGGACAGCCAAGGCCTTTGCCAATGAGGATACGGAAAGTGCCCGGTTCAACGCCGCCAATGAAAAGTTCAAGACCTCCAAGCGGGAGTTCCATAAGGCCATGGGCCGGTTCCACAGCAGCGTGGAATTCTTCCTGTGCAGCTTAAATGTGGTGATCATTGGCATCGGCGGCTACTATGTGATGCAGGAGCAGATGGATTACCGGGATCTGCTGACTTTTACCCTGTACATTTCTTCCTTCGTCAGCCCCATGCGCAAGCTCTCCGGCTTTTCTGAAATGTTCGCCAACGGCTTTGCAGGTCTGAACCGTTTTGTTACCATTATGCGTACCGAGCCCACCATCCAGGATAAACCCGATGCCAAGCCTCTTCAGAATGTCAGCGGCGCCATCGAGGTAAAGGATGTGTCCTTTGCCTACGACGGTGATCTGGATGTGCTGCACAACGTGAATCTAAGTGTCACTCCCGGCGAGACCATCGCCATTGTAGGCCCCTCCGGCGGCGGCAAGAGCACCCTCTGCCAGCTGATTCCCCGGTTTTACGAGGTGGAAAGCGGCAGCATTACCATTGACGGGCAGGACATCAAGGATGTGACCCAGCGCTCCATCCATGAGAATATCGGCATTGTCCAGCAGGAGGTTTTCCTCTTTGCGGATACAATTTTTGAAAACATCCGCTATGGCAAGCCCGATGCTACCATGGAGGAGGTCATTGAGGCAGCCAAACGGGCCGAAATCTATGAGGACATCCTGGCTATGCCCAACGGCTTTGATACCTATGTGGGCGAGCGGGGAACCCTGCTCTCCGGCGGCCAGAAGCAGCGTGTGGCCATTGCCCGGATCTTCCTGAAGAATCCGCCCATTCTGATTCTGGACGAAGCTACCTCCGCTCTGGACTCTGTGACGGAAGCAAAGATCCAGCGGGCCTTTGACAATCTGGCTGTGGGCAGAACCACTCTGATCATTGCCCACCGTTTAAGCACCATCCGCAATGCAAACCGCATCGTTTCCATCGCCGACGGCGTGATCACAGAATGCGGCAGTCACAGCGAATTGCTCCGGAAGGGCGGCATCTATGCCGAGCTTTACAAAACCCAGAATGCCCTGGCCCTGGAGGCTATGAAATGATGGCCCGGTATCCCAGTCCGGAGGAGGCCCACCGGCTTCTGGAGGATGCGCTGATATCTAATCCGGGACCCTGGGGCGATCACAGCCGGAATGCGGCCCTTTGCGCCCAGCGGATTGCGGCAGCAGCGGGACTTGATCCGGAGAAAGCCTATGTTCTGGGTTTGCTTCACGACATTGGCAGAAAATTCGGCATCTATCATATGCCCCATATCTATAACGGCTATCATTATATGAGGAAGCTGGGCTATGAGGATGTGGCGCGGGTATGCCTGAGCCATTCCTTCAGCACTCCGGATTTCCGGACCTATATCGGAAAATACGATGTGACCGACGACCAGAAGGAAGAGCTGCGGCAGCTGCTGAGTCAGATGGTCTATGATGATTACGACCGTCTAATCCAGCTGTGCGACTGCCTGGCGGGCATCGACGGCGTTGTGGATATGGAAGAACGGATGCTGGATGTAAAGCGCCGCTATGGGGAATACCCCCAGGAAAAGTGGGATAACAATCTGCAGCTCCGGCGTTACTTTGAGGAAAAAGCCGGAAAAGACATTTATGAAATCGTCAAATAAAAAAATCCTGCCAGCATGGCAGGATTTTTTGTCCCCTTTCGGGGGCATCAAACGTCTTACAGACAGAAAGAGGTGAGACCCATGAACAATCAGCTGATACATAAATGGTATGAAACTTACAAAACCGGGCTGTACCGGTTCGCCTTATCCATTCTGAAGGAGGAAGCTCTGGCAGAAGATGTGCTGCAGGAGGTCTTTGTGCGGATACTCTCGGGAAAATACTTTCCCCAGCCGGGGAAAGAACGGGCCTATCTGTACCGCTGCGTGCGGAACCTATGCTATGATGAGCTGCGGCGGAGAAAGCGGGTTTCCGGGGAAGAAAGGGAGCCGGCGGATGCGTCTGACCGGTATCTTTATCTGGAACTGATCGCACCGCTGTCGGATCAGGACCGGCAGATCGTTACGCTGAGGATTGTGGGAGGCTTGACCAACCGGGAGATCGGCAGCATCATGGGTCTTACAGAACAGGCAGTAAAGAAACGGTATCACAGAGCCATTGAAAAACTGAGGGAGGAATGAAAATGGAAGCAAAACTGATCCGGGCAGCAAATCTGCTGCCGGAACCGGCACTTGATTTTGATACAATTAAGCAGCGCATGAAGGTGACTGCAAAACCGACAAGAAAAACCGGGAAAGCACTGCGCGCTGTGCTAGTTGCGGCATTGGCTGCAGGACTGCTATGCGGCATGGGTTGGGCGAAACTCCAGTATAGTATGTGGCTTGTGGGTGGCTCTAACGTATACAATGATCTGGAAAATATGGCAGGACGATACGATGTTGTTTTGCCGGAAAACTTGGGTGGAACTCCATTCTGTGAGTATCAAATTACCGGTTTGGTGCCTCAAGGTGCGCCCTGGGCCATAGCACTGATAAATCCGTCCTATAAGCCCCGACTGGTTACGTACGGGTGGGTGGTGGAGGAGCGCCTGCCGGATTTGAATGGGGATTGGAATGGTGGGGTATCCAGATGGACACATACCGATTTGAGGTTGAACTTCGGCACCACGAAAAATGACCTGTGGCGGTACTTTTTCGAATACGACGAAAACGGACTCTGGACTGGCTGCGAGGTGCCAGAGAGCTACAGGGTGATCGAATATAGGAATGTTCCCCTTCAAGTGGGCGATACCCTCTACTACGATGAGCATCTTGGCTATAACCGCTATACTCGGTGGGTCCACTGGGTGGACGAGGAAAAACAGGTGGTGTTCAGCATCCACGAAAAAGACTATGCTGACCCTAATCGAGTCGTGGAATGCGCAAAGCTGATTATTGACCTGAATAAATAAAGAAAGCCGGAAGGTCATTTGACCTTCCGGCTAAACTTTTGAAAAACTTAGCTTCTTGCCATGCCATCAACGCGGAGAACCACGCCGGTGATGTAGGATGCTTTGTCAGATGCCAGGAACAGGAATGCATTGGCGATATCCTCGGGCTGGCCCAGGCGGCGTAGGGGGATCTGGGCGATCAGAGGCTCAATGACGGACTTGGGAACAGCCTTCATCATATCGGTTTCGGTGATGCCAGGGGCAACAGCATTGACACGGATGCCCTTGGGGCCCAGCTCCCGGGACAGTGCCAGGGTCATGCCGTCCACGGCAAACTTGGAAGTGGGGTAGGTGACACCGGCAGGCTGGCCATAACGGCTGACCATGGAAGAGGTGTTCAGAATGACACCGCTGCCCTGGGGCTCCATATGCTTGACAGCTGCCTTGGTGCAGTTGAAGACACCCTTGACGTTCAGATCCATGACCTTGTCGAAGAGTTCCTCGGTGTACTTGGCAATGGGGGTGCTCTCGGAGACACCGGCATTGTTCACCAGAATATCAATCTTGCCGTAGGAGGCGGCTACTTCGTCGAAGCACTTCTGGACATCGGCCAGGTCTGCCAGGTTGGGGCTGATGCCGCCGATGACTGCCTCGGGGTACTCTGCCTTCAGAGCGGCAGCGGCCTTGTCGGCGTTAGCCTGGGAGCTGGCAGCCAGAATGACGGTGGCGCCTGCTTCGATGAATGCCTTGACGGTTGCCAGGCCGATGCCGCGGCTGCCGCCGGTGACGATTGCGACTTTGTTGGTCAGTTTCATTGGTTTCTTACTTCCAAATATTCATTACATCTTTTCCGGAGCGGAGAAGCCCAGAATGTAGATGCACTTTTCCAGGATTTCCTTGGCCAGACCAATCAGGGAGATGTAGCCTGCCTTCAGTTCCTCGTTCTCCTCGGTGAGGATCCGGGTCTCATGATAGAACTTGTTGACCGCGCCGGACAACTCATAGATATAGGCGCAGATCAGATTGGGGGCGGAGGCCTTCAGCGCAGCTTCCATGGTGGGGCCGAACTTGGTGACGGCCAGCATCAGATCCTTTGCAAAGGGGTTTGCGGGCAGCTGGATGGGAAGATGCTCCCAGACACCGTATTTTGCCAGGATGGACTTGATCCGGACAATGGTGTAGAGGATATAGGGGCCGGTGTTGCCCTCGAAAGCGGCGAAGCGCTCCAAGTCAAAGTTGTAGTCCTTGGTGGGCTGGTTGCTCAGGTCACCGTACTTGAGGGCTGCCAGGGCGATCTTGGCCGTGGTGGCTTCCACTTCCGTCTCATCCACGATCTTGTTTTCAATGACCTTGCCCCGGACGAAATCAGTCATGTCATTGATCAGCTGCTCCAGGCGCAGGGTGCCGCCGTCGCGGGTCTTGAAGGGCTTGCCGTCCTTACCGTTCATGGTGCCGTGGCCAACATGCTCCAGTTCGGTTTCAGCTTTCACAATGCCGCTCTTGTGGGCAGCACGGAAGACCTGCTCAAAGTGGAGATTCTGCCGCTTGTCGGTGACGTAGAGCATCTTGTCGGGATTCCAATCCTGCATACGCTGGACCATGGTGGCAAGGTCCGTGGTTGCATAGATGGCGGAGCCGTCGGACTTGATGAGGATCATGGGAGGAACTTCCTTCTTGTCGGTATCCTCCGCCACAGGCACGACCCAGGCACCCTCGCTCTGAACGGCGATGCCCCGGTTCTTCAGATCCTCCACCATGGCAGGGATGAAGGGATCGGCATCGCTTTCGCCCAGCCACTTTTCGTAGTGGACATCCAGCAGGTCGTAGATCCGGTGCAGGTCGGGCAAAGAAACGCCCATAATGTGATCCCAGATGGCCCGATAGCCCCGGCGGCCCTGCTGCAGCTCATAGGTTGCGGTGTGAGCCTTTTCTGCAAAGACGGGATCGGACTTCTTCTTGGATGCGGTGGGGTAGATTTCTTCCAGCTCAGACAGGGTGAAGGGGGACTCAGCGGGGTAGTCACCTTCAAAATCGGGGTCAAAGTAGGGAAGGTCGGGCTGACGCTCATGCAGTTCCGCGATGATCAGACCCATCTGCAGACCCCAGTCGCCCAGGTGGATATCACCGATGGTGTTATAGCCCATGAAGGCATACAGCCGCTTCAGCGCTTCGCCGATGATGGCGGGCCGGAGATGGCCGATGTGCAGGGGCTTGGCAACGTTGGCACCGCCGTAGTCCACCACACACAGCTTGCCGGCACCGATCTTCTGGACACCGAAATCCGCAGCCTTGCGCATTTCTTCCAGGTATTCAGCCAGGAACTTGCCGGAGAGCTTCAGGTTGATGAAACCGGGCATCACTGCCTCCACCAGATCGTAGTCCGCGGCATCCAGCTGGGCAACCACTTCGTTGGCAATCTTGATGGGGGCACACTTATACTGCTTTGCTGCAGCCAGAGCGCCGTTGCACTGGTATTCGCACAGATCGGGCCGGTTGGACAGGTTCACCCGGCCGAAAGATGCATCATAGCCGGAGGCCTCGAAAGCAGCTTGCATTTTCGCGGTAATAATATCGAGAATTTTCTCCATTAAGCATTCTCCTTCTGCTTTTTCTGTTCCATCCAGTACAGGTACTCGTCGTAGGTGCCGTAACGGTCCACGATGGTGCCGTCGGGCTGGAAGGCGATGACACGGTTACAGGTGGATTCCAGCATCTCGTGGTCGTGGGAGGCCAGCAGCACAACGCCGGAGAATGCTTCGAGGCCCTTGTTGACTGCCTGGATAGATTCCATATCCAGGTGGTTGGTGGGCTGGTCCAGCAGGACCACGTTGGCGCCACTGAGCATCATCTTGGAGAGCATGCAGCGGACCTTCTCACCGCCGGAGAGCACATGGACCTGCTTGAAAACATCTTCATTGCCGAAGAGCATCCGGCCCAGGAAGCCCCGGAGGTACACATCGTCCTTCTTGGCGGAGTACTGACGCAGCCAGTCAACCAGCTCCATGGTGTTGCCCTCAAAGTAGGGGGTGTTGTCCTTGGGAAGGTAGGAGCGGACGGTGGAGATGCCCCACTTGATGGAGCCTTCATCGGGCTCCAGCTCGCCCATGAGAATCTGGAACAGAGCGGTCTGAGCCTTCTCGTTTTCACCCACGAAGGCGATCTTGTCGTTGCGGCCCACGGAGAAATAGACCTTGTCCAGGAGCTTTTCGCCGTCGACGGTGACGGAAACATCCTTGACGGTCAGAATATCCTTGCCCAGTTCCCGTTCGGGCATGAATCCCACGAAGGGATAGCGGCGGGTGGAGCAGGGCATTTCCTCGACGGTCAGCTTGTCCAGCAGCTTGCGGCGGGCGGTAGCCTGCTTGGCCTTGGACTTATTGGCAGAGAAACGCTGGATGAACAGCTGCAGCTCTTCAATCTTCTCCTGGTTCTTCTTGTTCTTGTTGCGCAGCATGGCCTGGACCATCTGAGAAGACTCGTACCAGAAGTCATAGTTGCCCACGTACATCTTGATCTTGCCGTAGTCGATATCAACGGTGTGGGTGCAGACGGTGTTCAGGAAGTGGCGGTCATGGGAAACAGCGATGACCATGCCGGGGAAATCCAGCAGGAAGTCTTCCAGCCAGTTGATGGCTTCGATGTCCAGGTTGTTGGTGGGCTCGTCCAGCATGACGATGTCGGGATTGCCGAACAGCGCCTGGGCAAGCAGAACCTTGACCTTCAGACGGGGATCGGTAGAGCCCATCAGATCGTAGTGCATATCGGTGCCGATACCCAGGCCCTGGAGCAGGCGGGATGCATCGGATTCTGCTTCCCAGCCGTTCATTTCGGCAAATTCTGCCTCCAGATCGGCGGCCCGGAGACCGTCCTCGTCGGTGAAATCGGGCTTTTCGTAGATGGCATCCTTCTCCTTCATCACTTCATACAGGTGGGCATTGCCCATGATGACGGTGTCCAGGATGGTATACTCGTCGTAGGCATTCTGGTTCTGCTTCAGAACGGAAACGCGCTTGTCGGGGTCCACGGTGACGGAGCCGTTGGTGGATTCCAGCTCTCCGGTGAGGATCCGCAGGAAAGTGGATTTGCCGGCGCCGTTGGCACCGATGATGCCGTAGCAGTTGCCGGGGAGGAACTGCAGGTCCACGTGCTGGAACAGCCACTGACCGCCGAACTGCATGCCGAGATTAGAAACTGTGATCATGTCTTACTCCTTATATATACATTATTTTTTAAACAGGTTCAGATGGGGTATGCGCATACTTCCACACATACTCATACAGAATAATCATACCACAAAATTCGAAATAATCAATGGAGGATTGGCATCTTTTTGGAAATTTGAAATATGAACAATCGGATAACTTTCTTGGAAAGGGGTTGCATTTTCTTTTTCGTGTGTTATAATTTTAGCACTCAGACAAAAAGAGTGCTAAAAATCATAAGGAGCGAAAAGCACAATGGAAAAGAAGCAATTCAAAGCGGAGTCCCAGCGGCTGCTGGATCTGATGATCAACTCCATCTACACCCACCAGGAGATATTCCTTCGGGAGATCATTTCCAACGCCAGCGATGCCATGGACAAGCTGGCCTATACGGCCCTGACAGATGACAAGGTTGGCCTTAACCGGGATGATTTTGCCATTACCATCACCCGGGACCGGGAAAACCGGGTTCTGACTGTATCCGACAACGGCATCGGCATGAACCGGGCAGAGCTGGAAGAGAACCTGGGCACCATTGCCAAGTCGGGATCTCTGTCTTTTAAAAAGGACATGGAAAAGCAGGAGGACATCGACATCATCGGCCAGTTTGGCGTGGGCTTCTATTCTGCCTTTATGGTGGCGGAATCTGTGACGGTCGTCACAAAGAAATACGGTGAGGATACCGCATGGAAGTGGGTCTCGGACGGCACCGACGGCTATACGATTGAGCCTTGCGAAAAGGAGAATCCCGGTACCGACATCATCATGACGCTGAAGGCCGATACCGAGGAGGAAGAATACTCCAAATACCTGGAAGAGTACGAACTGCGCAGCCTCATCAAGCGCTATTCCGATTACATCCGCTATCCCATCCGGATGGAGGTCACCGGCTCCCGGCCTGTGGAGGGCGCAGAGGGTGACGAGCCCAAGTATGAGTCCTACACGGAGATGGAAACCATCAACTCCATGGTGCCTCTGTGGCAGCGGGCCAAGAAGGATGTGACCGAGGAAGAGTATCATTCTTTCTACCGGGATAAGTTCTTTGACTACAACAAGCCCCTTCGGGTGATTCACACCAGCGCAGAAGGTTCTGTTTCCTTCAAGGCGCTGCTCTATATCCCCGGGAAGGCGCCCTTCGATTTCTACTCCAAGGAATTCAAGCCCGGCCTGCAGCTGTATTCCTCCGGTGTCATGATCATGGAAAACTGTGAGGATCTGCTGCCCGAGCACTTCCGCTTTGTCCGGGGCATTGTGGACACCCAGGACATTTCTCTGAATATCAGCCGTGAGATGCTGCAGCACAATCGGCAGCTGACCATCATTGCCCGGAACATCGAAAAGAAGATCAAGGCAGAGCTGAAATCTCTGATGGCAGATGATCGGGAGAACTATGAGAAGTTCTTTGCTTCCTTCGGCCGTCAGCTGAAGTACTCTGCTGTGGATCAGTACGGTGCCCATAAGGATGCGGTGCAGGATCTGCTGCTGTTCTGGAGCAACAGGGAAAAGAAGCTGGTTTCCGTGCAGGAATATGTGGATGCCATGGCGGATGGCCAGGAAAAGATCTACTTTGTGCCCGGTGAAGATAAGAACCGTCTTGCCAAGCTGCCCCAGGTGGAAACCCTGGCAAAGCGGGGCTATGATGTACTGCTGTGCACCGAGGATGTGGATGAGTTTATTCCCCAGACACTGATGACCTATGCCGGGAAATCCTTCTGCAATGCATCTTCTGAGGATCTGGGCCTGCAGACCGAGGAAGAGAAGAAGGAACTGGAGGAACGTTCCGAAAAGCTCAAGGGTATGCTGACCTTTGTCAAGGAAACTCTGGGTGAAAATGTGAAGGAAGTGCGGCTTTCTGCCGATCTGGGCGACCATCCCGCCTCCATGAGTCCCGAGGCCGGCATGAGCTTCGAGATGGAAAAGTATATGAAGCGGGTCAATCCCGAATTTGCTTTCCCTGTAGGCCGGATTCTGGAACTGAATCCGGAACACGAGGCGGTTAAGGCGATGGAAAAGGCCATGACCGAGGATGCCATGAAGGCAAGAGATTTTGCAAAGATCCTCATGTACCAGGCACAGCTGATGGCGGACCTGCCCATTGCGGATGTGGCGGAGTATACAGCCCTTGTGTGCCGACTGATGAAATAAGACGTTGCCGCCGGAATGATTCCGGCGGCAATTGTTTACAATTTGGGACTATCATATTTTTTCGATACCTGCTATACTGTAACTTAAGAAAGAAAAGGAGGTATCATCATGACCGAAATGTACGAATTTGAGCGATTCCTGGAAGAATATATGGAGTACGGCCTGGGAATGGGTCTGCTGTCCAATTTCTGGTCCGTTGGCCTGAGCATTGCAACCTATGTGCTGACCGGCCTTGCCCTTTACACTCTGGCAAAGCGCCGGGGCATTCAGAAAGCCTGGCTCAGCTGGGTTCCGGTGCTGAACTGCTGGATTCTGGGCTCCCTTTCCGACCAGTACCGGTATGTGGTCAAGGGGGAAGTGAAGAATAAGCGCAAGGCCCTGCTGATTCTGAACATCATTACCTGGGCAATTTCTGTTGCCATGGTCGTGGTTGCAGTTGGGATGCTGATTGGTATTGTGGGTGCTGCCATGGGCGGCGGCATCAATGAAGATGCGATGCTGGAAATGGTAATGGGTCCTGTGCTGGGCATTCTGGGTCTGTGCCTGCCGCTGATGGGCGTGGGCATTGCCACCGCAGTAATCCGCTATATGGCGCTGTACGATGTTTATACTTCCTGCACGCCCCAGAACAATGTGGTTTTCCTGGTGCTGAGCATTCTGTTTTCTGTTACGGAGCCCTTCTTCCTGTTCTTTACCCGGAACAAGGACGATGGCATGCCTCCCAGAAAGCAGGAGCCTGTGTATGAAGCCCCCCAGGAACCCTGGAGCAATACGGAATACCTGTAAAAAGAAATCCGGCAGAGGAATCTGCCGGATTTTTCTTGACTTTTTTACGCGGAACTAGTATGATTGGTATAACTAATCATACTAAAGGAGGCATATCTATGGATTTCCCAAACGGAAAGTATGCATGGATGGTCAAAATCGGAGAGAAAGGGCAGTTTGTAATTCCCAAGGAAGCCCGGGATATGTTTGACCTTCAGCCGGGGAGCACCATTCTGGTGCTGGGAGATGTGAAGCGGGGACTGGCGATTCTGCCCCGGGAAGCACAGAGTGCGTTTATCTCCCAAATCTTTGAGGAAACTGACCATGAGTAAAATCGTCTTTTTCTGTATCCCGGCCCATGGACACACCAACCCCACACTGGGGGTGGTCCGGGAACTGGTGGCCCGGGGACATGAGGTTTGGTATTACTCCTACAACCTGATGCGTGAGAAGATTGAAGAAGCGGGGGCCATATTTGTATCCTGTGACGATTATGACATGGAGCAGAAGCTGACACCGAAGGATGCGGTTCGGCTGGGTAAGGATCTTGCGTTTTCCGTGAAAGTTCTGGTGGATACCACATTGGCCCTGGACGATCCGGTGATCCGGCATATGAGGGAATTGAAGCCGGACTGCATCGTGGCGGATTCCATGGCAGTCTGGGGCAAGGCCGTAGCCCTGAAGCTGGGAATTCCGTTTGTTTCCTCCACAACTACTTTTGCATTCAATCAGCACTCCGCGAAAATCATGAAGCAGAGTCCGGCGCAGATGCTGGGTATGCTGTTCTCCCTGCCGAAGATCAACAAGGACATAAAACGGCTGCAGGACAGGGGATACCCGGTAAAAAGCTTTTTGGATATCATCCGGAATGATGAAAACACCCATACTGTGGTCTATACCTCACCGCAGTTTCAGCCCTGTGCGGAAACCTTTTCGGACAGGTATGCCTTTGTAGGCCCGTCCATCCGGCCCGCGGTGGAAAAAATCGAAAAGACCGGCGAAAAACTGGTCTATATCTCCATGGGAACGGTCAACAACAATATGGCAAAGCTCTACCGGAACTGCATCGATGCATTTCGTGATTCATCCTGTCAGGTGATCCTGTCTGTGGGAAATCTGGTGAATATTCAGGAATTTGCGGATCTGCCGGAAAACATCGGCGTGTTTTCCCATGTGGATCAGATCGCAGTGCTTCAGCAGGCGGATGTGTTTGTGACCCACTGCGGTATGAATTCGGTCAGCGAGGGACTGTATTTCGGCGTTCCGCTGGTGATGCTTCCCCAGACCTCGGAGCAGCATGGGGTGGCCGCCCGGGTCCTGCAGATGGAAGCCGGCGTGGAACTGAAAAAAACCGCTCCCGAAGATATCCGGGAAGCGGTTGGGCAGGTTCTGGAGGATGCACGCTATCAAAAGAATGCACAGATGATCGCAGAGGGCTTTCGCAGCTGCGCCGGAGCAAAGGGGGCAGCAGACAAGATTCTCAGTGTTTGCAGATAAAAAAAGCAAGGCATCGGCTGATGCCTTGCTTTTGCAGTTTACACGCTCTTTCCGAACAGGGGCCTTGCCACCCGCTTGTAAAGCAGCATGGTCAGCACCGATACCATGGCAGCCTTCAGCAGATTCAGCGGAGCAACGCAGAAGAACACAAAGGATGTCACGGAATTGACGGAGGCATGGATCTTGGCACCCATGCCGATGATGGCCTCCAGCGGAATGCCGTAAAGCTGGGCAAATTTGGGCAGCAGATAGATGGCGTTGAAGGCGGAACCGAACACCGTGATGGAAAGACTGCCCAGAACCAGACCGATGACGGCGGAATGCTTGCTCTTATGCAGATGATAAAAAACCGTGGCGGGAAGGACCAGGCTGCAGCCCACCACGAAGTTTGCAAAATCACCCACAAAGGCGGTGGAGGTGCCCTTCAGCAGCAATTTGAGCAGGATCTTGATGCCCTCGCAGGCAACGGTGGCGGAGGGGCCCAGGAAGAAACCGCACAGCAGCACCGGAAGCTCGGAGAAGTCCAGCTTGTAAAACTCCGGAGCGATGAACAGCAGGGGAAAATCCAGCATATGCAGCACCGTTGCGATGGCAGCGCAGATGCCGATGATGCTCACCCGCCGGGCGGTGCTGACGGTGCGTTTTTCCGCCATGAAACGTTCGGCAAGTTTTGCCAGCAGGGAAAGTCCTGCCACAATGAGGATGCACACCAGCACAAAACCCGTATTCTCTTTCAGATCGGTCAAAAGGCTCTGCATAATCAAGTCACCTCTTCATAAAAATAGCGCCCTGGGTATAAAAACACTCAGGGCGCAAAGACATGCAAGAGATCAAAGTCCTTCTTCCATCCAGACTGTACTGTCGGTATCGGAGTTTCACCGATTCAACGCATGCTGCGCTCGCGGACTTTACCGCCGGTGGGGAATTTCACCCCGCCCTGAAGAACCCTATGAACTTATCTACACGATATCATGGCGGGCAGATGTTGTCAAGTTTTTGTTTTTATGATAGAGTATTAGGCAGAAGGTGCGGTTTCGGAGGGCGTGGTGCTGTCAGTTGCAGAGGGGGCTTTCTTGAAGCCCTGGACCTTTCCGTTGGGAGAGGTATCCGTGATGTCACCGCCCACGATCTCGTTTTTATAGACCAGAACCGTGGCATAAACCGGTTCTGTGGCACCGGGGTAATTCTCTACTTTGTAGACATAGCGCATGGCATTTTTTCCTGCCAGCTTGCTTAGATCATACCCCTGGCTTTTCTGCAGCTGATTGTAGCGGTCAAAAATTTCGGTGGTGTTTTCCGGAATCCGCACCTGGCTGGATTCTTCCGGCGAGGTTGCCACCTCCCAGCCGAAGCTTTGCAGAAATTTGACCCGGGCATCATTGTTGGCGGCAGCCGGGGCAGAGGTGGTCTGGGCATCGGAGCCGCCGAAAAGCAGGATGATCCCGATGATTCCGGCCGCAATGGCACCCAGAATCAAAGCGATTTTCTTCATATCGACCTTTGCGGTCATAACCATCATAGATGATCCCTCCATATTTTGATTCGTATTTCAGGTTATGCGGACAAACAGGGGGATAGAACGGAGGCAGTATGGAACGACTTGACAAATTCCTGTGCGACAGCGGTGTGGGTACCCGGTCCCAGGTGAAGGCAATCCTCAAATCCGGGCGGGTTGCCGTTGACGGAAAAACAGAAAAGGACAGTACCAGAAAAATTGATCCCAAAACTAACGCGGTGACGCTGGATGGAGAGGTGCTGGGGGGCTACCGGCGGATCGTGGTGATGATGAACAAGCCGGCCGGCTTTGTTACCGCAACGGAGGATAAGTCCGAGCGGACCGTCATGGAACTGCTGCCGGAAGAAATGCGGCATCTGGATCTGAAGCCTGTGGGCCGGCTGGACAAGGCCACCGAGGGACTGCTGCTGTTTACCAATGACGGGGACCTTCTGCACCGGCTTATCAGCCCCAGGAAGGAAGTATCGAAGGTTTACTATGCAAAGCACGAAGGAACAGCAGAGGAAGCGGATGTGTCGGCCTTTGCAGAGGGGATCACCCTCCGGGACGGAACCCGGTGCCTTCCTGCAAAACTGGAGCCCCTGGGCCCGGGGGAGAGTCTGATCACCGTCTGTGAGGGAAAATATCACCAGGTCCGCCGGATGATGGCCTCCCGGAATATGACGGTGCTCTATCTGGAACGGCGGGAGGAAGGTCCTCTGACGCTGGGCGATCTGCCCCGGGGACAGCTGCGGGAGCTTTCCGAAGCGGAAATCCGGTCCCTGGAAAGCTGATTTGTACAAATCGTCGGCTGTTTTGGTATCTTAATCAGCGAAAATGGAACTCTTCCGACAAAACAGCTGTGATATTACCTAAAAAACAAGATGCTTTTTGCAATAAAATGTCAAAAGGTACTTGCAATGTGCGCAAAAGCTGTGTATAATAATGGTGTTATTTTGTGAAATGCGCATTTATGCATATTACTAAGGAGGCATTTGAGATGTCTAACAGTGTTTTTCAGAGTGTGATCATTCAGTTGAAAGATGTGAGCGACCGGGTATTCGGCGTGATCGATACCGAAGGTTGTGTGGTTTCCTGCACGGATATGTCCCTGCTGGGTGAGCGCTGGAATGATGCGGCTCTGAAGGTAGGCAATTCCTCTGAGAATCTGGTTTCTTTTGGCCAGAAGACCTTTAAGGCCATCATCGGCAGTTCCAATTATTTTGAGTATGCGGTTTTCTGCACCGGCGATGACGAAGTGGCCCGGGGCTTCTGCCAGGTGGCATACGTTGCGCTGAATGACGCAAAGACCTTCTATGAAGAAAAGCATGACCGGGGCACCTTTGTCAAGAACATCATCATGGACAATATTCTCCCCGGCGATATTTACATCCGTGCAAAGGAACTGCATTTTGCAACCGATGCACCCCGTGCCGTCTTCCTGATCCGCCAGATCGGTCACAGTGATGTGGCCACCGTGGATGTGCTGTCCGGTATGTTCCCCGACAAGCTCCAGGATTTTGTTCTGAGCATCAATGAGACCGACGTTGCTGTGGTCAAGCAGATCAGCGGCTCCACCACGGAGGAAGATCTGGAAAAGATGGCAGCTTCCATTGAGGAAACACTGAAGAACGAGCTGAGCATCAAGAGCGTCATCGGCATCGGCACCGTTTCCGATCATCTGCGGGAACTGGCCGACTCCTACAAGGAAGCACAGACCGCCATCGATGTGGGCAAGGTCTTTGATACCGAAAAGAGCATCATCAACTATGAGAAGCTGGGCATCGGCCGTCTGATCTACCAGCTGCCCACCACCCTGTGCGAGATTTACCTGGGTGAAGTCTTCAAGAAGAACTCCATTGATTCTCTGGACCAGGAGACACTGTTCACCATCAACAAGTTCTTTGAGAACAATCTGAACGTTTCCGAAACTTCCCGGAAGCTGTTCGTTCACCGCAATACCTTGGTCTACCGCCTGGAGAAGATCAAGAAGCTGACCGGTCTGGATCTGCGGGAATTCGACCACGCTATCATCTTCAAGGTGGCGCTGATGGTTCGTAAGTACCTGTCCTCCCGGGAAACCCGATAACGGATGATTACAGAGCTGTACTGAGTAAGTACAGCTCTGTCTTTGTGTACAGACCGACAAAAACTGTGAAGAATATGTAAAAACCGACGGCTTTCAGCCGATTGCAGCGCATTTTGAATTGACTTTTTTCTTACAATGTGTTACAATCTGGTTACACTATGACTGGAGATAGGTGCATATGATTGAATTTACTGATGTTGTAAAATCCTACTCTGAAGGCAACTTCGCCCTCAACGGCGTGAGTATGCAGATCGAGGATGGAGAATTTTGTTTCCTGGTGGGCCCTTCCGGTTCCGGCAAGTCCACCATCATTAAAATGATCACCGGTGAGCTGAAGCCCACTTCCGGTACCGTTCATGTCAACGGCTATTCCCTGGAGCGGATCCGCAAGCGGGAAGTTCCGTTCCTGCGCCGTACCGTCGGCGTCGTGTTCCAGGACTTCCGTCTGATCGATAATATGACGGTTTACGAGAATGTGGCCTTCGCCATGCGCGTCATCGGCGCCCGGGAGAAGGAGATCAAGGAGCGGGTTCCCTATGTGCTGGAGCTGGTCGGTCTGACCGACAAGCAGTCCCGTCACCCCGGTGAGCTTTCCGGCGGTGAGCAGCAGAGACTGGCCATTGCCCGCGCTCTGGTGAACAATCCTTCGACGATCATCGCCGACGAGCCCACCGGTAACCTGGACCCGGTGATGTCCTTCGAAATCATGAGCCTGCTGCAGGAGATCAATAATCTGGGCACCACCATGCTGGTGGTTACCCATGCAAAGGATCTGGTGGAGCGATTCAGCAACCGCACCATCGTCATCAACGATGGTCTGATTGTCAGCGACGGAATGGATGGGTATGTGAGCTATGAGAATCAATAATTTCTTTTATCTGATCAAAGAGGGCGTAAAGGGTATTTTCAAGCATGGCTTTATGTCCTTTGCCGCTGTGTGTGTCACGGTGGCCTGTCTGCTGATCGTGGGCAGCTTCTCCATTCTGATGTACAATGTCAACATCATGGTGGAGGATCTGAACCAGACCAATGAGGTTCTGGCCTACGTCGACAGCAGCTTCACGGAAGCCGAAGCCAAGAGCATCGGCACCAAAATCAACATGATCGACAATGTGCTCCAGTCGGATTTTATCTCCCGGGAGGAAGCACTGAAAAAGTTTGTTGCAGATCATCAGGAGGATGAGGCATTCTCCGGCGTGGAGGCAGAGGACCTGCGCCACCGCTTCCGGGTCATCCTGGAAGATAATGCCTACATTGAAGAGACCGCCGGCCAGATTGAAGACCTGCCCGGTGTTGTGAAGGTCCGTGCCGAGTATGAACTGGCCGAGGGCTTCTCTACATTGCAGCAGGTGCTGCAGCTGGTGTCCACCGCCATCATCGCGGTGCTGCTGGTGGTTTCTCTGCTGATCATCTCCAACACGGTCAAGCTTGCCATGTATGACCGCAAGGACGAGATTTCCATCATGAAGATGGTGGGTGCCACCAACGGCTTTATCCGTCTGCCCTTCGTGGTGGAAGGCTTTACCCTGGGCATGGTGGGTGCCGCTCTGGCATTTGCCATGGAGTGGGGCCTGTATGACACACTGGTTGAGGAAATCGCAACGGTTGACTCTCTGAAGCTGTTCAACTTCGTGCCCTTCGAGCATGTTCTGATCCCCATGATCGGCACTTTTGCCTTTGCCGGCCTCTTTGTCGGCATCGTGGGCAGCTGGACTTCCATCCGGAAGTTCATGAATGTGTAATTGCGACACATTTTTAGCAAAGACTATTGTATCATTATTTGGAGAACACTATGGACAAGCGCAAAAGAATGGTGCAGATTCTGGCCGGAATTATGGCGGCAGTGATGCTGCTGAGCCTGATTCTAAGCTTGATTCCCACCAAGGTCAGCGCCCTTTCCTCCAGCGAGATCCGTAAGCAGCTCAATGCGCTGAAGGATGAGAAGAAGGAAATTGCGGCGCAGATCAAAGAAGTTCGGGGCCAGTACGATGCCAATGCCGATGAAATCGATGCGCTGGTGGACCGGAAAGACAACATCGATCTGGAAATCACCCTGCTGCATCAGCAGGTGGATAACATCAACCAGCAGATTTCTGCTTATGCATTGCTGATTGCAGACCGGCAGGACGAACTGGACAATGCCCAGGAACGTCTGGACTTCCTGAATGAAAAGAGCAAGGAACGGATCCGGGCCATGGAGGAAGAGGGAAAGCTCTCCTACTGGTCCATCATCTTCAAGGCAAATGACTTTTCGGACCTTCTGGACCGGCTGGATATGATCCAGGAGATCAATGCAGCGGACCAGCGCCGTCTGGCTGAAATCGCAGAGGCCAAGCAGTATGTGGAATCGGCCCAGATGGAGCTTGCTGGCGAAAAAGGTGAGCTGGAAGCAGCCAGGGAAGAGCTGGACGATGCAGAAGTGATCCTGGAGGAAAAACGCGCCGAGGCGGACAAGATTCTGACCGAGCTCATTGCCAAGGGCGATGAATACCAGGCGATGCTGGATGAATCCGAAGCACTCCAGGCAGACCTTATGAAGGAAATTGCCCAGAAGGAAAAGGATCTGAAGGCTCAGGAATACAAGGAATGGCTGGCAACCTATGTGCCTCCCACCACCCGGCCTTCCGGCACCGATACCACCCCCAGCACCCAGGCCCCTTCCTCCTCCGGATGGATCAAGCCGCTGAAATCCTACACCATTACCAGTGCTTTCGGTATGCGCAAGCACCCGGTGCTGGGCTATGAGCGGATGCACGAGGGCGTGGATATGGCAGCTCCCGCAGGCACTCCCATTTATGCGGCCAAGAGCGGCAAGGTGACCACCGCCTCCTATCAGAAGGGCGGCGCAGGCAACTATGTTTCCATCAACCACGGTGACGGCTTCTCCTCCATCTACATGCATATGACCCGATATATCGTCTCCAAGGGTCAGTATGTCAATGCAGGACAGGTCATCGGCTATGTGGGCAGCACCGGTATTTCCACCGGCAACCACCTGCATTTCGGTATTGCCTACAAAGGTACGTATGTCAACCCCATGAAGTACATCTGAGCGTCCAAAGGAGGACGACTATGAACAATCGCAAAAAACTGGTGCAGATTCTGGCCGGAATCATGGCGGCAGTGATGCTGCTGACGCTGATTCTCGGTCTGATTCCCACAAAAGCCAGTGCACTTTCCTCCAAAGAGATCAAAAAGCAGATCAATGCTTTGAAAGAGCAGGACAAAGAGCTTGAAAAGCAGATCGAGGATGTGCAGGCACAGTACGAAGAAAATGAGGATGAAATCCTGAATATGGTCAACCAGAAGTATGCCATTGACCAGGAAATCGTCCTGCTGTATGATAAAATTGATAACATCGGCCAGCAGATTTCCGCCTACGGACTGCTGATTGCAGACCAGCAGGATGAGCTGGATGCAGCGGTTGCCCGGCTGGAGGATCTGAGCGAAAAGAACAAGGAACGGATCCGGGCCATGGAAGAGGACGGAAATGTTTCCTATTGGTCTGTGCTGTTTAAGGCAAACAGCTTTTCCGATCTGCTGGACCGGCTGAATATGATCGATGAGATCGCGGCAGCGGATCAGCGCCGTCTGAAGGAAATGAGCGAGGCTGCAGAGCTTGTGGCCGAAGCCCAGGCCCTGCTGGTCTCCGAAAAGGACGAACTGCAGCAGACCAAGGACGCGCTGGATGCCACCTATGAGCAGCTGAATCAGAAGCAGGCGGAGGCCCAGAAGCTGCTGAACGATCTGATTGCCAAGGGCTACGAGCTGGAAGATCTCTTTGCCCAGTATGAGCAGGAGAAGCTGGACCTTCAGAATGAGATCGCCATGAAGGAAGCGGAATATGAGCTCCAGAAGGAACTGGAGTGGATCGCCTATATGGCTACATACACCGAGCCTACAACTGCGCCTCCCGCAACCACAAAGCCCACCACCGGTTCCGACAGCAACGATTCGGGCAAGGAAACGGAAGGGGAATCGGACAAGGAGGATACGCCGGCCGAAACCACCAAGCCCACGGAAGCACCCTCTGCTTCCGGTGAAAAATGGATGGTGCCCTGTTCCTACCGGCAGCTTACCAGCCCCTTCGGCGAGCGTGAAAGCCCCACGGCAGGTGCATCCAGCAACCACAAGGGCATCGACCTGGCTGGCTCCAGAGGTACACCTATCAAGGCCACAAAGTCCGGCGTGGTTACGGTGAGATCCTCCAGCAGATCTGCTGGTAACTATGTAACCATCAGGCATGACAATACTTATTCTTCCATCTATATGCACTTGGAAAATTCGATTGTATCGAAAGGACAGGTGGTTTCCCAGGGTCAGGTCATTGGCTACATGGGTGATTCCGGTATTGCTACCGGTGTCCATCTGCACTTTGGTATCATCAAGAACGGTTCCTATGTGAATCCGGCAAACTATATGTATTTCCATCCGTAAATACGGTCCATGTGTCCCACAGCCGCACGGGCTGTGGGACATTTCCATTGAGGTGTAAAGAATGAAAAAGGTATGGCAGATTCTTTCCTATATTCTGGTAGCGGCGCTGGCAGCCCTTGTGACGCTGTATTTCTTCGGTGCATCCCCGGAGGATGGCAAAGCCTCCAAACTGGATACCCTCTCGGGGCTGATCGAGGAGCGGTTCATCGGCGAAGCAGACCGGACCGCCTATGAGGATGCGGCGGCTGCCGCCATGGTGGCAGCCCTGGGGGACGAGTGGAGCTATTATATTCCCGCAAGCCAGTACCAGGCCCATGTGGAGTCTGTGAGCAATGCTTATGTGGGCATCGGCATCACCATTACAGTCAGCGAGGACGGCACCGGATTTCTGATTACCAAGGTCAATCCCGGCGGACCGGCGGACGAAGCGGGTATGGAGCCCGGGGATGTGATCATCGGCATTGAAGGGCAGTCTGCCTCCGGCATGGATGCTGCCCAGGCCCGGGATCTGGTCCGGGGCGAGGTCAACACCCAGGTCCGGTTGACGGTCCGCAGAGAGAACCGGGAGCTGGAGATGGATGTGACCCGGATGGAGGTCCTGTCTCCGGTGGCTCTGGGACAGATGCTGCCGGACAAAATCGGTCTGATTACCATTGTCAATTTTGATGACCGGTGCTACGATGAAACCAAAGCGGCCATCGACAGCCTGCTGGATCAGGGCGCAACGGCACTGATCTTTGACGTACGCAATAATCCCGGTGGATACAAGCACGAACTGGTGAATGTGCTGGACTACCTGCTGCCTGCAGGACCGCTGTTCCGCAGCGAGTTCTATACCGGTGAGGTGACGGTGGACAAATCCGATGCGTCCTGCCTGGATATTCCCATGGCGGTGCTGGTCAACGAGAGTTCTTTCTCTGCGGCGGAGTTTTTCGCTGCGGCGCTGTCTGAATATGATGCAGCAATCGTTGTGGGCCAGCAGACCTACGGCAAGGGTTATTTCCAGACCACCATCCAGCTGGGCGACGGCTCTGCGGTGGGCCTTTCCGTGGGCCGGTACACCACGCCCAACGGCGTGAGTCTTGCCGGCGTGGGTATTACGCCGGACGTTGTGGTGGAAGTGGATGAAGAAACGGACTTCGCCATTTATGCCGGAACCCTGGAGCCCCGGGATGATCCCCAGATCCAGGCTGCCGTGGATGCGCTGAAAGCAAATTGACCAAAAATCAAAGACCTCCCTTGGAAAAAGGGAGGTCTTTTCATGTATAAATCGTCTAAAATTGCCTTGACTGTGACAGAATTATCAACTATAATGTAGGGAGCTATGGAAACTTTTATCTGAGAAAGGATTTTTGAATATGGCAAAAGAATTTAAGATTACAAGCCTGAGACTGGCTGAACTGGAAAAGGAACTGAACTATCTGAAGACCACCCGGGAGCGCGAAATTGCTGCCATGATCGCAGAAGCCCGTTCCTACGGCGACTTGTCCGAAAACTCCGAGTACGATGCTGCCAAGAATGAGCAGGCAAAGCTCTACGGCCGCATTGCTGAGATCGAGGACATCCTGTCCCATGCTGTGATCATCGAGGATGAGAACGAAGCCACCGGCCGCGTGGGCCTGGGCTGCACCGTCGTGGTGGAGGACGCCAACGGCAAGCAGACTACCTACCGGATCACCGGCTCCCAGGAAGCAAACCCCATGCAGTTCAAGATCTCTGATGACTCTCCCTTCGGCCGCGCCATCGTGGGCAAGGCAGCCGGTGAAAGCTTCATGGTCAACGCTCCTGCCGGTTCCTTCTCCATGAAGGTGGTCAGCGTTTCTCGCGAGGGCTAAGCATGGCAAAGTTTGTACCCCAGGCTGAACTGCCTGTATCCGAGCAGGCCCAGATCCGCCGCGAAAAATTAGCGGCGCTCCAGGCCGAAGGCCGTGATCCCTTTGTGATCACCAAGTTTGATTTCAATGCCGATTCCGCTGCCATCAAGGCTGACTACGAAGCCTTCGAGGGCAAGATCGTGAAGGTTGCCGGCCGCATGATGAGCAAGCGCGGCCAGGGCAAGGTCATGTTCTGCGACCTGCAGGACTCCACCGGCCGCATCCAGCTCTTTGTCAAGATCGACGAGATGGGCGAAGAGGAATTCAACCGCTTCAAGAAGACCGACATCGGCGATATCCTGGGCTGCGAGGGCGAGGTTTTCAAGACCAAGACCGGTGAGATTTCCGTTCGCACCAAGTCCATTGTTTTGCTGAGCAAGTCCCTGCTGCCCCTGCCCGAGAAGTTCCACGGTCTGACCGACAAGGAAATGCGTTTCCGCCAGCGCTATGTGGACCTGATGGTCAATCCCGAGGTCAAGCGCAACTTTGTCATCCGTTCCCGCTTCATCAAGTTCATGCGCCAGTACCTGGACAACATGGGCTATATTGAAGTGGAAACCCCTGTGCTCAATACCATCGCCGGCGGTGCTTCTGCCCGGCCCTTCATCACCCACCACAATACTCTGGACATTGATATGTACATGCGTATTGCCACCGAGCTGCCCCTGAAGCGGCTGATCATCGGCGGCATGGACCGGGTGTATGAAATCGGCCGTATCTTCCGCAACGAGGGCATGGACCCCAAGCACAACCCCGAGTTTACCTCCATTGAGCTTTACCAGGCCTATGCAGACTTCCATGATATGATGGATATCTGCGAAGGCATCATCTCCGGTGCCGCCAAGGAAATCCTGGGCACCTACGAGGTGGAATGGATGGGCGAAAAGATCAATCTGGCTCCCGGCTGGCGCCGTCTGACCATGATCGATGCGGTCAAGGAATATGTGGGCATTGACTTTGGTGCCATTTCTGACGATGCAGAGGCTGTTGCCGCCGCCAAGGAAAAGGGCGTGGAGCTGGCCGATGCCGCAGAGAAGACCTGGGGCAATGCGCTCTATGCCTGCTTCGACCAGAAGGTGGAAGAGCATCTGATCCAGCCTACCTTCATCACCATGTATCCTGTTGAGGTTTCTCCTCTGACCAAGCGCTCTCCTGAAGATCCCCGTCTGACCGAGCGCTTCGAGGCCTTCATCTGCCACAGTGAGATGGGCAATGCCTACTCCGAGCTGAACGATCCCATTGACCAGAGAGCCCGCTTTATGAAGCAGGTGGAGCAGCGGGAGCGGGGCGACGATGAGACCGAGATGCTGGATGAGGACTTCCTGAACGCCATGGAATACGGCATGCCCCCCACGGGCGGCATGGGCATCGGCATTGACCGCTGCGTCATGCTGCTGACCGGCTCCGACACCATCCGCGAGGTGATCCTGTTCCCCACGATGAAGCCTCTGGATTAAAAAGTCGTTGTGCCGCAACGCTTTTTCGGCTTTTCCGCTTTGGTTGACAACAATTTGACAACAATTTCGCATGTTTTAAATAACGCGATATGATGCAGGATGACAAACTGTCAGATCTAAATACGGTATAGCACGAGCTATTGAGGACACTTTCTGGACGATTTTCAGAAAGTGTCCTTTCCTTTTTTGCAGGTTGCAGCCTCTGCCTTGACAAATTCTTATAGGAAAGGATTTACCCAAATGATTAGTGAACAGACAAAGGAATACTATCAGCTTGGAAAGAAAAACGATGTACGTGAAAGCGCCAAAAGGCTGCGGCGGCAATTCCTACGGTACAAGGATGCAGAGATCGTATACAGTATTCAGCATAAGAAGCTGTTGGAGATGGCAGGTAAGGCAGGTGCCATCTACCGGATTGATGGAACGGTGTTGATCAACCGTGATCTGTTTGATCAGTACTTGGAGCAATTTCATGAACCAAGCACCCTTTCTCCTGAGGAGGGTCCTCAATGAGCGGCAATCTCTGGATGTTTTCAGACAAACTGGACGATGAGGATATTGAAATCCTCAAGCATGAATTCATTACCTACTATCAAGGAGCTGACTACTATGGTCTTGGGTTGAAGATGTTTACCAGATTGGCGCATGAAGCTGGTGCAGTATATAAGATTGGTAAGAAGGTGCTAATCAGACGAACAATCTTCGATGAATACCTGCGCAAACTCTATCGTGTGGAGCAAGAAATGGAAGTCCGCAAGGCTGGTGGAAAAGAAGCTTCCATGCGACGAGGAACGCTTGTTCTCCGTACAGAAAGTGGCCGGATGGATATTCGGTTTAAT
>SVKV01000022.1 GCA_015068305.1 Oscillospiraceae bacterium
CAACAATTTTTCGCCTGGGATTGCCCAATATTCTGATGCAGTCGGCATATACCTTTTATATCTTTGGCCTAAATTTGATTCTGGCGGGTTTCTGTGACCAGGCGGTCACAGCATTGGGCCTGTACTATTCTGGTCTGCTACTCCGGCAAGCGCTACGCACAGGCTGCAACCAATGCTCTGTCCGCCATCGGCTACGATATGAGCAAGGTTTACACCCTGGAAGGCGGCTTCACCAACTGGTCCGAGACTCTGCCCGAGCTGACCACCGCTGGCGGTGCTGTTGAGGCTCCCGAGGCTGCTGTCCGCAACGACCTGGTTCTGTACGAATCCGCTGACATCGACACCCTGGATCCCATGGAAACCAAGACCGGTGCCGGCACCAAGCTGGCAGGCCTGCAGTACGAAGGCCTGATCAAGTACATGTATGAGTATGCTGCTGACGGCAGCACTGTCAACACTGCCAAGCCCAACCTGGCTGAAAGCTGGAACTTCGACACCGAGAACATGACCGTTACCTTCAACCTGAAGAAGGGTGTCAAGTTCCACAATGGCGACGAGTTCACCGCTGAGGACGTTCTGTACTCCTTCGAGCGCGCTCTGAACAGCTCCACCAAGGCTGCTCTGATGGCAGGCTATGAGTCCGCTGAAGCTACCGACGACTACACTGTCGTCATGAAGCTGAACACCCTGTCCTCCGCATTCCAGTACAACATCTCCCAGATCCCCATGATGAACAAATCCTTCATGGAAGAAAAGGGTGAGGAGTTCACTCTGGAGACTGTCTGCGGCACCGGCCCCTACTACCTGTCCGAGCATCTGGAAGCTCAGAGCTTCACTGTTTCTGCTTTCGAGGATTACCACGGCGGCGCTGCTGAGATCAAGACTGTCCGCTATGACATCCTGGGCGATCCCGCTGCTGCTATGATGGCTTTCGAGGCCGGCAGCTTCGACTACTTCACCACCCTGGCTGAAGTTGACGTTGACCGCATCATCGCTTCCGGCGAGTGGAACGTTGTGGAATACGAAGCATCCTTCGCCCGCTCTGTTTACATGAACCTGACCAACGGCATCTTCGACAATGTCAAGGTCCGTCAGGCTCTGGCTTATGCCACCAACAAGGAGAACATGGTTGCTCTGATTCAGAACGGCAAGGGCAACGTTGCTGATTCCTTCTTCCATCCCGAAATGATGGTCAACACCAGCGCACCCGACACCATCCTGGGCTACGACCTGGAGAAGGCCAAGACTCTGCTGGCTGAGGCCGGCTACCCCAACGGCGAAGGCATCCCCACCCTGAAGCTGGTCACCATGGAGACCCACAAGGACTACGCCCTGGCTGTTCAGCAGGACTACGCAGAGCTGGGCATCAACGTGGAGATCCTCTTCCTGGATGCCAACACCTTCATGGCTGATATGGTTGCCGGCAACTATGACATCGCTGTCAACATCTGCAACCTGGGCAACATGGTTTATCCCTGGGGCCGTATCTTCGAGAGCCAGTATCTGGGCCAGACCAACTTCGGTCTGATCAACGACGCAGAGATCGACAGACTGTTCGCCGAGATCAACGTGACTCTGGACGACGAGACCCAGAAGGAACTGATCCACGAGCTGATCAACTACATCACCGAGAACGTGATCTATCTGCCTCTGACCTACAGCGCAAACTTCGTGGCTTACAACCCCGATCTGGAAGTTACCGTGCATCCCATGTCCGTGACTCCCTACTACGTCCGCTGGACCAAGTAATCCCATAATCATCCGCGGCGGGGCTGTTTTCAGTCCCGCCGCTTCCGCCTATTCTTTTATTCTTTTGGAGGGAGGTCCTCGGATGCTCAAATATATCATCCGCCGAACCCTGCTGATCATTCCCATCCTGCTGGCTGTGATCTTTATTGTATCTTTTATCATGGAACTGACTCCCGGCACACCGGGCAGAGTTCTGCTGGGTCCTGTGGCAACCCAGGAACAGGTGGATCTGCTGGACCAAAAACTGGGTACAGACCGTCCGTTCCTGGAGCGGTATTTTGACTATATCAAGAATATCCTGCTGCACTTTGATTTTGGAAATTCCTACCGGACAAACAAGCCGGTTGTAAAAGAGCTGCTTGTCCGGTTCCCCTATACACTGAAACTGGCCTTTGCGGCGGTTTTGGGATCGTCCCTGCTGGGTATCCCCATCGGTGTGCTGATGGCTGCCAAGCGGAATATGCTCATTGACCGCAGTGTCAACATTCTGGCGATGGTCTTTGCCGCCATTCCCAGTTTTGCGATGGCCCTGGGCATGATCTATATCTTTGCGGTGAAGCTGGAATGGTTTCCGCCCTACGGTGCCAAAACCTGGAAACACTATATCCTGCCCATGGCGACGCTGATCCTGCCTGCCTCCGTGGGTCGGATGCGGCTGGCCCGGACCACCATGCTGGAAGCCATCCGGCAGGAGTACATCACCATGGCCCGGAGTAAAGGCATCCCGGAAAACCGGGTGATCTTTGTCCATGCGCTGAAGAATTCTCTGATCCCGCTGATCACCTCGATCTTAACCAGCTTTTCCGGTATGCTGGGCGGCACCATCATTCTGGAGAATATCTTCGGATTTCCGGGTCTGGGTGCCTACATCATCAACGGCATCAACACCAAGGATGCCCCAACGGTGCTGGCTTCCACCACATTTTTGGCTGCGGTCTTCTGCCTGACTTCCCTGGTGCTGGATATTATCTATGCGCTGGTGGATCCCCGGGTGCGGGAGCGCTACAAGACGGTTGGAAAGTAAGGAGGACTCCAGATGAATGAAAGACTGAAATCCCGTCCTCCCGTAAAACGCAGGAGGAGAAGCACGGCCCTGCGTGTTCTGAAGGAATTGATGAAAAATCCCCTGTCTGCCGTATGCTTGCTCTTTGTGGTATTTCTTGTTCTGGTGATTATTTTCGCTGATAAAATTGTTCCCTATGAGCTGGGCATCAAAATGAACGGCTCCGCCCGGCTGCTGGAGCCCTGCGCCGAGCATATCTTCGGCTGCGACAATCTGGGCCGGGATATGTTCTCCCGGATGGTCCATGGCACCCGTAATTCCCTGTCCATGGGCATTGGTGTCACGGCTGTTGTGATGGTGGCCGGTACCGTTTTGGGCGCCATCTGCGCCTATTACGGCGGTGTGCTGGATATGGTCATCATGCGTATCTGCGACCTGTTTCTGTGCATCCCCGGCATTCTGATGGCTCTGGCTCTGGTGGCCGCACTGGGCCCCGGACGGAAGAATCTGCTGATCGCCATCGGTATTTCCAGCATTCCCGGTGTCACCCGGCAGTTCCGGGCACTGATGCTGAACGTAATTTCCAATGACTACATTACTGCTGCCCGGGCTGCCGGTGCCCGGGACGGCTATATCATCATCAGGCATGTGCTGCCCAATGTGATGGCTTATATCGTACTGACAGCCACCAGTTCCATTTCCGGTATGATCATGCAGATTTCGGGCCTTAGCTACATTGGCATGGGCATCCAGCATCCGGAACCGGAGTGGGGCGCCATGCTCAGCGATGCCCGTACCTTCATGGCGGACGGTCCCCATCTGATGATCATTCCGGCTGTGACGATTCTGCTGGTTTCTCTGGCCTTCAATCTGCTGGGCGATGCCCTGCGGGATGCGCTGGATCCCCGGCTGAAGGGTGAATAAGGAGGAGAAACATGAAACAGGAACTTTTGAAAGTCACCGATCTGCATATCTCCTTCAAAGCTAAGGGCGAGCCTGTCCGGGCGGTTACCGGCGTGACGTTTTCTGTCAGCAAGGGTGAAACCCTGGGCATTGTCGGTGAGTCCGGCGCGGGAAAATCTGTGCTGGGTCTTTCCCTGATGGGCCTGCTGCCGGAGAATACCGCCTACATCCCCGGCGGTTCCATCGAATTTGACGGAACAGACTTGCTGAAGCTGAACAAAAAGCAGATCCGTGCCTTCCGGGGCGACCGGATCTCCATGATCTTCCAGGATCCCATGACCAGTCTGAACCCGGTGATGACCGTGGGGGACCAGATCATCGAAGCCCTTCGCTACCACAATAAGGAGCACTTAAGCAAGCGGGAAATGGAGCAGCGGGTGGATGAAGTGATGGAGCTGGTGGGTATCCCTGCCCACCGGAAGAAGGAATACCCCCACCAGTTTTCCGGCGGTATGCGCCAGCGGGTGGTCATCGCCATTGCCCTGGTCTGCAACCCGGAACTGCTGATTGCCGACGAGCCTACCACCGCGCTGGATGTGACCATCCAGGCCCAGGTGCTGGCCATCATCCGGCAGCTGCAGAAGCAGCTGGGCACCTCCATGGTGCTGATCACCCACGACCTGGGCATCGTTGCCAAGATGTGCGACCGGGTTGCGATTATGTACGCAGGAGAAATGGTGGAGCAGGGAACCATCGAGGATATCCTCACCGGCGATTTCCACCATCCCTATACCCTGGGTCTGCTGGGTTCCATTCCCAACCTGGAAGAGGACACCGACCGCTTAAAGCCCATCCCCGGCCTGATGCCCCCGCCCAATGCGCTGCCCGAGGGCTGCCGGTTCCATCCCCGGTGCGCGCATTGCATGGAGATTTGTAAACATAAGGCACCGGAACAGCATTATGAACATGACGGACACTATGTGGCCTGCCATCTGTTTGCAAAGGAGGGACAGCGCGATGAATAGTCCCTGGCTTCTGGAAACCAGAAATTTAAAGAAATATTTCCCCGCCGGTCCCGGCATGACCCTCCATGCTCTGGACGGCATCAATCTGCGGATCCGCCCCGGCCGCACCCTGGGTGTGGTAGGTGAATCCGGCTGCGGCAAAAGTACCCTGGGCCGCACCATTCTGCGGCTGACGGAGCCCACCGAGGGCCAGATCTTTCTGAATGGCCGGGAAATCACCGGAATGGGCAAGAGAGAACTGCGTAAATTGCGCACCAAAATGCAGATCATTTTCCAGGACCCTTACGCTTCCCTCAATCCCCGGATGACCATCGAGGATTCCATCGCCGAGCCCATGCTGGTCAACGGCCTGTTCCGGACCAAGGCGGAGGCCTACGGCCGGGTGGATGAGCTGATGGAAATTGTCGGATTGGCTCCCCGGAATGCATCCCTGTTCCCTCATGAAATCTCCGGCGGTCTGCGCCAGCGGGTGGGCATCGCCCGGGCCCTGGCTACGAACCCGGAATTCATCGTCTGCGATGAGCCGGTTTCGGCGCTGGATGTTTCCATCCAGGCCCAGATTCTGAATCTTCTGATGGACCTGCAGGATCAGATGGGAATGTCCTACCTGTTCATTACCCATGACCTCAGCGTGGTCAAGCATATTTCCCATGACATCGCGGTGATGTATCTGGGCCAGTGCGTGGAAAGCGGTTCCACCGAAGAAATCTTCAGGCATCCGGCCCATCCCTACACCAAAGCATTGCTGGCGTCCATTCCCACCCCCAGCCTGTCCACCCGGGACAAAGAACCCCAGATCATCCGGGGCGAGGTGGTCAGTCCCATCAATCCGGCTCCCGGCTGCCGTTTTGCGGCCCGCTGCCCCTATGCCACGGACTGCTGCCGGGAACCTCAGCAGGAACGGGAGATCCGGGAGGGTCATTTCGTCATGTGCTACCGGGCAGAAGAGCTGGCAGAGTAAGGAGCGGCCTATGGAAACCTTGAAAAAATACTATATGACCGTGGAAAACCGCACCGGCGTCTGGCTGGAAAACGATGAGATCGCATACCTCAGCGACAAAAGCGGTGTGATCCAGGTCTGGAAAATGTCCATCCATGACAAAAAGCCCATCCAGCTGACCCACTACAAGGAGCGGATCTGGCGGCTGGAAGCTGCCGCCAACCGCCGGGACATTCTGTTCTCCACCGATCTGGGCGGCAATGAGCAGGAACAGCTGTTCCTGCTGAAGGCAGGAGAGCGGGAGACAGTTGACCTGTGTCAGGACGGCACCACCCGGTTCAATCTGGGCGGCACCGATGCCGAAAGCAAGACCGTCTACTTCACCTGCAACCGCAGAAGCAAACCTAATTTCGACATTTGCAGGATGGATCTGGAAACCCGGGAAATTGTCACGGTGCTGGAGAGCGGGGACAACATGAACATGCCCGCCTCCGTATCTCCGGACGGTAGGTTCATGCTGATCAACAAGCTCAAGGGCATGTCCGACAACCGGATGCACATTGTGAACATGGAAACCGGTGAAAGCCGGGACATCTATCCGGAAGGCGGCTTTGCCCAGTACGGCAGCCCTGCCTGGAAAGGGGATTCCAGCGGCTTTTACTTTACCACCGACGAGAATGATGAATTCCTGTATGTGGGCTACTATGATGTGGCAACCGGGACTGTCAGCCATGTGTATCATACCGACCACGATGTGACCAAGGTGGCGCTGAGCAGCGATGGAAAGTATCTTGCCATGGTGGTCAGCGTGGACGGCTTCGGTGAGTTCCGGATTCTGGATACGGCCACCGGCCGGTTTGTAGCTGCACCCATGCCCCCCAGAGGCTTCATCTACACCTATGCAGGGATGCAGTGGTCTCCCGTGGGCCACAAGCTGCTCTTTACCTTCTCCAGCGGCAGCCGCCCCTCGGGACTGTGGGTGCTGGATCTGGACGCGGATGCGGTATACGCCCTGACGGATGCAGAACTGTCCCGGGATATCCGGGATAAACTGGCAGAGCCCGAGGCCCATTCCTATGAATCCTTTGACGGATTGCGGATTTCCTATCTTTTTTATAAGTCCAATGACAATCCGGATAACCCCACCATGATTCAGATTCACGGCGGTCCGGAGAGCCAGGAGTTCCCCATGTACGACCCGCTGGTGCAGTATCTGGTGGGGCAGGGCTTCAACATTGTTGCCCCTAATATCCGGGGCAGCATCGGCTACGGAAAGACCTTCCACCATTTGGATGATGTGGAAAAACGCATGGACAGCATCCGGGATATCGAGTGCCTTGCCCGGCATCTGCTGGATACGGGAAAAGTCCACCCCGGAAAGCTGGGTATCATGGGCGGCAGCTACGGCGGCTTTGCGACCCTCTGCGCCATTGCGAACTTCCCGGAGCTTTGGTCCGCGGCTGTGGATATTGTGGGCATGTCCAATCTGGAGACCTTCCTGGAAAATACAGCCCCCTACCGCCGGTCCCACCGGGAGGGTGAGTACGGTTCGCTGGAACACCACCGGGATGTGCTGAGAAAGGTTTCTCCCATCCATGTGGCCCATCAGATCACCGCACCGCTGATGGTCATTCACGGAGCCAACGACCCCAGAGTGCCGGTAAGCGAAGCGGTGCAGATCGTTGAGAATCTCCGCAGCCGGGGTGTTTCCGTCAAGTACCTGTGTTACGGCGACGAAGGTCACGGCATCATGAAGATGGCCAATAAGCTGGACTGCTATCCCCAGGTGGCGGCATTTCTGAAAGAGCATCTGCAATAAAAGCAACAATCCCCGGCGGCACCAATGCGGTGCTGCCGGGGATTGTGTGATTTAGGGGAAAAGTACAGGATTTGTTACGGTCAGCCGGGCATTCACAATGTCGCCAATCTGCAGGGCTACCGGGCCGGCGCAGGATTTTTTCCACAGCGTACCGTCTTGAGAACGCAGGCAAATCAAAGAATCTGTGCCCCGGAAGGAAATTTCCTCCACCTGCAAAACATAGGTTCCGGTTTGATTCAGATCCAGACAGTCGGGGCGGAGCATGATCCGGTAAGCACCGTCGGGAACAGATGCGCAGCAGCGAATGCCGGTGGCTGTAAAAACGCCGTTTTCCACATGACCGGGAATGTACACACAGTTGCCGAAGTAGTCTGCAACCTGTTTGGTTTCGGGCTGTTCGTAAACTTCCCGGGGAGTGCCGATCTGGCTGAGCTTGCCGTCGAAAAGCAGCGCCACCCGGTCGGACATGCTCAACGCTTCCTCCCGGTCATGGGTTACCAGGATGACGGTCATGGAGAATTCTTTCTGCAGCTGCAGCACCAGATGGCGCATATCCTCCCTTAAGTTTTCGTCCAGCGCAGAGAAGGGCTCATCCAGCAGAAGCAGCTTCGGCTGGGCAGCCAATGCCCGGGCCAGGGCGATGCGCTGCTGCTGGCCACCGGAAAGTTCTCCCGGCTTGCGGCTTCCAAAACCTGCCATCCGGACCTTTTCCAGAAGCGTTTCCGCCGTTTTCAGCCGTTCCTGTTTGGGAACGCCCTGCATTTTCAGAGGGAACGCCACATTCTCTGCCACGCTCTTGTGGGGAAACAGACGCATATCCTGGAACACCACCACGGTGCCCCGCTTGTGGATGGGTAAATTTGTAATATCCTGACCGTCCAGCAGGATCCGGCCGCTGCTTGCAGGCACAATGCCCGCAATGGTCTTCATCAGAGTGGACTTGCCGCAGCCGGAGGGTCCAAGGAGAGAAAGAAATTCACCCTCTGCTGCTTCCAATGACAGATCTTTCAAAACCACATCAGAATCATAACCGGAAAACAGATGCTCAATTTTCAGTTTCACAGGGAATCCTCTCCTTTCTGTATGCTGTGAATGGTGCCCTCAAAGAGGAAGAATACCAGCAGCGCGCTGCCTACGAATGCCACGGAGTACACGGAGGACAATGCCCGGTCGCCGCTCTGAATATAAGGAACCAGCACCAGGGCGATGGTCTTTACCCGGCCGCCGCCCACCATCAGGGTGGTAAAATACTGACTGTATGACAAAATGAAGCCCATGCTCACGGAGGAGAGAATTCCCGGCAGCAGGCTGGGCAGCGTCACCTCAAAGAAGCTTCGCAGGGGTGTTGCACCCAGAACCTGGGCCTGCTGCTCCAGTTTGCTGCCAACGGAACGGGTCACGTCGGTCATGATGGTGATGCAGTAGGGAACAGCTGCGATCAAATGCACCAAAATCACACCGGTTACCGTGTCGGAAAGTCCCAGCCGGATGAGGGTGATCTGGATGCCCATGGCGAAGACTGTGCCGGGCACCAATAGCGGGAAGAAAGATCCCATATAGACCAGGGATTTGCCCCGGAATCGGTAAAGTTCAGTGGCCCGGGCAGTGAGAACACCGATGACTGTTCCCAAAATGCCGACAGTCAGAGCCAGGGAAATGCTGCTTAGCAGCAGCTTTGGCAGGCTGGCAGAGCCGAAAAACAGCTCCTTGACGGTACGAAGGGTGTAGCTTTCCGGTAAAAGCCCGGGCCAGGGCCAACGGCCTGTGACACTCCAGAGCAGCACCACCGCCAGGGGCAGAAAGATACAGCACAGAGCGGTGACCAGCAGGATGTTCAGCAGAGGATGCTTTCTCATTTTGCACCTCCGATCTTCCGGTTCAGGCCAATGATCGCCAGCGCATAAGCAAAGGAAATGGCTGCGGAAAGCAGCAGCATGGTGCCGTTCATGGCCATGGCCAGAGGCCGCTGCAGCAGGTCGGGATTCATATAGGAAAGGTACGTCTGGACGGACAGGGCTTTCGGCAGCGTGGAACCCAGCAGCAGGGGCAGCTCATAACCGCCGAAGGCGAAAATGAAGATGATCAAAAAGGCTTTCGCAATCACATTCAGACTCAAAGGCAGCGTCACCTCGAAGAATCCCCGGATGGGGGATGCACCCAGATTTTCCGCCGCTTCGCCCAGGGTATCACTGATGCCGCTCATGAACGCCAGCACGAAATAGGCAACAAAGGGAATTTCCTTCCAGAGGTAGGCAAGAACCGTGCCGAAGTAGCTGGGGGTATAGAGCAGCTGAGGAAATTCGGTGTAATCTTCCAGCAGACCCAATGCATAACCCAACCGGGCGATGAGGCCGGTCTGGCCCAGAATCTGCACCACAAATACGGCCACCACTGCGTGGGGCACCAGAATCGGCAGCCGGATGGCATAGAGGGTGGCGCCCCTTGCCTTCTGCGTCTTGATCAGGGCCATGCTGAGGGCGACTCCAAGAATGCAGGCAAATACAGCAGACCACAGAGCAATCCGCAGACTCACCAGAACGGAACTGAGAAAATCCGGATTCCGGAAAACTTCTTTATAGTATTCCAGGGTCAGATTTGTCAGCCCGAAAGCGGGGATGTAGCCCAGACTTTGCACGGCAACGTTCCAGACAGAAACGCACATCATTGCCGAGATGCCCAAAAAGGGCAGCAGAAGCAGGAAAATATGGGTCTTATTCTTCATAGCTACCCTCTCCTTTCAAGATTAATTAAACGGTACGGCATAGCCGTACCGTTTGTCAAGTCTTATTTTCCGACAACCTCGGCCAGCCAGATCTGTTCGATGATGGGAACCAGACTTGCGGGCATCTCGGGCAGACGGTGGCTCAGCAGCTGCGCCTGGGACAGAACGCCCTTGCCCAGATCCACCGCATCAAAGGCAGCCAGTTCCTCAGCGCTCAGCTTCTCGGTGGCCACAACGGGCAGCTCCCGCAGCTCGGCATACTGGGTCAGCTGGATTTCTCCGCTGATGATGGCATTGATGACCACCATAGCACCGGCCTTGTTGGGAGAATTGAAACCGATGGCCATATAGTTGGTGTTGCCGATGGTGCCGTTATCGAAAACAAAGGTCTGGGTGGTCTCGGTGTACAGACCCTGGTCAATGCCGGTGGCAACGGAGAAGGGACCATAGCTCATGGCCATCACCAGCTCGCCATCAGCAAACATGGAATCGACGGTGGTGGAGGACTCGGGGAAGGTCTTGCCTTCGTTCCACAGGTAGGGATTCAGCTGCCGCAGATACTCCAGGGCAGGCTCGATGGCAGCCTTGACGGTATCGTAGTCCGCCTCCATGGTCTGGAACTGCTCCCAGCCGCAGAGCTCATAGATGATGTTCCGGACGAAAGCGCTGCCGGTGAAGTCGGGCAGGGCGGGGTAGGTGACCTTGCCGGGGTTTGCCTTGGCAAATTCCAGCAGCTGGGCGGCAGAGGCAGGCAGGTCGGGCGTTACGGCGGTATCGGCATACATGACCATCTGGGCCTTGGCATAGGGGGCTTCGTAGCCGTCAATGGGCATGCAGAAATCGTTCAGGGTTTCGGGATCGGTCAGGTCGATATAGGTTACCATATTGGGCAGCTTATCGGTGAAGGGACCCCACAGCAGGCCATTATCCTTGGCGGAGTAGAAATTTTCACCGTTGATCCAGATCATATCGATGCTGCCCTTATTGGAGCCGGCCTGCTTTTCACCGGAGAGCTTTGCCAGAATGTCATCGATGTTCATGCCCACCACTTCCAGGGTGATGTCATAGTTTTCCTTCACATGCTGGGCAACGGTGGTGTTGAGCCAGTTGTTGCGGTTTTCGTCACCGCCCCAGCCGTAGAAGGTGACGGTGGTACCCTTGGCAGCGGCCAGGATTTCATCCCAGGAGGCACTGGCCGGGTCGATTTCTTTTTCCTTGGCACCGCAGCCGAAAAGGCCCAGCACCATCACAATAACAAGAAGCAGTGCAACGATTCTTTTCATTTCAGTTCTTTCCTTTCTTTCGGGTTATCCGTTGCTAATTCTACCCCAACATTGATTTTTCGTCAACGGGATGGGAATCGGTTATCCCAAAACGATATGAACGCCTTCATAGCTATTTTTTATTTCGATAATTCTCCGGTAGACATCCCTGGCTGCCTAAGGTATGATGGTAGAAGATAAACAAAGGAGTATTTCCATGAAAAAGATCATTTTTGACTGCGACAGCACCGTGGGCCTGCCGGGAAAACCCATGGATGATGCCCTGGCGCTGCTGTATCTGCTGGGCAGACCCCGGGAAGCGGAGATTCTGGGCATCACCTGTACCTTCGCCAACGGAACTGCCGATGAAGTTTACCGCTCTACCTCTGCGCTGCTGCAGGAAATCGGCAGAACCCATATTCCTCTGCTGCAGGGGGCGGAAGCGGGTGAAGACCCCAGGACAGAGGCTGCCCGGTTCCTTGCCGATGCAGTCAATGCCCATCCCGGGGAGATTTCCCTGGTGGCCATCGGTTCTCTGACCAATCTGTACGGCGCGTATCTGCTGGACAACGCCCTGTTTGACAAGGTTAGGGAGATCGTTCTCATGGGCGGCTACACCGCTCCGGTGCGATATCACGACTTCCATCTGGAGGAGCTGAATTTCTCCGTCAACCCGGTGGCAGCGGCCTGCGTGCTGAATCATGGCCGCAACATCACCATCCTCACCGGCAACAATACCCTGGAGCCTTCCTATCTGCCGAAGGCAGAATTTATTGCAAAAATGAGCGGCGGAAGGGATGGAGCAAGGTATATTGCTGAGAAGTGCGGCTATCGCTTTGACGATCAGGGCAACCGCTACGGCAATCCCATTTCCTACTGCTGGGATGTGGTGGCTACGGTGTACCTGCTTCATCCGGAGCTTTTCGAGGATGCACCGACCCATTGCTTTGTGACAGAGCGGGGCATGCATGCCGGCTGGCTTGGGCCTACGGACGCAGCCCGGGATACGGTGGTGCTGAACCTGCCCAGGGTCAAAGACCTTTCTGCTTACCGGGAGGAAATGTACGGCGGCTGGCTGGATTTTACCTTCGGGGAGGACCCGCGATGAAACGAGCTGTTATTTGCTTTACCCGAATTCCCAAACCCGGTGTTACCAAGACCCGGCTGCTGCCGATTCTGACGGGACAGCAGTGCGCCGAACTGCACACTGCCTTTTTGCGGGATCTGTCGGTTGTCTATGGAAAGCTGGATGCGGATTTGTTTGTGGCCTATACCGATGATCCGGACTGGCCGGTGCTGAAGCAGATTTTTCCCGCTGCGAAGGCTTTCTTTCCCCAGAAGGGGGCAGATTTGGGCGAAAAAATGCACCATGCCATTGCCTTTGTGCTGGAAAAGGGCTATGACCGCGTCATCCTCACCGGTGCGGATTTGCCGCTGATGACTTCTGCCCACCTGGAAAGGGGCTTTGCCGCGCTGGAGAATGCCGATGTGACCTTCGGCCCTACCTCAGACGGCGGGTACTATCTGGTGGGCATGAAACGGCCCTGTAAGGCGGTCTTTGAAAATCAGCGCTACGGCGGTGCAACGGTGCTGGAAAATACCGTCGCATCAGCAGAAGCTGCCGGTTTGGCCGTTGCTCTGGCAAAAAAATGCGACGATGTGGACACTCCGGAGGATCTGCGGAGTCTGATCGGCCTGCTTACGCCGGATTCTGCCACCTACCGATATTTGATGCGGCTGAGAAAGGAGGGTGTTTCCCTTTGATTCAAAAGTATATGGACTTTTTAAAAAGTGATGCCTTTTTGCTTCCCCTGGGAATTCCTTCCGGATCATCCCTGGATTTTCAGGTTCTGGGTCAGGGGGAATACAACCTGAATTATGTGTTCACCCATCCGGTGACCGGGCAAAGATGCGTGCTGCGGATTAACACCGGCAGCCAGATGCACTTATCCGATCAGATCGGCTACGAATATGCCGCCCTGGAAGCCCTGGAACCCAGCGGCCGGACACCCAAACCCATCTGCTGCTACCCGGACCGGGGAATGCTGGTGATGGAGTGGCTGCCGGGCCGGGCGCTGGACTACCGGACCGATCTGGATATCGCCGCCCGGATCCTGGCAGATATCCATTGCACGCCGGTGCCGGAAAACTGCCGCCTGCTGCGGCCCGGCCACCCGGCTAAGGCTATTTACGACGAGTGCCTGGAAATGGTGCAGCATTATTTTGACTGGGAAAACGCGGACCCGGAGGTCTGCGGTTTGCTGCGGCAGCTGATCGATGAGATCGGCAAGCTGCCTCTGACGGCGGATTCCGATGCACCGCTGTGTATGGTGAACACGGAACTGAATTCCGGCAATTTCCTCATTGACGGAGAAAACAGCCACCTGGTGGACTGGGAAAAGCCCCTGCTTTCCGAGCCTGCCCAGGATCTGGGCCATTTTCTGGTGCCCACCACTACCTTCTGGAAAACAGACGTGATTCTGACACCGGCGGAAGTGAAGAATTTTACCCAAAAATATATCGCTGCGGTGGACGGCCGCATGGACTGCTCATCCCTGGCCACCCGGCTGCCCCTTTATTTCACCGTCACCTGCCTGCGGGGTGTTACCTGGTGTGCCATGGCCTACCGGGAGTACTGCCAGCCGGGCCGGGAACTGCGGAATGAGGATACCTTCAGAAAGCTGCAGGCCTACTTAGAGCCTGCATTCCTGCAAAACCTGCTGGACAACTATGTGAGAAAGGACTTTCTGGCATGAAGATCTCCCTGATCGTCCCCATTTACAACGAAAGTAAGACCGTTTCCGCCATGCTGGATCAGCTGGAAGATCTGCCCGGGGACTGGGAGATCCTCTTTGCCGACGGCGGCAGCTGTGACGATACGTTGGCGCAAATCGGTGACCGGTTCCGGGTGCTGAAGGCCCCCAAGGGCCGGGCCAATCAGATGAACTATGCAGCGGGGCAGGCTGCTTCCGATGTGGTCTGGTTTGTCCATTGCGACAGCCGGCTGCCCAGGGATGCCCATGCCCAGATCACCGAAGCCGTGGAAAAGGGGGCCCAATGGGGCTGCTTTCACATCGGCTTCGACTACGACGGTCCCTTCATGGGCTGCAACACCTATCTATCCAACCGCCGGGCAAGGCGGGGCATCGCCTTCGGCGACCAGGGCATCTGGGCAAGAAGAGAAGTCTTTGAATCCCTGGGGGGCTTCCCGGACCTGCCCATCATGGAGGACTATGAGTTTTCCCGGAAGCTGAAAGCCGCGGGAATTCCCATCTGCCAGCTGCCGGGCCGCATCATCACCTCCGGCCGCCGGTATGAGAAGAAATTTCCCCTGCTGACTATGTGGCAGATGTTTTATCTCCGATGCCTCTACCGCTCCGGTGTGGACATTCAGGAGATTGCCCGCAGATACAAAGACATCAGATGACAAAAGCGACACCTTTTGGTGTCGCTTTTACTTATTTCAATGTGGTTTTGATCCGGTTGCCCCAGCCACGGGATTCGGAAATGCCGAAGAGCAGCTCCAGCAGATGGACGGTCTTCCGGTTCTCACCGCGGAAGGCACCCAAACAGCCCTCACAACTGCTGACAATGATTCGGTCTTCCGGGAATTCCTTCAGGCGGTTCAATCGCATTTTTCTGCTTTTTTCCGGGTCTGTGGCTGCCATCATGTGGAAATTGCCGCAGCAGTTGGTCTTGCAGCCGGTATGCTCCGGTTCCGTGCAGTCACAGCCGCAGCTATCCAGCAAATCCCGGGCCGCCTTCTGCTGTTCCGGCTCTTTTCGGGTGGGACAGGGGTCGTGCCAGATGAAGCTGCCGTCAGCCGCCGTGATATCCTCCGGTCGGATGTGGGCCGCTAAAGTGGGCCACACCGGGATGATTTCAAAGCCCTCCAGTTCCCGCAGCTGCAGGGTGCAGTTGGGGCAGGCGGTGTAGATTCGCTTGATGCCCTGCTTTTTCAGCAGCCGTACCAGCTTCACTCTCCGCTTCTCCGCCTTTTCCGGGAACAGGTATACCGTGGGCTGACCGCAGCAGCCGCAGGCCAGCTGAATATCCGGCTCTGCCCGGCGCAGCACCGCCAGGGTCTTCTTCAGAACACAGCCGTCCAGGTTCAGTAATGCACAGCCGGGCCAGAAAACAGCTTCGGTCTGGGGAATCTTCATCAGGGGGCTGCTGAAACCCAGTCCCTGATGGAAGGCCATGCCGAAACGGGAACCCTTACTCATGGACTTTCTCCGCTTTCTTGGACTGGCGGTCGGTGTAGATCTGCTTGACAATGGTCACCAGGATGGACAGTGCAAACAGGCACAGCAGACCTGTCATCATAATCCGGGCACCGCCGGTGAGCATACCGCCCACATAGGAATAGACGATGGTGGCAGGGGTCTGACCCAAGCCGGTGGCGATGAAGAAGGGCAAAAATTTTATGGGGGTCAGACCGGCAAAATAGCTGACCGCATCAAAGGAAACGAAGGGCAGCAAACGGCAGACCAGAATGGTCTTGGTGCCGTACTTTTCAAAATAGCCCTCCACGCTGGCAAGAGCCCCTTTTCCGGCAAACTTCTCCACCACATCACGGCCCAGACCCCGGGCCAGCAGGAAGCAAAGGGCAGATCCCACCATGGCGGAAGACCAGGACAGGAGGGCGCCCTGCCACCAGCCGAAAATGGCGGCGTTGCTCAGGGTGATCATAAAAGCGGGCAGGGGAGCGATCAGGGAAGAGAACACCATCAGGAAGAAAGAAAATGCCATCGCGTAGGAACCGAAGGAGCGGATGTACTCGATGACCGCATCCACATTGGCGCTGCCCAGAACGGAGGCAGCATGGTTGATCCAGTCGTTGACGGAAGGCACAGCCAGATACACGATACCGGCAACGCAAAGTGCCAGCAGCAGGCCTGCCCGGGTCCAGTTAAACATCTTTTTGGTTTCGTTCATGATTTTTCTCCATTCTTCTTATCTTCGGGGAATGCAAATTTTCCCAGTATTGATGTAATCAGAAGCAGACCGCCCAGCAGTCCTATGGCGATCCAGAAATCCGGGGACGTCACATCCAGGGCCTTGTCGCCGATGTTGATGAAGGCCAATGTGCCGGGGATGATGCCCAGGGCGGAACCGATGATGTAGGTTCTGTAGGACATGGAGGTCAGGCCGAAGGCATAGTTGATCAAATTGTAGGGAATCGCCGGAATCAGCCGCAGAACGATCAGCAGAATAAATCCGCCGCTGCTGTTCAGAGACTGAAGCCGGCTTTGCCAGAGGGGACTCAGTTTGCTTTGAATCAGCCGCTCAACTTTTTCGCGGCCCACATACCGGGCCAGGAGGAACATGACCGAACAATTCAGAATTGCGCCCAGGAAGGTATAGATGCTGCCCCAAACCAGACCGAAGAGCAATCCGCCGGCCAGGGCCAGCACTGCCACCGGGAAGAAAAAGGCCGGCAGCAGGGTAAACAGTCCGATATAGGCTGCGGCTGCCCAGCTGCCGCATTGGCTCACCGCGTCCTGGATCTGCTGAGGCGTCACCAAAGACCCCAGCCAGAGGCAAAAAAGCCCCAATCCCGCAAAAAGCAGGATCAGCACCAGATTTTTCCGGATCTTCATACAGACCCCACTTTCCCATAATAGTGATACTATTGTCTTATTTGATATCCGGAAAGTCAAATAGATAAAAGGTATAAATGGATAAATGTTTAAATGGATTTTCTGTAAATAGTTGACAATCGTTGAAATTGCGTCGAAAGGGTGGCAGAACTTTGACGATTGTGGGGCTTGAACCCACAAATAACATTTTTGGAGGAAATTATGAAGCGAATCATTGCTTTGCTGCTTTGCGTCCTGATGATTCTGCCCGTCGTCGCAGGTTGCTTCACGCCGGCTCCGGTGATTGCGGCCATTGGCGAGTCCTTCATTACGGAGTATGCTACCTGGAACATGGTCAATGCCGGGTTCACCGCTGAGGCAATCGAAACTACCGTTGCATCCGGCGGTTCCGGCGACGGCCCCAAGAGCGTTCTGGACGGCACCGCTGACTTCGGCATGCTGGCCCGCGCTGTCAAGGACAGCGAGAAGGGACCGGCTATATCGAGTACATGGTGGCTTCCGATGCCCCGGCCGCTTCCGTCAATAAGAACGGCCATATTCCCGCATATTAAGTTCTTCTGAAATTCTGGCTGTCACTACCTTGCGTAATGGCAGTTCCTTTGTTATGATTACAGAAAAGCAAAGAAGGGATTCCATTAAGAAGAATCGAAGACAGACTTTTTCAAATTATCATGGGTTTGTTCACCCTGCTGACAGGCAGCCGGTGGCGTCCGCTGATTTACAGCGGTGAGCCCGGCTTCGGCATGCGGAATATGATTCGTTCCGCAGTGTATGTGTCGGTGCTGGCAGTGCTCTTTGCGCTGGTGATGAAACCCGCCATGGCGCTGCCGTACCATCTGTATATGCTGCTGACCCAGGGCACCTCTTCTGAGAATGCCTATGGCACGGCATTTGTGATGATGGTGGTTCTGGTTACCAATTCTCTGGCAATCTGGTTTACACGGAGGAATAGAAAATGAAGGATTCCATAATCACGCTCCACGATTTTGGCGTGGCTTACGAAAAGAAAACCCTCCTGGAAGGTGTCAACACGACCATCCGCCGGGGCCGGATTACTGCCATCATCGGACCCTCCGGCTGCGGCAAGTCCACCAGGCTGAAGGCCATGAACCGGATGCTGGAGCTCCAGGGTGATGCGAAGATCCGGGGCAGCATTCATCTGAACGGCCGGCTCTGGGAGCAGAATACCACGGAGGAGCTGTTCAATAACCCCCAGCGGCAGGAAACAAAAGACTATTTGCAGGGCGCATACGCCTAAGGAGATATACAATATGATGAATATTCAGATTCCCGGACGGGAATTGCTGAGTCTGAGCCATCTGGTGCTGGACTACAATGGAACCATTGCAGAGGATGGCAATATCATTGAGGGCATCCGCCCCCGGCTGGCAGAGCTTTCCAAGGACCTGTCCATCTACGTCATTACGGCAGATACCCACGGCACTGCGGCCAGGAAGTGCGAAGGCCTGCCCCTGCAGGTGCTGACCTTCCCCACCACGGAAGTGGGCAAAATTAAGGCTGCAGAGGTCTGCAGGATGGAAGGGGGCGTTGTCACCATCGGCAACGGTTTTAATGACATCCAGATGTCCGATGCTGCGGATCTGTCCATCTGCGTCATCGGCAGGGAAGGCTGCTGCGGCGCATTGCTGGCCCACACGGATGTTGTGGTGACATCCATTGAGGATGCATTGGATCTGCTGCTGAAGACCGGCCGCCTCCGGGCAACACTCCGCACTTAATAAAAACAAAGCCCCGGTTCCTGGTGAACCGGGGCTTTGCTGCGGTTTCGGTAATGAGCCGGAATATGTAGCGTGAATTGGCGCGGTCAGAAACTGACATTTCCCGACTGGACGACATTGCGGTACCAGCGGAAGGAATCCTTCGGGAGCCGCTGACCGGTGGGAAAATCCACATAAACCAGGCCGAAACGGTCGCCGTAGCCGCTGTGCCATTCCAGATTGTCGGTCAGTGCCCAGTGGAAATAGCCCCGGATGTCGGCGCCGCTTTCCACAGCCCGGCTCAGAGCATCCAGATAACGGGCCAGAAAATCGATCCGGTCCGGGTCGTGAACCTTGCCGTCCAGATAGATCCGGTCATTGCAGCTGAGGCCGTTTTCCGTGATGTAGCCGGGAAGTTTGTAGCGCTCCTGCAGGAACCGGACACCCCAGTTCAGCACCTCCGGCGTTACAGGCCATTTCAGAGCAGTCCGGGGATAGCCGGGATACTTGGGAACATAGATGGGGCTCTTTTCTCCGGCGAGAACAGCGTGGCCGTTGTAAATGTTATAGCCCAGCATATCCGGCACCGTATGAATGATCTCCAGCTGCTCCGGTGTCACCGATTGTACCAGAGGTTCCAGAACCGTCCCGGCACAGTGGGGGAACTTACCCAGACAGATGGGATCCAGCAGCCATTGGTGGGTGAAAATCCAGTTGGCGGCATCCGTAGCGAAGGTTGCCTGACGGGCAGCATCGATGTTTTCCGGGGTTTCTGTTTCCGGATAGCAAAGATTTCCGGTGGATGCGATGCCGACGACGGCATCGGGGTCTGCGGCTTTGATTGCCCGCTGGGCAAGGCCGTGGGCCATCATCTGATGGACATGGACCCGGAATTGCTCCGGAAGTTCCAGCCGCAGTCCCGGCGCATGGATGCCCTGGGCATAGCCGAGGGAGGTGGTGCACTGGGGCTCGTTCAGTGTAAAATAGTGCCGGACTCTGCCTTTGAAATGATCTGCCATCATACCGGCAAACCGGCCAAAGGCATGGGTAGTTTCCTCTGCCTGCCAGCCGCCCCGGTCCTGAGCTGCCTGAGGCAGTTCCCAGTGGTACAGGGTCATATAGGGTTCGATGCCGGCATCCAGACAGCCGTCCACGATTTTGTCGTAATAGGCAAGACCGGCCCGGTTCCAGCTTCCGTCGGCATTGGGATCGATTCTGGCCCAGGAGGTTGAAAACCGATAGGCTTTGACACCCAGCTCTTTCAGAAGGGCGATATCTTCTTTGTAACGGTGATAGGAGTCGCAGGCGATGTCGCCGGTATCCCCGTAGGCAATCTTTCCGGGGGTATGGGTGAAGGTGCGCCAGATGCTGGCACCGCCTCCGTCTTCCAGATCATAGCCTTCAATCTGATAGGCAGCGGATGCTGCGCCCCAGAGGAAATCCTTTGGGAAGGTGCTCACAGCGTCACCTCCACGGTCACGGCATCCCTGTCCGTCAGCGGCACCAGATTGCCGGAAACGGGCACTCCGTCAACGCACAGGCTTGTTTCACCGGTGCGGCGGATATGGATGTTGTATTCGGTGCCCCGGAACCGGCGGATGACCGTAAACTCGTTCCAGTCATCGGGAACACAGGGGGCGATGCGCAGACCGTCGTATTCGGGATAGATGCCCAGGATCGCCTGGGAAATGGAGAGGAAGGTCCAGCTGGCAGTACCGGTGAGCCAGGAATTCTTGGCGTGGCCCGGATTGCCGGAGGCCCGGCCTGTGACCATCTGGGCGTAGCAGTAGGGCTCGGTTTCGTGAATCTCGGATTTTTCCTCCAGATAGGCAGGGCAGATCCGGCGGTAAATATCAAATGCCTCGTTGCCCCGGCCCAGAGCGGCCTCGGCGCAGACGATCCAGGGATTGTTGTGGCAGAATACGGAGCCATTCTCCTTGAATCCGGGAGGATAGGAGGAAATTTCGCCCAGCTCCAGGTGGTATTCCGTATAGCAGGGGGCCAGCAGTTCCACGCCGTATTCGCCCAGCAGGTGCTTTCTGGTGGATTCCATGGCCTGGATGCCGTATTCTTTTCCACCCACACCGGCCAGGGTGCAGAAACCCTGGGGCTCGATAAAGATCTGTCCTTCTCTGCATTCGGAAGAGCCTACCTTGTTGCCGTAGGCATCGTAGGCCCGGAGGAACCATGCGCCGTCCCAGCCATCCCGGAGGATGGCTTTTTCCATGTCCGCAACTGCCTCACGGATGGATTTTGCTTCTTCTTCCAGACCGATCCGCTGGCACAGGGCCGCATATTCACTGCCGTACTTGACGAACATACCACCGATAAATACGGACTCTGCCACGGGGCCTTCGGAGGGACCGAAGGTCTGGAAGGATTCGCCGGGCTCCTCGGAGAAGCAGTTTAAGTTCAGACAGTCGTTCCAGTCGGCCCGGCCAATCAGCGGCAGGCCGTGGGGACCCCGATTGTTGACGGTGAAATTGACGCTCCGGCGGACATGCTCCAGCAGGGGCACCTCAGAGCCGGGAACATTGTCGAAGGGGGTGGGATGATCGAGAATCGTGAAATCGCCGGTCTCCTTGATGTAGGCACAGACGGCGCCCACCAGCCACAGGGGATCGTCATTGAAGCCACCGCCGATGTCGTTGTTGCCCCGCTTGGTCAGGGGCTGATACTGGTGATAGGTGGAGCCGTCGGCAAACTGGATGGAAGCGATATCGATGATCCGCTCCCGGGCCCGGTCCGGCACGATGTGCATGAAGCCGTAGAGGTCCTGGCAGGAATCCCGGAAGCCCATGCCCCGGCCGGTGCCGGTTTCGTAGTAGGAGGCGGAGCGGCTCATATTGAAGGTGACCATGCACTGATACTGATGCCAGATGTTGACCATCCGGTTGAGCTTCTCATTGTCGGAGCGCAGCTGGTAGTTGCCCAGAAGCTTGTCCCAGTAGACGGAGAGTTCAGCCAGGGCGGCATCTACAGCAGCGGGATCGGCAAATTTCCCCCAGACCCGCTTGGCATCCGTCTTGCGGATAACGCCGGGAGCGATGAATTTCTGATCTCTGGGGTTTTTGCCGTAGCCCAGGGTAAAGATTGCCCGGTAGCTTTCGCCGGGGGCCAGGGTGATCTCCAGATGGTGGCAGCCGATGGGATACCAGCCTACGATTTTGGAGGATGCACTCCGCTCCTCCCGGACAAGCTGAGGATCGCTCCAGTCGCCCATATGGCCCAGGAAGGTATTCCGGTCCGTGTCCCAGCCAGCTTCGGGCACATTGACGCCGTAGAAGGCATAGTGATCCCGGCGCTCCCGGTATTCGGTCTTGTGATAGATGATGCCGTCCTCCACCTCGGATTCGGCGATGTTTAAGTTTCTCTGATAGTTGGTGGAGTCGTCCACTGCGTTCCACAGGCACCATTCCATCACGCCGTAGACATGAACGGTCTTGACTTCCCCGGTTTCGTTGGTCAGCACCAGGTCGTGGATCTCGCAGTTTTCTCCCACGGGAACAAAGAAGGTCATTTTTGCCTTCAGACCGTCCTTGGCGCTGTCGAAGGTGGTGTAACCCATGCCGTGGCGGCATTCATACCGGTCCAGCTCCGTTTTCGTGGGGAGGAACCCGGGATTCCATGCTTTTTTGCCCGCCTCCTTAATATAATAGAAGCGGCCGCCCTGGTCGCCGGGCACTGCATTATACCGGTAGCGAAGAATGCGCTGCAGCTTGGCATCCCGATAGAAGCAGTAGCCGCCGGCCGTGTTGGAAATCATGCCAAGGAAATCTTCGCTGCCCAGGTAATTGATCCAGGGCAGGGGGGTGGCCGGGGTGGTAATGACATATTCCCGCCGGGCATCATCAAAATATCCAAATTTCATGACCTGCACTCCTTTTCACTGTCTGTTCCAATATCACGATACTATATCGATTAAGTATAGAAAATTACACCTTTAGCATAGCGGATATCCACAAGAATTGCAAGAACTTTTTTGACTTCTTTGGAACTTTTTACAGTTTCCGCTATCCGCTGGATGGGGCTCACTGTATTTTCGCTCTTTTTCGTAAGCAGATTATACAATTTTTCGTCCCCGGGGTGTACAGGTTCGCCAAAATTTGTCGATTTCGCCCGCAATCCGCAAAAACCATCTTGATATTTCATGCAAGTTGCGCTATATTGAAAGTGCGTAAACGTTTAAGATATCAGAATCCGCGAGGAATTGCCTATGGTATCCATGAAAGATATTGCCCAGCGCTGCGGCGTATCCGTCGCAACTGTGAGCAAGGCTCTGAACGGCCAGCCCGATATCGGCGAGGAGACCCGCAGCCGTGTGGAGCAGGTGGCCCGGGAGCTGGGCTACATGACCAATGCCGCCGCCAGAGCACTGAAAACCAACCGGACCTATAATCTGGGCGTGCTGTTCGTGGATGAGCGGCGCAGCGGCCTGGCCCATGAGTATTTTTCCACCATGCTGGAAAGCTTCAAGGTGGAAGCGGAATCCCACGGCTACGATATCACCTTCATCAATCACAATGTGGGGGGCAAGCGGACCAGTTATCTGCAGCACTGCCTCTACCGGGGTGTGGACGGTGTGGTCATTGCCTGTGTGGACTTTTCGGACCCTCAGGTTCAGGAACTTGTGGAAAGCGGCCTGCCCCTGGTGACCGTGGATCATGTTTTCAACAACCGGCTGGCTGTGGTCTCCGACAATGTCAGCGGCCTGGAAGAGCTAGTCCGCTATGTGTACGCAAAGGGCCACCGGAAGATCGCCTTTCTCCACGGCGAACGGACCACCGTTACCCAGAACCGGCTCATCGGCTTCCACCGGGCCTGCGAGGATCTGGGGCTGGAGATTCCGGAGGAATATATCCGGGAATGCGTCTACCACGATCCGGAGCGCTGTGCCAAAGCAACCGGCGAGATTCTGGATCTGCCGGAACGTCCCACCTGCATCATCTTTCCGGACGACTTTTCCTATATCGGCGGCATGAACGTCCTCAATGACCGGGGACTTCGGGTTCCGGAGGATATTTCCGTCGTGGGCTACGACGGCATCCATCTGGCAAAGGTGCTCCGGCTGACCACCTACAGTCAGAATGCCGTGAAGCTCGGTGCCATCGCGGCCGAGCGGCTGATCAGCCTGATCGAACACCCCAAAACCACCCCAACGGACCGGATTATGGTTCCCGGCGAACTGCTGGAGGGCGCTTCCGTCAAGGACATCCGGTAAAATCAACTGTGTATGTTATCGGGGATACCCCGTAACAAATATAAAGGAGGAAACTAAAATGAAAAAAGCATTAGCTCTGCTGCTGGCTCTGATCATGGTTCTGTCCCTGGCTGCCTGTGGCGCCAGCGAACCCGCTCCCGAAGCTCCCAAGGCCGACGCACCCGCTGCCGAGGCTCCCAAGGCTGAAGAACCCGCCGCTCCCGAGGCACCCGCTGCCGAAGAGGGCAAGGTCTTCAACATCTACGCATGGAACGAAGAGTTCAAGGGCTTCTTCGAGAAGTACTACGAAGTTCCCGAAGGCATCACCGTCAACTGGATCATCACCCCCAATGACGGCGGCGCATACAGAAACAAGCTGGACGAGGCTCTGCTGAACCAGGCTAACGTCCCCGCCGATGAGAAGATCGACATGTTCCTGCTGGAAGTCGACCACAACATCGTGCAGTACGCCAACTCCGAATTCACCCAGGACATTCAGGCTCTGGGCGTGACTGATTTCTCCAACACCTATCCCTACACTGTTCAGGCTGCATCCGACGCTTCCGGCGTTGTCAAGGGTGTTTCCTTCCAGTGCTGCCCCGCTGCTCTGATCTACCGCCGCTCCATCGCCAAGGACGTTCTGGGCACCGAGGATCCCGCTGAAGTCCAGGCTAAGCTGGACAGCTGGGAAAAGTTCAATGCTGTGGCTGCTGATGCCAAGGCAAAGGGCTACTACATGACCGCTTCCGACGCAGCTACCTACCGCGTCTTCTCCGACAACGTCACCGCTCCCTGGGTTGACGAGGCCGGCAACCTGCAGTTCGACGCACAGGTCGAAGCCTGGATGGATCAGGCCAAGAACTTCTCCGACAACGGCTACACCATCAACACCGGTATCTGGGATGAGCCCTGCACCGCTCAGATGTTCGGCGACGGCAAGACCATGTGCTACTTCGGACCTGCATGGTACTTCAACTTCTCCATGGGCAACGCACAGGATCCCGAAAAGGGCTGCTACGGCGACTGGGCAATCACCATGGGTCCCCAGGCTCACTTCTGGGGCGGCACCTGGCTGATGGCTTCCGCTTCTTCCGATAACCCCACCATGCTGGCTGACGTGATGGACACCTTCATCAACGATGAGGAAGTCTGCACCAACCTGGTTGCCAACGAGGCTCAGTTCTCCAACAACCAGTCCGTCAACGCCAAGTTCGCTGCTGACCCCGAGTACGGCAACGACTTCCTGGGCGGCCAGAACGACGTCGCTGTCTTCGTGGAGCTGGCTAAGAACATCAAGTTCGAGAACAAGACCATCTACGACCAGATCATCAACGAGCAGCTGCAGTCCAACTGGAGAGAGTACTGCCAGGGCAACGTCACCAAGGACGAGGCTATGGCTAACTTCTACAAGGCTATCAACGAGAACTATCCCGAGGTCGTCACTCCCTGATTCCCTCTGAAATAGTTTGTCGAATCACATAAGTCCGTGGGGCAAGGCGCAAGCCTTGCCCCATCTTGCAAATTGTCTTATTTTGCCTCCGCTTCAGAATATGAAGGCTTCGTATTTTGAAGCGAAAACAAAATATGTGAGGAGGAATGTCTTTTGAGCAAGCAAAATTCCAGACTTTCCAGACGGAAAAGTATCAGCTATGCAAAATGGGGATATCTGTTCATCGCACCTTTTTTCATCATCTATGCGATCTTTACCCTGTACCCCCAGCTTCTGACCATCTACAACAGCTTCTTTGAAAACTACCGTTCCGGTCTGCGGCAGGTGGGCCCCACCTTTGTGGGCTTCGAGAACTATGTCAAGCTCTTTACCCCCGATAAGACCGGCTCCATCGACATTCTCAAGTACGCCTGGAATACCATCGTTCTCTGGGTGGGCGGCGCCATCCCCCAGATCACCATTGCGCTGCTGCTGGCGATTTTCTTCACCAGCTACCGGCTGAACATCCGGGGCCAGCAGTTTTTCAAGACGGTCATTTACATGCCCAATCTGATCATGGCCTCCGCTTTCTCCATGCTGTTTTTTACCCTGTTTTCCACGGTGGGCCCCATCAACGATCTGCTGCTGAATGCAAGTCTCATACCGGAGCCCTATGATTTCTTCGCCGAGAAGATCTCTGTCCGGGGCCTGATCATGCTGATGAATTTCCTGCTGTGGTTCGGCAATACCACCATTTTGCTGATGGCCGGTATCATGGGCATCGATCAGACACTCTTTGACGCAGCCCAGATCGACGGTGCCAGCTCCGTGCAGGTTTTCTTCCGGGTCACTTTGCCGCTGCTGATGCCCATTCTGATCTACACCATCATCACGGCCATGATCGGCGGCCTTCAGATGTTTGATGTTCCCCAGATCCTGACCAACGGCGGCGGTACCCCCAACCGGACCTCCATGACGCTGATCATGTATCTGAACAATTATCTGAAGACCAGCAAGAATTACGGCATGGCCGGTGCCATCTCTGTGATCATTTTCATCATCACCGGTATTCTGAGCCTGTTTGTCTACCGCAGTCTGACCAAGAAAGACAACTAAGGAGGTGCGCATATGGATGTCCGAAATACCTACGACAGCCGCAAGGCCAAGGTCATGCTGACCGTATCCCGAATCGTTGTATATACCATTCTGATTTTCCTGTCCATCCTGTGCCTGTTCGCCTTCTGGATGCTGTTTGTCAATGCATCCCGCTCCCACTCGGATCTGCAGGGCGGCTTCCAGCTGCTGCCGGATACCTATTTGCTGAAGAATCTGGTCAACGCCTGGAATGATGCTTCCATCAACATCCCCCGGGGCATGCTCAACAGCTTCGTCGTGGCTGGCAGCACGGCCCTGCTGACTACCTACTTCTCCACGCTGACTGCTTATGGCATCCACGCCTATAACTTCAAGCTGAAGAATCTGGCCTTTACCTTTATCATGGCGGTCATGGTCATTCCCTCCCAGGTTTCTGCCGTCGGTTTCTATCAGATGTGCGTCAAGCTGGGCTGGACCAACAGCTACCTCCCCCTGGTGCTTCCCAGCATCGCAGCGCCCGTGGTATTCTTCTATATGAAGCAGTACATGGAAAGTGTGCTGCCCATGGAAATCGTGGATGCTGCCCGGGTGGACGGTTCCGGTGAGTTCTATACCTTCAACCGGATCATCCTGCCCATGATGAAGCCTGCCCTGGCTGTGCAGATGATTTTCTCCTTTGTCACCTCCTGGAATAACTACTTCATGCCCGCCCTGATTCTGGACAAGGCAGAAATGAAGACTGTCCCGCTGATGATTGCCCAGCTGCGCAGCGCCGACTATTCCAAGTTTGACATGGGTAAGGTCTATATGTTCATTCTCCTTGCCATTCTGCCCGTGGTGGTCGTTTATATGTTCCTGAGCAAGTACATCATCAAGGGTGTCACCGCCGGTTCTGTCAAGGGATAATGCCTCAAAACGATGCTCCGCTCTGCATTTTGCAGAGCGGAGCTTTTATTGGGTCAGGGTACCCGATACCGAAATCAGCCACCCGGTTACCGAGCCTCCGGATGGAGCTTCTGCGGTCCCGGTCTGCTTCAAACCGGCGAATAATTTTTCTGCAGAAATACCAAAAAAAGGAGCCCGGATTCGGGTTGACAGGGGGCAATCTTGTAGATTTTGTGCATTTTTATCCAAAGAAAAATATGATACACTATAAACGTTCAAAAAACCTGAAAGGTGATGACCATGAGAAATATTATCAACATCAACGAAAACTGGAAGTTCATTCGCTCCGATGCCGGTCTGCCTGCGGCTTATCCCGCCGACTGGATCGATGTGGACCTGCCCCATACCTGGAATGCAGTGGACGGCAATGACGGCAACGGTAGCTACTACCGCGGCACCTGCTGGTATGCCAAGACCTTCGAGGCACCCAAGCAGCCGCTTAGTGGCGGCCGGCTGTTCGTGGAATTTGAGGGCGCCAACTCCGAAGCTACCGTTTATGTCAACGGTCAGAAGGTTTGCTACCATGAGGGCGGCTACTCCACCTTCCGCGCAGATATTACGGACCTGTGTGTCGAGGGCGAGAACCTGCTGGCAGTTTCCGTTGCCAACGCAGCCAATGACTATGTATATCCCCAGAATGCTGACTTCACCTTCTACGGCGGCCTGTACCGGGATGTGAATCTGATCAGCGTGCCCAACGCCCATTTTGACCTGGAGTACTACGGCGGCCCCGGCATCATGGTCACCCCCAAGCCCTGCGACTGCGGCGGCGCAAAGTTCGAGGTTGAGGCCTTTACCAAGAACGTGGACGAGAACTTCACCGTTCAGTATGCCATCTACGACGAAGAGGGCAACGAGGTTGGCTATGCCGTCCGTCCTGCCGACAGCACCAAGACCGTCATCTGCGTCCCCGATGTCCAGCTGTGGGACTTTGAGAATCCCTATCTGTACACTGTGGTTGCCCAGCTGCAGCGCAGAAATGAGACCTACGATGAGATCGAAACCAGAGTCGGTGTCCGCTCCTTCTTCTGTGATCCTCAGAAGGGCTTCCATCTCAACGGCGTTCTGACCCCCCTGCGCGGTGTTTCCCGCCATCAGGATATGGTCTACAAGGGCAATGCTCTGACCGCTGACGAGCACTATGAGGATGCTTACATCATCAAGGAGCTGGGTGCCAACACCATCCGCCTGGCCCACTATCAGCATTCCCAGTATTTCTACGATGCCTGTGACGAGCTGGGCTTCGCCATCTGGGCTGAGATCCCCTTCATCTCCGTCATGAGCAAGAATCCCGCCGCCCATCAGAACTGCATCGAGCAGATGAAGGAACTGATCGTTCAGAACTACAACCACCCCTCCATCATGTTCTGGGGCGTTTCCAACGAGATCCTCATCGGCGGCATCTCTGAGCAGCTGGTGGAAAACCATAAGGAACTGAATGCTCTGTGCAAGGAAATGGATCCCACCCGTCTGACCACCATCGCCCATGTTTCCTTCACCCCCATGGACGGCCCCATGCACTACATCACCGACACCGAAAGCTACAACCACTACTTCGGCTGGTACGGCGGCAAGATGGAAGACAACGGCCCCTGGCTGGATAAGTTCCACGCCATGCATCCTTCCATCCCTCTGGGCGTTTCCGAGTACGGCTGTGAAGGCATCATCACCTACCACGGTCCCAATCCCAAGTGCAAGGACTACTCCGAGGACTACCAGGCTCTGTACCATGAGCATATGGCAAAGGTCCTGGACGAGCGTCCCTGGATCTGGTCCAGCCATGTCTGGAATATGTTCGACTTCGGCTGCGCAGCCCGTGACGAGGGCGGTGTGGCAGGCCGGAACAACAAGGGTCTTGTGACCATGGACCGGGCCACCAAGAAGGACAGCTACTACATCTACAAGGCATACTGGAATCCTGCTCCCATGGTCCACCTCTGCGGCAAGCGCTATGCCCAGCGTGCAGGCGAGACCCGTGAGATCAAGGTCTACACCAACCAGCCTTCCGTGGAGCTGTATCTGAACGGCAAGAAGGTGGGCGAGGCTGAGGCTGTTGACCACATCTGCAAGTTCGAAGTGGCCCTGGAAGACGGCTTCAACATCTTCAGAGCTGTGGCCGGTGCCGTCAAGGATACCATGACCATCGAAAAGGTCGAGGTCGAGCCCGAGATCTACACCCTGCCCCAGACCGACGACGGCAACGAAGGTGCCGCCAACTGGTTCACCGCCATGGGCGATGTGGAACTGGACGAGGGCCCCATGGAGTTCCCCGAGGGCAAGATGAGCATCAAGACCAAACTGATGGACATCTACAAGAATGAAGAGGCCTGGGAGTTCGTCTCCAAGATGATGGGCGGCTTCAAGCTGGGTCCCGATCATCCCATGTGGAACATGGTGGGCAACTTCAACATGGAGACCCTGATGGGCATGAACGGCGCTCCCGACGAGAAGATGCTGAAGATGCTGAATAAGCAGCTGAACAAATTTGACATCGTCGAGTAAATTTTATGAAAAAACACCCCCCCGGATTCGCCGGGGGGGTGTTTTTATATGCGGTGGCGGAGGAACTGTGCGGCTGCGGCAGGGAAGTGCTTTGACCGGTTCCGGAATACCTGCTGCAGAGCGGATTTTATATACAAAAACCAATGGGGGATTTTGGATAAAAAGTAGAAAAAATATTGGGGGATTGCTATTCTTTGCGGATGCTGTTAAGATAAATACGACTTAATTCGGAAACCGAAATAATAAATTTGAAATCCGAAATAAACGGATAAGGAGGGAGCGGGCTTTGCGCAAAAGAGGTCTGAAGGATGTAAAACGCAGAAACCGTCAGGTGGTTGTGGAAGCAGTGATGGAAAACGGCGGACTGTCCCGGGTGGAGATTGCCCAGAAGACGGAACTTGCTCCCAGTACGGTCACATCCCTTGTGGGGGAACTGCTCAGCGACGGCGTTCTCACGGAAGCGGGAACTGTCATAACGGCGGGCCGCAGCCGGAAAGAACTGACTGTAAACCCAGCCTATGGAAGTATTGCAGTGATTGAAATCAGCCGGAAGGAAACCTGCGTTACCTGCTTTGATATGCTTCTTTCTCCGGTCAGAACGGCGGTACTCAGCAAGCGGTATGTTTCCGGCAATGAGCTGCTTTCTCTGATCATTCGGTATATCGACTCCCTTCGGGAGGAGATCCCGCCGGTTGTGGGCATCGGACTGCTGTTCCAGGAGGATATGCGGGAAAGCGATTTCCGGGTGATGTTCTCCACGTCCCTTTCTTCTGCTACGATCACCCTTGCGGATGCACTGAAGACCCAGTTCAAGATTCCCATCGAAGAAGAATATTCCCTTACCTATACCGTGACCAATGCGCTTGCAAAGGAAGCGGATGCGGACATAAGAAACAGCGCACACATTTCTGTGGGAAGCAGAGTGCTGGCCAACATTACCCTGGAGGGGCAGGAGGTGCCGCTGCGCAGCAATTTCTGCGAGGAGCTGGCCCTGGTGCTGGACCGGCAGGATTCCCGGCAGAAGGACAGCGCAGGACAGACAGTCGTGCAGTATCTGGCCAATCTGATTACGGTGCTGTGCATGCTGTTTCCCCTGGATACGGTATTCCTGTCCGGCACACAGTTGCCTGCGGAGGATGCGGTGCAGGAGCTATACCGGCTTGCCAGCGGTAAGATTCCCGGCGGAAAGATTCCCCAGCTGAAATTTCTGCGTCCCGGGCCCCTGGGAGACGGAAGCCGGGTGCTGGCCCGGCAGGTACTCCGGAAAAGCCTGATGATCCGGTGATTCTTCCCAGGGAGGACATGATATGAGATTTAAAAATATGATCTGCGGCAATCCATTCAGCCTTGTGGTCAGCCTGCCCTCCAACAATCTGGAACTGGCAAAGGCTGCGCTGGAAGGCGGTGCCGATGCCATCAAAGTGCACTGCAATGTCTGGCACCGGGCCAGCGGACACACCTTCGGTACTTACGCAGATAACCGGGAGTTCATCCGGCAGCTGATTGATCTTTGCGGCGATGTGCAGGTGGGACTGATGCCCGGAACTTCGGAAGCCTTCATCACGGAAGAAGAATGCCGGGAGCTGGAAGACATGGGCCTGAGCTTTGTCAGCGCCTATATCCACCATCTGCCCTGCTTTATGATGGAATCGGAGAAGCTGACCAATGCGGTGGCTATTGACTGGACCTATTCCGATTCCACCCTGGATGCTGTGCGGGATTCTGATATCGGGGTCCTGGAATGCTCCATCGTCAAGGGCGAGGCCTACGGCACGGATCTGACTTATGCGGATGTGCTTCAGTATCAGCAGATTGTCAAAAAAACCGGCAAGCCCTGTGTGGTTCCCACCCAGAAAAGGATCAGACCCGGTGATGTGAAGCACCTGTATCGGGCCGGCTGCAGGGCGCTGATGATCGGCGCCGTGGTTACCGGCCAGGAGCCGAGCCCGGAGGCATTCCGGGAAACGGTCCGAGCGTTCCGGAAGGCTGTGGACGCACTGTAAATCTGTCGCATTCCGCGTAAGCGGCTGTGAATAAACAGGGGAGCAATCCCTAAAAAAAGAAGGAGTAGATACTATGTTGCAAGGTACCCTGATCATCGTAGCCTTCGTTATCATCGCGGCACTGCTGATGACGAAGAAGATCCCCACCCTGCTGGCCCTGCCCCTGATGGCTGTTGTCATCTGTGTCATCGCCGGCGTTCCTGCTGTCGGCACCAATGCTGACGGTGCAGCCATCGGCTGGCTCCAGACCGTCGTGGAAGCCGGTACTGTTCGTATGGGCGCAGCAATCATGGCCGTTATCTTCGGCGCATGGCTGGGCGAACTGATGAACAAGACCGGTGTCACCGAGACCATCATCAAGAAGTCCGCTGAACTGGGCGGCGACCGTCCTCTG
>SVKV01000023.1 GCA_015068305.1 Oscillospiraceae bacterium
AAAAAGTTAGAAAAACACCGGATTTCTTTCGAAATCCGGTGTTTTTTATGGTTGCGGAGGCAGGACTCGAACCTACGACCTCCGGGTTATGAGCCCGACGAGCTTCCAACTGCTCTACTCCGCGATATTGGCCGCATCCGATGAATGCTTGGATATTCTATCATACGAATTTCGGTTTGTCAAGGGATTTTCTGTTTTTTCGTCTGTCATAATTCTACAAAATGTCTATTTCCTATTTCAGGGCCTCCCTAAGTTTCTGAAGAGCCCGCTTTTCGATCCTCGATGCATAGCTTCTGCTGATTCCGCAGTGTTTTGCAACCGCGTGCTGTCTTTGGGGCGGGTTTCCATCCAGACCGTAGCGGCTGATAATCACCGTCCGTTCCTGGGGTGTCAGTTCCCTGTCAATGGCCACATACAGTTTCCGGACGGATTCCCGCAAACTGACCTCCTCCAGCAGGTCCCGGTCGTCACTGATCACATCGAGCAGCGAAAGGGATGCCCCGTCGCTTCCTGTTTCAATATAATCAGACAGCGATACATCCTGGGCACTCTTCTTCTGGGACCGAAAATACATCAGAATCTCATTTTCCACACACCGGGCTGCATAAGTTGCCAGCCGGGCACCCTTCGATGGATCAAAGGTTGAGATCCCCTTGATCAGTCCGATGGTCCCGATGGAAATCAGATCCTCCTGGTCGGAGGTCTGAGCATAATACTTTTTCATCACGTGGGAAACCAGACGCAGATTCCGCTCGATCAGAATATTCCGTGCCTCCAGATCCCCTTCTGCGGACAGTTTCAGGTAGTGCCGTTCTTCCTCCGCTGTCAGCGGCTTCGGAAAGCTGCCGGAGGACAGCTGCAGGGAGTAAAAAAGCGCAGAGAGCATCAACCATGTGGCTGCCAGCATTCCATCACCTCGGAATACTATATTGCGCCCTGTTTGTCCGGTTTCCCTCTTTGATGCAGAATTTTCACAGCAGGAAAGCCCCGCCTTGCGGCGGGGCTTCTGTTATCAGTCTCTCCATTTTTCAATAAGGCTGCGGATCTGGGAGGTAAGCTTGGCATTTTCCTTGTTGGTTCTGCCCTTTCTGCCCTTGACCAGGGCCAGCAGTACTTCTGCCGCGGCCACCAGTTCATCGTAAACCTGTTTTGCTCTGGAGTCCATCTTGGGCTGCTTCTTAATCCGGATTCCGTCGGTGTAGACCGTCATTTTTCCGGTGATCAGATCGTACTCCGTGCCGCTGTAGGGTGCTTCCGCATCGTAGCCCATCTCCTCCAGCAGCTTCCGGAAGGCCATGCAGGCATCGTCTTCACCGTGATTGACAAATACCTTTCGGGGCTTTTCCCGGAATCCTGCCAGCCAGTTCAGAAGGCCGTCCCGGTCCGCATGGCCGGAGGTGCCGTGGAGGGTGGCGATGGTGGCATTGACGGCGATCTCTTCACCGAAGAGCTTTACTTTTTTGGCGCCGTCCTGGAGCCGGCGGCCCAGACTTCCCTCAGCCTGGTAGCCGACAAACAGCACCACACTCTCGCTGCGCCAGAGATTGTGCTTCAGATGGTGCCGGATCCGGCCTGCTTCGCACATGCCGCTGGCGGAGATGATCACCTTGGGCCGGCTGTCGAAATTGATCTGCTTGGATTCTTCGGAAGTGACCGAAAGGGTCACGCCGGGGGACCAGATGGGGTTATATCCCTGCTTGACGATCTCAATGGTTTTCTCATCCAGACAGCTTAAGTCGCACTGCAGGAAGATACCGGTGGCTTCCACCGCCAGCGGGGAGTCCACATACACCGGGAATCCCTCATGTCCTTTCACCAGGCCCTTCTGCTTGATTTCCCGGATGGCATAGAGCATTTCCTGGGTCCGGCCCACGGCAAAGGAGGGAATCACCAGGTTGCCGCCCTGGTCCAGGGCCATCTGAATGAATTCCGCCAGCCGGGATACCGCCACGGCAGATTTGTCGTCCAGGGTGTTCTCATATTTTTCATGGAGCCGGTTGCCGTAGGTGGACTCAATGACCAGATAATCTGTTTCCTCCACGGTTTTCGGATCATTGATGATGGGCTGATTGGTATTGCCCACGTCACCGGAGAAAACGATTTTCCGGCTTTCCTCCCCTTCCGTCAGCCACAGCTCAATGCAGGCAGAGCCCAGCAGATGACCCACGTCCGTAAAGCGCACCGTCACGCCCTCGCCTACCTGGAGCACTTCGCCGTATCCCACCGGCCGGAACAGGCGGATGGTGCCTTCGGCATCTTTGGTGTCGTATACCGGCAGCACCGGTTCACCGCCGGCCCGTTCTGCCTTCCGGCTGCGCCACTGGGCTTCGGATTCCTGGATGTGGGCAGAATCCCGGAGCATGATGTTGCAAAGGTTCGCTGTCTCCCGGGTGGAATAGATGGAGCCCCGGAAACCGTCCTTATAGAGCTTCGGCAGCATACCGGAATGGTCAATGTGGGCATGGGTCAGAAAAACCGCCTCAATGATGCCGGGATTCACCGGGATCGGGACATTTTCAAAAATATCCGCTCCCTGCTCCATGCCGCAGTCCACCATGTAGCACTTTCCGCCCACTTCCAGCAGGGTACAGGAGCCGGTAACCTCATGGGTCGCGCCGATGAATTGGATTTTCATAAATATCCCTCCTTGTATTTCTGATTTTATTATACTATGAACTGCCCCGCTGCGGTAGACAAAAATTGCAAACAAACCGTAAATTTTCCTGCGCCGCCGGGGAAAAAGAATTTGTAAACTTTTCCTTTTTTTCTTGCATCTTGAAAAGGGCTGTGCTAGTATAATAGGTAGCTTGCTACATTTTTATTTGGGAGGTGTGTAAGTTGCCGAAACACTACGGCCATCTGCTGCGGATTCTGCACTGGTGTACCGATCAGCGGATCACAGCCGCTCTGACGGATATGGATCTGACAGCGTCCCAGGGGCCGGTGCTGGGCTATATCGCCCACCGGAAGGACCCGCCCTGCGCCCGGGATATTGAGGAAGAATTCCGCTTAAGTCACCCCACCGTCTCCGGGCTTCTGTCCCGGCTGGAAAAGAAGGGCTTTGTGGAGTTTTTCCCGGATGCACATGACCGCCGCTGCAAGCGGATCCGGCTGCTGCCCAGGGGCCGGGAGTGCATCGATATCATGCACCGCACCATCGCTCAGAATGAGACCCGGCTGGTGCAGGATTTTACCGAAGAAGAAAAGGAACTGTTTCTGCAATTCCTGCGCAGGGCCATCACCAACATGGGTGCCGATCCCTGCAAACCACCCCATAAGGAGGAACACAATTCATGATCAAACGACTCTCTCGGTGCATCCGGGAATACAAATGGGCCGCTATCTTGAGCCCCCTGTGCATGATCGGCGAGGTATCCATGGAGGTGCTGATCCCGCTGGTCATGGCAGACCTCTATGACTACGGCATCGTCATGCAGAACATGAACACCGTTGTCACCAAATCCGTCCAGCTGATCATTCTGGCGCTGCTTTCCCTGAGCTTTGGTGTGGCCTCCGCCACCTTTGCCTCCAAAGCCGGCACCGGCTTTGCCAAAAATCTGCGCCACGATATGTTCTACCGCGTTCAGAACTTCAGCTTCAGCAACATTGATAAATTCTCCACCGCATCCATCGTCACCCGGTTGACCAGCGATGTTGCCAACCTGCAGATGACCTTCCAGATGATGATCCGCATGGCCATCCGCAGCCCCATGATGCTGATTCTTGCCATGTTCTCTTCCATGCGCATCAGCGTTAAGCTGAGCCTGATTTTCCTGGCAGCGCTGCCCATTCTGATCATCGCGCTGGTGGTCCTCACCCCCACGGTGTTCAAGATTTTCGACCGGGCCTTCAAGACCTACGACAGACTCAACAATGTGGTCCAGGAAAATATCCACGGTGTCCGGGTGGTCAAATCCTTCGTCCGGGAAGAAAAGGAAACCGAAAAGTTCACCTCCATTTCCGGCTCCATTTACAATGACTTCTCCAAAGCCGAACGGATTCTAGCGCTGAACAGCCCCATCATGCAGTTCTGTGTGTATGCCTGCATGATCGCCATCTCCTGGTTCGGCGCCAATATGGTGGTGGCCTCCGGCAATAATCCGGACCTGGGTCTGACCACCGGCGAGCTGTCCAGTCTGTTCACCTACACCACCCAGATTCTCTCCTCCTTCATGATGTTCTCCATGATCTTCGTCATGCTGACTATGTCCCGCACCCCTCTGAAGCGCTGCTATGAGATTCTGGTGGAGCAGCCCGATCTGACCTCTCCCACCGATATCTGCGTGACGGAGGTTCCCGACGGCTCCATCGATTTTGAAAATGTGGGCTTCCGCTACAATCCCAATGCCCTCCACCGGACTCTGAAGGAAGTGGAGCTGCACATTCCCTCCGGCTCCACCGTGGGCATCATCGGCGGTACCGGTTCCAGCAAATCCACCCTGGTCCAGCTGATTCCCCGTCTTTACGATGTGTCCGAGGGCACGCTGAAGGTGGGCGGCATTGATGTCCGCAAGTACGATCTGAATGTACTCCGGGACAATGTGGCCATGGTGCTCCAGAAAAACGAGCTGTTTTCCGGCACCATCAAGGATAACCTGCGATGGGGCAACCCGGACGCAACGGACGAAGAGCTGATTCATGCCTGTAAGCTGGCCTGTGCCCATGACTTCATCATCGCCTTCCCCGAAGGCTATGACCACAAAATCGAACAGGGCGGCACCAATGTCTCCGGCGGCCAGAAGCAGCGCCTGTGCATCGCCCGGGCTCTGCTGAAAAAGCCCAAAATCCTGATTCTGGACGACTCCACCTCCGCCGTGGATACCCGCACCGATGCTCTCATCCGCCAGGCATTCCGGGATGAGATCCCCGGCACCACCAAGCTGATCATCGCCCAGCGCATCTCCTCCATTCAGGATGCGGACATGATCGTGGTCATGGAAAACGGCTACATCCATGCAGCCGGCACCCACGAGGAGCTTCTGGCTTCCTCCCCCATCTACCAGGAAGTCTACTATTCTCAGCAGAAAGGAGCGATGGAATAATGCCTCCTGTGAAATTCAGCAAGGATGGCCGTAAGGCCAGAGATCCCAAGAAGACCCTGCTGCGGCTTCTTTCCTACATGAAAAACTACATCCCCCACCTGCTGGCCGTGATGGTGTGCATCGTGGTGTCTGCCATCGCCCAGACCAGAGGCAGCCAAAACATCGGCAATCTGGTGGACGATTATATCCTGCCCATGGTAGCCAGCGGCTCCCGGGATTTTGAACCGCTGGTGAAATATCTTGTGGGCATTGCCGCCATCTTCGGAGCCGGCATGCTGGCCTCCTTCCTCCAGCAGTATCTGATGGTCCCCGTGGGCCAGGGTACCCAGAAGGTGATCCGGGACGAGATGTTCACCAAGATGCAGCGGCTTCCCCTGCGCTACTTTGACTCCAATACCGCCGGCAACATCATGTCCCGCTATACCAGCGACATCGATACCCTCCGGCAGATGGTTTCCCAGTCCATCCCCCAGACCTTCTCCTCCATCATCACCCTGGTGGTGGTATTCATCGCCATGGTCCGGGCCTCCTGGATCTTAACCATTGTCACCATGTTTACCGTGGCAGGCATCATGTTCGTCACCGTCACCGTGGTGGGCAAAGCCGGCAAGTACTTCATCGGCCAGCAGAAATCCCTGGGCGCTCTGAACGGCTATGTGGAGGAAATGATCAACGGCCAGAAGGTGGTCAAGGTCTTTACCCATGAAGAAATCTGCAAGGAAGAGTTTGACAAGCTCAACAATGAGCTGTGCCACAACGCCTACACCGCAGGCCGTCTTTCCAACATGATGGGCCCCATCAACAACAACCTGGGCTATGTCCAGTATTCCATCCTTGCCATCGTGGGCGGTCTGCTGGTGGTTTCCTCCGGCGGCGAGCTGCTGGAGCTGGGCGATCTGATGACCTTCATGCTCCTCAGCCGCACCTTCAACCAGCCCATCTCCCAGGTCAGCAACCAGATCAACTCCATCGTCATGGCCCTGGCCGGTGCCGAGCGGGTCTTTGATCTGATGGATGAGCCGGCAGAGGTGGACGAAGGCTACGTCACCCTGGTTAATGCCAATATCGACGAAGCCGGCAACATCACCGAGTCTGAAAAGCGCACCGGCCGCTGGGCCTGGAAGCATCCCCACAAGGCAGCAGGCACCGTCACCTACACGGAACTTAAGGGCGACATCGTCATGGACATGGTGGACTTTGCCTATGTTCCCGAGAAGACCGTCCTTCAGGACATCACCCTCTACGCAAAGCCCGGTCAGAAGATCGCCTTCGTGGGTGCTACCGGCGCCGGCAAGACCACCATCACCAACCTGATCAACCGGTTCTACGACATTGCCGACGGCAAGATCCGCTACGACGGCATCAACATCAACAAGATCAAAAAGGCCGACCTGCGCCGTTCCCTGGGCGTGGTGCTCCAGGAAACCAACCTCTTCACCGGCACCGTCATGGACAACATCCGCTACGGCAAGCTGGATGCCACCGATGAAGAGTGCATCCACGCAGCAAAGCTGGCCAATGCCCACGATTTTATCCAACGTCTGCCCAAGGGCTACGACACCGAACTGACCAACAACGGTGCCAGCCTCTCCCAGGGCCAGCGGCAGCTGATTGCCATTGCCCGGGCCGCCGTGGCCGATCCTCCCGTCATGATCCTGGACGAAGCAACCTCCTCCATCGACACCCGTACCGAGAAACTGGTCCAGGACGGCATGGATGCCCTGATGCACGGCAGAACCGTCTTCGTCATCGCCCACCGCTTAAGCACCATCATGAATTCCGACTGCATCATGGTCCTGGACCATGGCCGGATCATCGAGCGGGGCAACCATGACGATCTGATTGCCCAGAAGGGCACCTACTATCAGCTCTACACCGGTGCCTTCGAGCTGGAATAATCCCACAAACAGTTACAGGAGCGGCCAAATGCCGCTCCTGTTTTTCGTATGAAAAAAGCCTCCGCAGCAGCTGCTGCGGAGGCTTTGAGCTTATTCAATTCCGGTCAGATCGTAGTTATCCAGCCACTTTTCGGCTGCGGCGCAGATCCGGCGCAGAGTATCGGCATCGAAGGGATTACCCAGGCCTGCCTCCTTCAGCAGATCGGTAAACACCAGCGTACCGCCCAGCTTGGTGTACTTGAGGTAGGTTTCAAAGGCAGTCTTGGGGTCCTCCTGGATCCGGGCCCAGAAGTCCAGGGCCACGGTCTGGGCCAGGCAGTAGTCAATGTAGTAGAAGGGGCTGGAATAGATGTGGCTCTGGCGCTGCCAGCCCTTGCCCTCGCCGTAGAAGGGGATCTCGCCGGGCTTCATCCAGGGCATGTACAGGCCCAGCAGTTCCTGCCAGACCTGGTGCCGCTCTTCGGGGCTGAACTCGGGGTATTCGTAGATCACATGCTGGAAATGGTCCACCATGGTGCCGTAGGGAATAAAGCACAGGGCGCCCTTCAGATGGTTATACAGGAATTTGCGGGTATCGTCACCGAAGAATCCTTCCGCCCAGGGCCATGCAAAGAATTCCATGGACATGGAGTGGACCTCGCAGCCTTCCAGGCTGGGCCAGATGGTGGAGGAAGGGATCCGGTCCCGGTTAACGAAGCCGGCAAAAGCATGGCCTGCTTCGTGGGTCACCACTTCCACATCGTGGGCGGTGCCGTTGAAGTTTGCAAAAATGAAGGGGCTGCGCATGGAGGCGATCCGGGTGCAGTAGCCGCCGCCGGCCTTGCCGGGCTTGCTTTCCACATCCAGCATCTCATGCTTGCGCATAAACTTCCAGAATTCGTCGGTCTCGGGGCTCAGTTCCGCATAGAACTTGTCACCCATGACCAGAATTTCCTCCGGATTGCCCACGGGCTTGGGATTGCCGGACTTAAAGGACAGGGCGTTGTCCGCAAAGTTCATGGGGAACTCCCGGCCCTGCATCTGGGCCTGGCGGATATAGAGCTTCTTGGCCACGGGAACCAGGTACTTCTGGACCGCAATGCGGAAATTCTCCACATCTTCGGGACCGTAGCAGTTGCGCTGCATCCGGTAATAGCCCAGCTTGGTAAATCCGCCGTAGCCCAGCTTCCGGCCCATACCGTCACGGAGCTTTACCAGTTCGTCGTAGATTTCATCCAGTTCTGCGCCGTGCTCGTTGTACCAGTTGCCCTCAGCGATCCATGCTTCCTTACGGATCTCATCGTCGGGATTCAGCTTCCAGGGGGACAGCTGGCTCAAGGTGTACACCTCACCCCGGAAGGGGATCTGGGCGGAAGCGATGAGCTTGGAATAGCGGCTGCGCAGGGCATTTTCCTTCTGCATATCCTCCACGATCTCGGGAGAGAAGGTCTTGGTGGACATTTCGGCATTGACAAAGGGAACGCTGCCGTACTTTTCTTCCAGCTCCCTGCGGAAGGGAGATTCCAGCGTAGCCATGGTCCAGGCCTTGAAGGCAGGCTGGAGCTTGGGCATCTCCTGGTCGTAGTAAGTATCCTCGGCATCGTAAAATTCATCCCGGGTGTCGATGTCCCGGCGGATGGATGCCAGGGAAACCATGGTGTCGTACTCAACGGCGGAAAGCTCCGCCTCCTGATAAATGGCATCGGCCTCTTCAAAGGTCTTTGCTTCCCGGAAACGCCGGGTCTGGTCCTCCACCTGGGCCTTCCAGGCAGCAAGATCTGCGCGGTGATAGGGAATCTGAGAAAAAGTCATAGGGGTTGCTCCTTCCGTTAAATTCTGCAGACAGTATAGCAAATTTTCGTTGCATTTGCAACCGTCCGGAGCATCATCTTCAAATTACAGTTTGTCGCGCTGGTGCGCGAAATGCAGAATTCAGAATGCAGAATGCAAAATTGCGGTATTTCCTTCGGAAATGATTATAATAGTCGGCGAAGCCGACACCATAATTCTGCATTTTGCATTTTACATTTTGCATTGGGCAGTGTAAACTGCCCGATAAATTCCAATTTGGACTCCTGCTATGGAAAAATCCCGCTTCCGATTGGAAGCGGGATTTTGAAACGCAGTCAATTAAAACTGGGTGGGCTTGATGTGCCAGATTTCCTCAGCGTACTGACGGATGGTACGGTCAGAGGAGAACTTGGCAGCAGAAGCGATGTTCATCAGGCACTTGCGGCCGAAGGTTTCACGGTCCGCATACTCCCGGTTTGCCTTCAGCTTGGCATCAATGTAGGATGCGTAGTCCAGCAGCAGGTAGTACTGATCGTTGCCGTTGACCAGCTGGTTGAACAGATTCTGCAGGCCGTCGTCGGTCTTGACAGTGCCGTCCACCAGGGTGTTCAGAGCACGGCGCAGGTCGGGATTCTCGTCGTAGATCTTCCGGGGTGCGTAGCTGCCCTTGATGGCGTTGATCTGCTCGACAGTTGCGCCGAAGATATACTCGTTCTCAGCGCCTGCCTCCTGGGCGATCTCCACGTTGGCGCCATCCAGGGTACCCAGGGTCACAGCACCGTTGAGCATCAGCTTCATGTTGCCGGTACCGGAAGCTTCCAGGCCGGCAGGAGAGATCTGCTCGGAGATGTCGGCTGCGGGGATGATATGCTCGGCGTAGGAGCAGTTGTAGTTCTGAACGAAGACCACCTTCATCTTGTCGGCAACGGCAGGATCATTGTTGATCATGTTGGCCACCCGGTTGATATAGCGGATAACGGCCTTGGCATCGATATAGCCGGGAGCTGCCTTGGCACCGAAAATGAATGCGGTGGGGGTGAAGTCGGGCAGGCGGCCCTCCTTCAGACGGAAGTAGATATCCACAACCGCCACGATGTTCATCAGCTGGCGCTTGTACATATGCAGACGCTTGACCTGCACATCGAACATGAAGTCGGGATTCAGCATCACGCCTTCCTTCTGGGCGATGACGTTGCACAGCTGTTCCTTCTTGGTGCGCTTGATGGCGTTAAACTGGGCAACGGTTTCCTCACCCACGTACTCCTTCAGACCGCTGATCAGCTCCAGGTCCTTGACGAAGTCGCCGCCGACCTTTTCCCGGATCATAGCAGTCAGCTCGGGGTTGCACAGACCGATCCAGCGGCGGGGGGTAATGCCGTTGGTCTTGTTCTGGAACCGCTGGGGGAACACCTGGTACCACTCCTTGAAGCAGTCGTCCTTCAGAATCTGAGAGTGGATCTCAGCAACGCCGTTGACATAGCTGCCCACGTAAATGGACAGGTTTGCCATGTGGACGATGTCCTCGTCAATGATGAACAGCTTCTTCTGACGGCGCTCCTTGAAGTCCATGGGAATCTCGGTGCGCATCTTGTTGTCGATCTTGCAGATGATGTCTGCGATCTGGGGCACCACGGAGCGCATCAGATTCAGAGGCCACTTCTCCAGAGCCTCACCCAGGACGGTGTGGTTGGTGTAGGAGAAGGTCTTCTGAGCGACCTTGAATGCATCGTCAAAGCTCATGCCCTCCAGCTGCAGCAGGCGGATCAGCTCGGGGATGGACATGGCGGGGTGGGTATCGTTCAGCTGAACGGCATAGAACTCGCCGAAGCGGCTCAGATCGCTGCCGTGGTTGATCTTGTAGGTCCGCAGCATATCCTGCAGGGATGCGGAAGACAGCACATACTGCTGCTTCAGGCGCAGGCGCTTGCCTTCCCAGGTGGTGTCGTTGGGATACAGAACGCGGGTGATATCCTCAGCCTTGTTCTTGGCATTCAGTGCCCGCAGGTAGTCCTGGTCGTTGAATGCATTGAAGTCCAGTTCTTCCTCAGCCTCGCACTGCCACAGACGCAGGGTGCCCACGTTCTCGGTGCCGTAGCCGATGACAGGAACATCATAGGGAACAGCCAGCACGGTGTGCTCGGGGAACTTGACCTTGACGGTGTGGTTGTAGCGGCGGTAGGACCAGGGATCGCCGAACTTGGTCCAGTCGTCGGCATTTTCCACCTGGCTGCCGGTGGCATCAAAGCGCTGCTTGAACAGGCCGAACTTGTAGCGCAGGCCGTAGCCGGACAGGGGGATGTTGGTGGAAGCTGCGGAGTCCAGGAAGCAGGCAGCCAGGCGGCCCAGACCGCCGTTGCCCAGAGCATCGTCCTCGATGTCCTCCAGCACAGCCAGGTCCACGCCCCGCTGGGCAAACAGTTCCTTCATCTCATCCAGGATGCCCAGGTTATACAGGTTGGAGTACACCAGACGGCCGATCAGATACTCGGCAGAGATGTAGAAAGCCTTCCGGTCCTGGTTCCGGGTCTTCTTGGCATTGCTCCAGTTGTTGCTGATGGCCATCATCACAGCCTGGCCCAGGGCCTCATGCAGTTCCTGGGGAGTTGCTTCCTGAAGGCTGACGTCGTAGGTATACTTCAGCTGCGCCTCAGTCCAGTTCAGGATATTCTGACAATTATAGTTCATATTCGCTCTCCATTCTTAGAAATCGATGTTATTTATACGGATGATCAACCGCCGCAGCGGCCGTAGAGTTTCGTAAGTTTTTGCAGTTTCTTTGCCAAACCGGGAGTCATTATACCATCATTTGCCCGCCATGTCCAGTTGGAATCGGACAAAGTTCCGGGGAAATTCATTCTGCCCTCCCCGCCAATATCCAATACATCCTGCATCTGGATGATGGCAAGATCGGATACGGAGGCCAGAGCCGTCCGGATGGTATCCCAGACATAGTCTTCGGGTTCCCGAAGATTCATATAGCTGACAGCCTGCTCCATCACTACCGCATCGGCGGTATCAAACCACTGGCGCATGGTCATGTTGTCGTGGGTTCCGGTGTAGCAGACGGAATTGCGGGTATAGGTGTAGGGCAGGTAGTTGGAAGGCTCCCGGGGATCGAAGGCAAACTGCAGCACCTTCATGCCGGGGTAACCGGAGAAATCCCGAAGCTCCAGCACTTCCTCCGTCAGATAGCCCAGGTCCTCTGCGATCATCTTAAGGTCGGGAAGTCCCTGCTTCAGGGCACGGATGAAGTCCTTGCCGGGGCCCTTGACCCACCAGCCGTTTTTCGCTGTATCGTCCCCGTAGGGAATGGCCCAATAGGATTCCAGACCCCGGAAATGGTCCAGCCGAACCACATCGTAAAGGTTTCCGGCAGCCGCCAGGCGGCGGATCCACCAGCTGTAGCCGTCTGCACCCATGGCATCCCAGTCGTAAATGGGATTGCCCCAGAGCTGGCCCTCGGCGGTAAAGGCATCCGGCGGACAGCCTGCCACCACTTTGGGATTCAAGTTTTCGTCCAGCTGGAACATCCGGGGCTCTTTCCAGACCTCCACAGAGTCCAGGGGCACATAAATGGGCACATCGCCGATGATACGGATCTCTTTTTCGTGGGCATAGGCGCGCAGAGCCTGCCACTGTCTGAAAAACAGGTACTGGGTAAAGCAGTGGAACTGGATTCCTTCATAGCCCAGATACTCCCAGGCGATGCTGACTGCATCCGCACCGTAACGTCTGGCCTCCTCCGGCCAGCAGTACCAGGGCTTTCCGCCGTACTTTTCCTTCAGGCCCATGTAGGCCGCGTAGTCCGGCAGCCAGCTGTCGTTTTCCGCCCGGAACCGGGCAAAGACCTCCGTTTCCCCATGTCGGGCGAAGGCTTTTTTCAGAACTGCCATCCGGTTTGCGTAAAGCAGGCCGTAGTCCACCTTGGTATCCCGGATGCACCACCGGATTTCTTCCAGTTCTTCCTGTTTCAGCAGCCCCTCTTCCGTCAGCAGCTCCAGATCGATCAGATAATGGTTGCCTGCGAAGGTCGAGCAGGACTGGTAGGGAGAATCACCGAAGCCGGTGGGATTCAGGGGCAGAATCTGCCAGCAGTGCTGACCGGCTTCCGCCAGAAAATCAACGAAGGCAAAGGCATGCTTTCCCATGGTGCCGACACCGTAGGGGCCCGGCAGGGATGTGATATGCATCAGTATTCCGCTTTCACGCATGACCGTAACCTCCCCGAAAAAGCGCATTCTTTGGCCGGATATTGGTATATTTTTATTGAAACGTTTCCATTCCGGCACCATAAGAGCATAATACTTTTCCCATCATTTGTCAAGAGAAGTCCGCTCCAGGCCGGACTTTTCTCACTTTTAGGCTAAAACAATATACTTTTTTCACAAAAACTGTTCGTATTGCCCAAGCATATCCGCAAAAGAAAAACCCACCTGCGTCATTTTCGCAGGTGGGTACCGTGATATACCGGTTATTTCAGCAGGAAGCTGCCGTCGCCGGAAAACTCCAGCCCGGAGCCATAGTAGACAGCCATGGCATCCTCCAGGGCCAGGGCATCGCTGACGGAGGCAGTTTCATAGCAGGAGTGCATGGCCAGCTGGGCAAGGCCGATGTCCGCCGTGGGAACGGACACATGGTGCAGCGAGATATTGCCCAGAGTTCCGCCGCCGGGGATATCCGCCCGGTTGCAGTAGGTCTGGACGCCGACACCGGCCTTTTCGCAGACCTTTCGCAGCACCGCTGCGGAAACACCGTCGGTGCAGTAGCGCTGGGCCGCATTGAACTTCAGCACCACACCGCCGCCGGGCAGGGTCGCATTGGTGGGATCGGCCAGTTCCGGGTGATTGGGATGCAGGGCATGGCCGTTGTCGGCAGAGATCATGAAGGACTGGGAAAGCATCCGGGGCAGACTGAGCCCCAGCTGCTCGCAGATCCGCTCCAGCACACTTTCCAGCAGGTTGGAGGCTGCGCCCTCGTTGCTGGAGGAACCCACTTCCTCGTTGTTGAATACGCACAGCACAGGAATTTCTTCTGTTTCCTTCGCTGCCAGGAAGCCCTGGGTGCAGCACCAGGCGCACTCCAGATCGTCCAGAGCCGCAGAAGAAATATACTCGTCATCAATGCCCCAGACCGCCGCCTTCTGGCGGATGTACAGGAACAGATCGTGGCCCAGGATCCTGCCGCCGGCTTCCTGTTCCAACAGGGCCTGGAATTTGCCCTTGGCATCCTTGCCGCCCAGCAGCGGCAGCACATCCGTCACCGGATTCCACTTATAGCCGTCATTGGCCTGGCGGTTCATATGGATGGCCACATTGGGGATCAGCAGCAGGTCCTTATCGATGTTCAGCAGTTTACTCTGGACACCGTTTTCCGTTTCCACCAGCACCCGGCCCGCAACGCCCAGAGGCCGGTCCAGCCAGGGAGCGATCAGCATGCCGCCGTAGCGCTCCACCGCAAGGCGGGTATAGGAACCGGTAAGCTCGCAGTTTTCCTTGATCTTGAAGGTAGGCCGGTCGGAATGGCTGGCGCTCATCAGAAAGCCCCTTGCCTTTCCCTCCGGGATCCGGAAGGCGATCACTGCGCTGCCGCCCCGCATCACACAGTACTTTCCCCCGGGCACCAGATGCCAGTCCTCGGCTTCCTGCAGCAGGGTATAGCCGGCAGACTTCAGTTCATCGGCCAGGTTTGCAGCGGCATGATAGACGCTGGGAGAGGCATCCAGAAATGCCATCAATTTTTCGACTCTTTTATCCAAAGCATTATCCTCCGTAGGCAGTCAAATTGGAAGTTATCGAAGATAACGGATTGCCACACTAGCGGTGCGTCGCGCAGCGAATCAAAAATAACCATGATTGCCGGTGGCAATCATACCACAATTCTATGCGCACTGGTTCGCAATGACAGTACTTTTCGATACATTCCGCACCGTTTTCAGCGCAGCCAACCACCAAGTATACATGTCATTGCGAGGAGGCCTGAAAGGCCGACGTGGCAATCCGCATCCCTACAAACTGTAATTTGACCCAAATGTTTATTCTTCCACCAGAGCGCAGAACTGATCGATCCGCTCTGCCACAGTTTCCAGGGCACCCCGCCAGAAATTCTTGTCGGTCAGGTCGATATCCGCAACCTTGGCCACATTCTCAGCAGTAGCCAGAGGGGTGGTGTACAGCAGCTTCTTGTACTTGGGAACAAAGGCCTCCCCTTCCTTCTCATACTGGGCGTACAGGCCCCGGGCGAAGAGACCGCCGAAGGCATAGGGGAAGTTATAGAAGGTGGGACCGTAGTAGTGGCTCTTGCAGACCCACATGTAAGGATGCAGGCAGTTGTGGTCCAGGCCGTCGCCGTAGGACTGCTTCTGTGCATCCAGCATAATCTCACACAGCTGGTCTGCATGCATGAACCGGTTTTCCCGGTTTTCAAAGACCTTGGCCTCGAAGCGGAACCGGGAGTAGATATCACAGATGATCTGGGTCACATCCTGCAGCTGGCTTTCAATGAGGGCCAGCTTTTCCTCCTTGCTGCCTGCTGCCTTGATGGCCGCATTCATCACCACGCATTCATTGAAGGTGGAGGCAGTTTCAGCCAGAGGCATGGAGTAGCTCTGGTTCAGGGGCCGGTTATTGCGGATGCACAGGTTGTGGAAGGCGTGGCCCAGCTCATGAGCCAGGGTCACCACATCGGTGAACATTCCGTCGAAGTTGGTCAGAATGCGGCTTTCTCCGATGGACTTGACGCCGGCGCAGAAAGCACCGCCCCGCTTGCCGTCCCGGGGATAGAAGTCGATCCAGGCATTGTCGAAGGCCTCGGCCACCATATCGGCCAGCTCCTTGTCAAAGCCTGCAAACTGCTCCACCAGGAAGGCCTTGGCGTCTTCCGTGGTGAATTTGGTGGAGGAAGCGCCCATGGGTGCAAAGAGGTCATACCAGGGCAGGCCGTTTTCGTGGCCCAGAGCCTTTGCCTTGGCCTTCAGATACTGCCAGAACTTGGGCAGATACTCATCCATGGCACCCAGCATGGCATCCAGGGTTGCCTTTTCCATATGGGAATTCTTCAGGGTTCTTGCCAGAGGGGATTCATAGCCCCGGAGCTGGCAGTCGGAAATGGTCTCCAGCTTGATGGAGTTCAGGGCAAAGGCAACCGCATCCTGAATCCGCCCATAGCAGGCGATTTCTGCTTCGTAGGCATCCTTACGGACAGAAGGATCCTCGTCGTAAGCCAGATTCCGGATAGAGGACAGGTTGGTGGTGGTGCCCCGGTAGGAAACGGGGACGGTGGAGGTCAGATAGCTCTGCAGATCGCTCCAGGCATCGCCGCCGGACATCTCCATCTTGGCCATCACTTCCTCACCGATGCCGGGCAGCAGGTGGGCGCTGGACTCGGCAATATTGGAAAACAGGAATTCATAGTCCTTCAGCGCTTCCTGGGAGCGGACCAGATCCATCAGATTGGGAAGGTCTGCGGCCCAGTTCTGGAAAGCGGCCCGGGGTGCGGCGGTGCCGCTGACAATGGACATGACCCGGCCCATATTGGAGCCGGCCTCGGCATCCCGGGTATTGGTGGACTGGCGCAGATTGCAGTAGCCTGCCAGCTTGCCCACCAGATGGGTGATCTTTTCCTGCATGGCGATGCCCTTGCACAGGCCTTCGGCGGGATCGGTTTCCGCAAGAGCTGCAGCAAAGGCGGCATATGCGCCCACCAGATTCTTCAGTTCCTCCAGTTCTGCCTCAAATGCAGGGTCATCGAAGCCCTTGTAAATGGGATCCAGATTCCAAACTTCATTCATGATGTGTATTCCTCCTGTTTTTTGTGTTTGCAGTCATTTTACACCAAGGCGAAAGCATCGTCAACTGCGGATTATGCTTCCGCTTTCCCTTTTCCCCCTCTGCACACGGCCCCGCGAAACTTGTCATTTTCTGTTGAAATGTTTCTTCTTTTCTTAATTTTGTCGATTTTTGTCCATTTTTGACGAACGATTGTTTTCATTTTTTCTTGCAAAAGGCCTCACTTCATGCTATGCTTTATTTGTCGCCGGACAGTAAAAACTACCGTCCGTTGGGGAGAAATCTACGAATGACAGGAGAGGAACTATGGAACACGCAACAAGTATTTTCATTGCTGACAGTACAGAAGAATTCTGCAGCAGCCTGATTGCACAGCTGCAGCGGGTCGGCGGTTTTCAGATTGCAGGAACGGCAAATGATGGGGAGCAGGCCATCCGAATGATCACCGAGAAGAAACCGGATATTCTGGTGCTGGATCTGATGCTCAGCAAGCAGGACGGCATCAGCGTTCTGAAGGCCATTGACCGCATGGAGCGAAAACCCATCACGCTGGCTACATCCGGTTTTGTCACGGAATATGTGGCAAATGCCGCCGCAAACCTGGGTGTCCGGTATCTGATGCTCAAGCCCTGCGATATGACCGCAGTGGCCGAACGGCTGGAAGAGATTCGGGGTGGGGAGAATCTTCGGATGCCCGTCCGCCGCACCGATAAGACCAGCATTGAAACCATGGTCACCGGCATTATCCATGAGATCGGTGTCCCCGCCCACATCAAGGGCTACCAGTATTTAAGAGAGGCCATCATCATCGCCGTCAACGATATGGACGTAATCAATGCCATCACCAAGGTGCTCTACCCCCAGGTGGCGAAAACATTCCAGACCACCCCTTCCCGTGTGGAGCGGGCCATCCGCCACGCCATCGAGGTGGCCTGGGATCGCGGCGATCTGGATACCCTCCAGCGGTTCTTTGGCTATACGGTCAGCAATACCAAGGGAAAACCCACGAATAGTGAGTTCATCGCCCTTATCGCTGACAAATTGCAGCTTCAGCTGAAGTCGAGTGAGGTGGCTAATTTCTGATTCGGGCAGGACGGGTTTCCAAGCCGTACAATTATGATTGAAAAAAGGCCGGAATTATGCTATATTGGGTTCAAACAGCAAGAAAGAATTCCCTGATACAGGAAAGGAGCCCATATGAACATCGAAGCAAAAACCGTGGACGAATCCCGGGTGGAAACGGTCCACATTGTCCGGCCGAACCATCTGAACGGCGCAAACCGCCTTTTCGGTGGCATTCTGATGCAGTGGATTGACGAAGTGGCCGGTATTGTGGCCAAACGGCACTCCATGTGCAATGTCACCACCGCCTCGGTGGATAATCTGACCTTCCTCCACGGTGCTTACCAGAATGAAATGGTCGTTATCAAGGGCAAGATAACCTGGGTTGGCTCTTCTTCCATGGAGGTCTGCGTGGATACCTATGTGGAAAACCAGCTGGGAGAGCACCGCCGGATCAACAACGCCCATTTCATGATGGTGGCACTGGATGAAAACGACAGGCCCGTCAAGGTTCCCCGTCTGATCCTGCAGACCGAGGATGAGCATCTGGCCTGGGAGCACGGTGAGCAGCGCCGCCTCATCCGTAATCAGCGAAAGAAAGACAAACTGGACGGAATCTAACTATCAAAAAAGCCGCTGACTGTCTGTCAGCGGCTTTTCTTTTGCAAGGCACCCACCGGGTATCCTTCTTCTTTTTACAAACCGATGTTAGGGCAGCAGCATCAGAGTTCCTGCTGCATCCAGGATCACACCGTTTTCCAAAAAGGTTTTTTCCACGTAGCTTCAGGCACCGAACTCGGCATCGAATGCAAATTCCACTGCCACACTGTTGTAAAAGTCCGATTCCTCTGCCACTGCCGGATTGCCCCGGAAATCAGTCAGCTGAGCTGTCAGGGTCTTGCGGTCCGGGTCTGTCTGTGCACTCTGGAGCATATAGGAATCTCCGGTCAGATCGCCCATGACCCGGCGCCAGACCAGGTTGTACTCCAGTTCAAAGGATACATCCGAGCCCTCTGCCAGCCGGTCCACATATTCCTCCTTCAGAAACACGCCGTAACCGAAGATCCGGTTGATCACGCTGCAGGTTTCACTGATGTGTACCTGCTCGGTATCCCGCAGTTCGAAGTATTCCTCCCAGTTTTCCATGGTAATGGCAACCGGCACCGGCTGGGGTGCTTCTGTGGGAGCTTCTGTAGGCGCCTCCGTGGGGGGCTGGGTCGTCACCGAGGCGGGAGCTTCCGTAATGGCTATGGCAGGCGGCTGGGTGGCCACCGGCTCCTGAACGCCGCAGCCGGTCAGGATCAGAACTGCCGCCAGCAGCAAAACAAATATATTGATTCTTTTCATATGTGCCCTCCTTTCATTTGTCTACACTATATCATATCTGTGCGCTTCCGGAAAGTGACCAAGTCACAAAATTCCAATTTTTATTTTGGAATTCTTGCTTTTCCCGGCCCGATCATGTATAATGCTCACAGCCAAAACAAAACGCAAGGAGAACATCATGGAAAACGAAAATCTGATTCCCGAAGAAGAAGTGAGCATTCTGACCCTGACCGACGAAAACGGCAACGATGTGAACTTTGAATACATGGACTGCATCGAATACGAAGGCAAGGAATACCTGGTTCTGATGCCCGCCGAGGAAGGCTCCGATGAGATCGTCATTCTGGAGATCGAGCCTGTGGACGAGGAGAACGAGAATTACCTGTCCGTCAGCGACGAAGGGGTGCTGAATGCCGTCTTCGGTATCTTCAAGGAAAAGTATCAGGACATTCTGACTTTCGAAGAGTAAGCAAAAGAGCAGCTGCATCATGCGGCTGCTCTTTTTCTGCATTTTTTCACCAGCAGATAAATGCCGTAGCCCATCAGAAAGCCCAGGGAATTGAGGATCAGATCGTCAATGTCCGATACCCGGTCATAGAAAGGAAGCTGCAGGATCTCGATCAGCAGCGAACAGCCCGCGCCGGCGGTGATCACCTTCATATGGGTATTCAGCTGCCGGAAGCAGATTGGCCAGATGATACCCAGGGGGATGAACATGGCGGTGTTGCCAATGAGGTTGATCAGCGCTTCCCGGCGGATCTCATAATCCATCAGATAGACCAGGGGCAGCAGATTGATCCGGAAATTCAGGGCATTGGCCGGGTCAAACATCAGCGGCTGAATTTTCCCCTCCACCTTGGAAAAGGGGAAGAAGGTAAACCGGGCCACCACCACGATGCAGATGTACACCAGCATCAGCTGCGCTTCCCGCTTCCAGCTGAACCGGCCGGACTTTTTGAACACGATCATTCGGACCAGAACCCACAGGAAGGTAATGCAGGTCACAACGGACAGATAGGAAATAGGAATCATGGTTTTCTCCTTTGATTTACAAAAATCCTCCGCAGCATGCGGAGGATTTTTCTGCTTTTGTTATTCCACCCGGCGGATATCCGCGCCCAGGGCAGTCATCTTTTCGATCAGGTTCTCATAACCCCGCTCGATGAAGTGGATGTTATCCACCATGGTGGTGCCTTCGGCGGAAAGGCCAGCGATCACCAGCGCTGCGCCGGCCCGGAGGTCATGGGCCTCCACCTCTGCGCCATGGAGTTTTTCCACACCGTCCACGGAAGCGGTCTTGCCGTTGATCTCGATCCGGGCACCCATGCTCTGGAGCTCCTTGCAGTAGCCGAAGAACCGGGTCTCATAGACGCTCTCCGTCAGACGGCTGTTGCCCTCTGCCAGCGTCATGCAGACACAGACCTGGGCCTGCATATCCGTGGGGAAGCCGGGATAGGGCCGGGTCTTGACCACGGTGCGGCGAAGCCGGCCGTTGCTGATCACCCGGATGGCATCATCATAGACGATGACCTTGGCACCCATTTCCTGGAGTTTTCCGTAAATGCACTCCATGTGCTTGGGGATCACGTTCTGCACCAGCACGTTGCCGCCGGCAGCGGTGACCGCAGCCATGTAGGTACCGGCCTCGATCTGGTCCGGGATAATGGCATAGGTGCCGCCGTGAAGGCCGTTGACGCCCCGGATCTTCACCGTATCGGTACCGGCGCCGCTGATCCGGGCACCCATGGTATTGAGGAAGTTGGCAAGGTCCACGATGTGGGGCTCCTTGGCCGCATTGCCGATGACGGTCATACCGGGAATCAGTGTTGCCGCCAGCATCAGATTGATGGTAGCGCCAACGGATGCCATATCCAGGTTGATCCGGGTGCCCTGGAGGCCCTCCGGACCAGGCTGGAGGTTGATATAATTCTCATTTTCATCCACATCGGCACCCAGGATCCGGAAACCCTTGATGTGCTGGTCGATGGGGCGTGCGGCGAAATTGCAGCCGCCGGGCAGAGCCACATGGGCCTTGCCGAACCGGCCCAGCAGAGCACCCATCAGATAGTAGCTGGCCCGCATTTTCCTGGCCAGTTCCTCATCGGGGCTGGTGCTGATGGGGCCGGTGCTGTCGATGACCACAACGCCGGGCTCACATTTTTCAACCTTTGCGCCCATCTTTTCGATGATCTCCAGAAGAATGCGCACATCGGAAATATCGGGAACATTTTCAATTCTGCACACGCCTTTTACCAGCAGTGCGGCGGGAAGAATGGCAACGGCCGCATTTTTTGCGCCGCTGATGGTAACGGCACCGCTCAGCGTGTTGCCGCCGTGAATTTCATATCTGGCCAAGGGATACACTCTCCTTGCGATGATTTTCGATCAAAAACGACTGTAGGCTAGTTTATAGTAACACAAAAAGCGGATTATGTAAAGTCAAAAATCTTTCTTATCGGCGAAGACCCTTGGGATAGTGGTTTTTGAGCACCCTGCCGTCGCCCTTGCCCCAGCCGATGGCATAGCCGCCCGCCGTCACAAGGCACCAGCCCTTTTTCTCAGAGGGGACCACGTCGCCGTGGATATACTTTTCAATTTCCGGGCTGTCCGCCGGGTAATCCTGGGTGTTGCTGCAGGTTTTCAGCCACAGGGCCAGGGCATGGGCCGGCTCAAAACGGTCCTTCTTCACGGTTCCCAGCTCCAGACCGGGCCGCAGGACCTTCAGCCGGGCAAGCTCCGGCATGCCCGCCGGTGCCCAGTAAAGGCTCTGACCGAAGAGGAGGGGCTTTCCCTCCGGCAGCCGGATTCCCAGCTCCTTTGCAAAGCTGACCCATTCCTTCGGCAGTTTTCCGTCCCCGGAGCGTGTATACGCCGCTTCCTCATCGCCCTTTTTCCGCAGCACCGCCGCAAAATGACCCTCGCCCAGCAGCTTGTGGGGCCACATCCGGTGTCCGCCCTTTTCAACCGGGACAAACCAGGGTGTCTCGATTGTTTCCGGCTCAAATTCCGGGTGCGTTTCCAGGAATGCCGCCACCGCCAGTTCATCCTCCTCCGGGGCGAAGGTGCAGGTGGAGTACACCAGCCGGCCGCCGGGCCGGACCATTTGGGCACCGGAGTGGAGGATTTCCGCCTGCCGGCGGGCACACATGGCAACTGTTTCCTCACTCCAGTCCGTCACCGCCGCCTCTTCCTTGCGGAACATGCCCTCGCCGGAGCAGGGAGCATCAATAAGCACCTTGTCAAAGCTTCCCGGGAACCGTTTGGCGAGGTTTTCCGGGTGTTCGTTGGTCACCAGTGCATTGGCCACCGCCATCCGTTCGATGTTCCGGGACAGGATCTTCGCCCGCTTGGGATTGATCTCATTGCACAGGAGGAAGCCCTCCCCCATCATACGCCCAGCGATCTGAGTGGTCTTGCCGCCGGGGGCAGCGCAAAGGTCGCAGACCCGCTCTCCGGGCTGGGGATCCAGCAGATAAACCGGCGACATGGCGCTGGCTTCCTGTAAATAATATACGCCTGCCTCATGGAATACGTGCAGTCCGGGTCGGCTTGCAGGATCATAGTAAAATCCTTCAGGCTCCCAGGGCACCGGCTGTCCCACGAAGGGCAGCTCCGGCCTGTCTCCTTTCAGGGGATTGAACCGCAGCGCAACGGCCCGGGGCCGCTCCAGGCTCTGCAGGAAGGCCTCATACTCTTCCCCCAGCTGTATTTTCATTCTCTCTAAAAATCTTTCGGGAAGCATAGGCTTTCTCCTTACCTCTTTGTTTGTCCACATTATATCATAGCAGAGCGCTCTTTTCCACTTGAATTTTGGATACGGAAGCTCCTTGAAATATTGACTTTTCCGTTGCTTTGTGAAATAATGTATTGGTTAAAATAAAAGAAACAAGAGGGATTATCATCATGACACAATCCAGAACTCATAACTGCGGCGAGCTGCGCCTTGCAGACGCAGGCAAAAACGTCACCATCGTCGGCTGGCTGGAAAATGTCCGGGAAGTCGGCTCCAATTTTGCATTCTGCGTGGTCCGTGATTTCTACGGCACCACCCAGGTGGTCATTGAAAACGAAGAGATGATGAAGCTCGTAAAGCCCATCACCAAGGAATCCACCATTTCCGTCACCGGTCTGGTCCGGGAGCGTGAAAGCAAGAACACCAAGATCCCCACCGGTGAGATTGAAGTGGTTCCTTCCGATATTAAGGTTCTCGGCAAGTGCCGCCACGCACAGCTGCCCTTCGAGATCAACAAGAGCAAGGACGCTGACGAGAACACCAGACTTAAGTACCGCTATCTGGACCTGCGCAACCCCGCTGTGAAGTCCAACATCATCCTGCGCTGCCAGGTGGTTGCCGAGCTGCGCCGGCTGATGACCGAAAAGGGCTTCCTGGAGATCACCACCCCCATCCTCACCGCCTCCTCCCCCGAGGGTGCCCGTGACTACCTGGTTCCCGCCCGGAACCACCCCGGCAAGTTCTATGCCCTGCCCCAGGCTCCCCAGCAGTTCAAGCAGCTGCTGATGACCTCCGGCTTCGACAAGTATTTCCAGATTGCCCCCTGCTTCCGTGATGAGGACGCCCGTGCCGACCGCACCCCCGGCGAATTCTATCAGCTGGATATGGAAATGGCCTTCGCCACCCAGAACGATGTTCTGACCACTCTGGAAGAGGTGCTGGTGCCCGTCTTCGAAAAGTTCGGCAAGTACGACCGGATCTCCAAGGCTCCCTTCCGCCACATTCCCTTCAACGAGGCCATGGAGTGCTACGGCTCCGACAAGCCTGACCTGCGTATCGACCTGGAGGTCCAGGACATCACTGCAGAGGTCCAGGGCTGCGGCTTCGGCCCCTTCGAGGGTAATACCGTCAAGGCTGTTGTGGTTCATGATTTCACCCAGGCAAGAAAGTGGATCGACAAGCTGCTGGCCGACGTGGAAGTCCAGACCGGCAACAAGGCCTGCTGGGTAAAAGTCGACGAAAACGGCAACCTCACCGGCGGTGTCTCCAAGTTCCTGACCGAGAAGTGCGCTGCTCTGACTGAAAAGCTCGGTCTGAAGCCCGGCTCCTTCGTCTGCATGGCTGCCGGCAAGAAGGCTGCCGCCCAGAAGACCGCCGGTGTCATCCGCACCATGCTGGGCAAGCGTGTTCCCGGCCACTTCGACGAGAATCAGTACGCCATCTGCTGGATCGTGGACTTCCCCATGTACGAGCTGGGTGAAGAGTCCGGCGAACTGGAATTCTGCCACAACCCCTTCTCCATGCCCCAGGGCGGTATGCAGGCTCTGCTGGATGCCGAGGGCGACACCGAGAAGCTGCTGGCCATCAACGCTGATCAGTACGATCTGGTTGTCAATGGCTATGAGTCCGCTTCCGGCGCTGTCCGTAACCACGATCCCGAGATCATGGTCAAGGCCTTCCAGATGGTTGGCCTGGGCGAAGAGGATGTGAAGGCCAAGTTCCCCGCCATGTACAACGCCTTCACCTACGGCGCACCTCCCCATGCAGGCGCAGCCCCCGGCGTGGACCGTCTGATCATGCTGCTGACCGGCGAGGAATCCATCCGGGAGGTCATCACCTTCCCCATGAACAAGAACGCACAGGATCTGATGATGGACGCACCCACCACTGTTTCCCAGAAGCAGCTGGACGATGTGCACATCCTGATCAACGAAGCACACCTGTAATAGCAACGAGCGCCCCGGATTTTCCGGGGCGCATTTTTCTGTCTTTTGAAATAATCAGTAGACAAATGTCCGCTATCCGTGGTACAATGATAAAAATTGCGGAGATTGAGGGATCTCCGGAAGAGAAACAGGAGGATTATTTATGTACCTGGAAGATATGCACAAAGTTTGGCTGGCCACCGGCGAAAAGCCGGTTTACTTAGAGCCCGGCATGGCAAACCGCCACGGCCTCATCGCCGGTGCCACCGGTACCGGTAAGACCGTCACGCTGAAGGTTCTGGCAGAATCTTTCTCCGACATGGGTGTTCCCGTGTTCCTGGCAGACGTCAAGGGCGACCTGAGCGGCATGTGCCAGCCCGGCACCGAAAACAAACATATCCGCCGCAGCATCGATACCATGGGTCTGGGGGATTTCCAGTACAAGTCCTATCCCGTTACTTTCTGGGATGTCTACGGCAAGAAGGGCTTGAACGTCCGCACCACCATCTCCGAGATGGGCCCGGAGCTGCTGGCCCGTCTGCTGGATCTGAACGAGACCCAGACCGGCATCCTGCGGATCGTCTTCCGCATTGCAGATGACAAGGGTCTGATGCTCATCGATCTGAAGGACCTGCGGGCCATGGTGGAGCATGTGGGCGCCAATGCCAAGGAATACAAGCTGATCTACGGCAACATCGCCTCCCAGTCCGTGGGTGCCATTCAGCGTGCTCTGCTGCGTCTGGAAGATGAGGGCGGCAATGTTTTCTTTGGTGAACCGGATCTGCTCCTTTCCGATTGGATCGAGTGGGGCGAGGACGGCCGGGGCATGATGAACATTCTGGAATGCCAGGAGCTGTTCCTGCATCCTCTGATCTACGGCACCTTCCTGCTGTGGATGCTCTCTGAGCTTTACGAAATGCTCCCCGAAGCCGGTGATCTGGATAAGCCCAAGATGGCCTTCTTCTTCGACGAAGCACACCTGCTGTTTAAGGATGCACCCAAGGCATTGGTTGAAAAGGTGGAGCAGGTGGTCCGTCTGATCCGCTCCAAGGGCGTCTCCGTCTGGTTCATCACCCAGAATCCCTCCGATATTCCCGACTCTGTCCTGGGTCAGCTGGGCAACCGGGTGCAGCACGCCCTGCGGGCCTACACCCCCAGCGAGCAGAAGTTCGTCAAGGCAGCTGCAAAAAGCTTCCGTGAGAATCCCGCCTTTGATACCGAAGAGGCCATCATGGCGCTGGGTGTGGGCGAAGCACTGGTTTCCGTGCTGGATGCCGACGGCATTCCCACCGTTGTGGAGCGGGCCAACATTCTGCCGCCCCGCAGCTCCATGGCTGCCGTGGAAGGCTACGCCATCCAGAGCGCCATTGATGCCAGCCCCCTGAAGGAAAAGTACGGCACCACCGTGGATGAAGAGTCCGCCTATGAAATCCTCAAGGGCGAAGCCGAGGAAGCAGCCGAGGAGGCCCGCCAGGCCGCCGAAGCTCTGAAGGCTGAGAAGGAGCGCAAGGAGCAGGAGAAGATCCGCAAAGCCCAGGAAAAGGAAGAAGAGCGGAAGAAGAAAGAAAAGGAACGCAAGTTCAAAAACAGCATTGTGGGCAAGGTCGCCAACTCCGCCGTCAATACCATCGGCCGGGAAGTGGGCAGATCTCTGATCCGCGGCATTCTGGGCAGCCTGAAGCGCAGCTAAGGGACTGGATTAAACAATCTAAATAAAACGGCCAGCAGCCCTTATCGCAAGATACGGGCTGTTGGATTTATATAAGATACTAGGAGCTATTTATGGTTTTTTCATCGATGACATTTGTCCCGCTGTTTTTACCGTTGGTGCTGTTGCTGTACTATAGCACCAAGCACCCCAATATACGAAACGGCGTACTGTTGGCCTTCTCTCTGCTGTTTTATGCGTGGGGAGAACCGAAATGGATTCTGGTTATGCTGCTTACCGTCACAGTCAACTATCTGTGCGGTCTTCTGATTGATCATTCCCAAAGCAAAATCCAACGAACCGCTTCCATGGTTCTGGGTGTATCTCTCAGCCTGGGTTTTCTGGTGTACTTTAAGTATTTCGGCTTTTTTTCTGACATTGCAACTTCCCTTCTCGGCATTGAAAACACCTTCCGGAAGCCGGTTCTGCCCATCGGCATTTCATTCTATACCTTCCAGGTGTTAACCTACACTGTGGATGTATACCGGGGCAAAGTACCTGTTCAGAAGAGCTATGGAAAACTTTTGATGTATGTAAGCTTCTTTCCCCAGTTGATCGCCGGCCCCATCGTCAATTATACAGACATCGCACCAAGTCTGGGAGTCCGTCAGGAAAGCTGGGAAGAAGTGTATCAGGGCTTCACCCGGTTCTTCATCGGCCTTGCCAAGAAGGTTCTTCTGGCCAATACCTGCGGTGTCGTTACTGACAAGCTCACCGGACTGGACACGCTCTCCGTGGCCGGCAGCTGGTTGATCATCATTGCTTATGCTTTCCAAATCTATTTTGACTTCAGCGGTTATTCCGATATGGCCATCGGTATGGGCCATATGTTCGGTTTCCATTTTTTTGAGAACTTCAACTATCCCTACATTTCCAAAAGCATCACTGAGTTCTGGCGCCGCTGGCATATCTCCCTGGGCACCTTCTTCCGGGACTATGTGTACATCCCATTGGGTGGCAATCGGGTCAGCACCGGCAAGCACATTCGCAACATTCTGATTGTCTGGATTCTCACAGGTTTCTGGCATGGTGCTTCCTGGAATTTCATTGTCTGGGGTACATACTACGGCATTCTGCTTCTGGCAGAAAAATTCCTTCTGCAAAGCTTGAAGAAAAAGCTGCCTGACGTTATTAACACTGCCACGACCTTGCTTCTGGTTCTGATTGGCTGGGTGTTCTTCTATTACGAAGATCTCTCCACCGGACTGCACCATTTAGGTGTTATGTTCGGTTTTTCCAATGCACCCCTCAGCGATCCCTGGACTGTTTATTATTTCAAGCACAATATTGTATTCCTTGCTGTTGCAGCTTTGGCCTGCTATCCCTGGAAACAGCTTCTTCAGAAGCTACCCTGCCAGAAAGCGCTCGCCACTACTGCTGTGTGGCTCAAGCCCCTGGTTGTCACCGCCCTGTTTCTGCTGTCTATGGCCATGGTCATAACACAGAGCTATAATCCATTCCTGTACTTCCGTTTTTGAAAGGAGCTGCCATGGTTAAGAATTTTCTTATAAAACTCTTCATCACCCTATGGGTCGTACTGCTCCTGTGTCTGGGGATCTACTACGTGGGATTCGCGCCACGCGAAAGTGCGTACACCGAAAGCGAAAACCGCAACCTTTCGGCTTTCCCGGAAATCTCAGTCGAAAGTGTCTTCAGCGGCCGGTTTGGTCAGGAATTTGAAACTTACCTGTTGGACCGTTTCCCTCTGCGCAATGCCACCATCAATATGGTCAACCGATTGGAAAGCTTCCTGAGTTTTGCCTCCTTTGATGAATACCTGCTGATTGCCGAAGAAGTGGTGGATCCTCTGGATACCTCTGACTTTGAGGAAAGTATGGAACTGCTTCTGGCGGAAATGAGCACGGAACCCATGATCCCTCCCACACAGCCGATCCCTGAAACAGAACCCACCGCGGAAACTGTCGCTGTAACAGAGCCTGTAGTGGAAACAGAACCTATGGAAACACCCCCTATTGAGCCAAAGCCGCCGGCAGCCCTCGATGATTTCCCCAATGTTGTCGGTGTCTACATGGATATCGGACAGGGAGAAGTTACCCTCCAGCAGTATGGCAGAAACTCTGCAGCCGCAGTAACCGCCGTGCTGAACAAATTCGCTTCCCTTCTTCCGGAAAACGGCAAACTAATGTTCACCGTTGGCCCAGCCAGCAGGCTTCTCTACCGTTTTGCCAACGCAGAGGAAAAAGTCGGCATGTACAGCACTTGGGACGAGGTAGTCAATGCCATCAGCGCAGATAATGTCTATGCCTTTGATGCACCGGACATTCTGTCCTCCCATATCAAAAATGGCGAATACGTTTCCTTCCGTACCGATAATCACTGGACTCCTTGGGGTGCCTATCAGATTTATAAAGCAATGGCTACCCAGGCCGGCAAAGAACTGGCGGACTATAATGAGGATTTTGACATCACCGTAGAAGAAAACTTCCGGGGCACCTATTACCGGGATAATCCTTCCGCCTACATGAACGCAGAGCCGGATATATTGGAGCGGCTGATGCCAAAGATTCCTGTGGAATATCGGAAACTTACCGGACCGGATTCCTACGAAGTTATGGATTTCATCAAACTGGATGCTGTCGCAAATGACCGCTATACAGTCTATCTTGGAGGACCGGGAGGACCCTGGCGCTATGTCGAATGCGATAATGACGAAACCGAGAACTGCCTCGTTGTGACCGATTCCTTCGGTCTGACCGTGATTCCGTTCTTGACCCAGAACTACAAGCAAATCCATTACTACGATGCCCGGTATTTTAGCAAAAATGTCGCCGGCGGTTCTGTGGCGGAACTGATCTCAAAGCATGAGATTCACGATATTTACGTAATCGTAGCAGATTTCCACTCTTTTAACAGCGGCTTCATTGTTAGTGATATCAATTATCATCTGGGACTTAAGTAATCATCAAACACATCCGCACCTAAATTACAGAGCCGTTCATTTCTCCTCAGGTGCTTTACTTATTCCCAAATCCGTTCCGGTTCAACTGGACAACCGGATGCCCCACACGCTGAGATTCTGCGTCCACGACAAGCAAAAGGTCGCCAATTCCCGCCGTCAATACCATCGGCCGGGAAGTAGGCAGATCTCTGATCCGCGGCATCCTGGGCAGCCTGAAGCGCAGCTAAGGGACATATATTTACAGCCGGGTCGAAAGGCCCGGCTGTTTCTTTGAAAAAAGCAGAGCGGGATTGCTCCCGCTCCTGTTAGATCAGTTCGGCAAATTACAGTTTGGCGAGCAGCTTACGCTGCCCAATGCAGAATGATGAATGCAAAATGCAGAATTATTGTGTCGGCTTCGCCGACGATTTTGAATTATTTCCGAAGGAAACACCTTAATTCTGCATTCTTTATTCTGCATTCTGCATTTCGCGCACAGCACGAAAAATTCCAATTTTGCGCACAGTCAGAACAAAAGGAGGCGGAAGTTCCCTCCCGCCCCCATTGTAGCACATGATGCTGTCTGTTTCAAAAGCTTTCTGCCGGAAGCTTCCGATTCGCTTCCCAAACGCGCACCGGAGGCTGCTTATTTGCTTCGCAAATGTACACCGGAAGGGACTCGTTTGCATTTTCATTTCCTTAGGAAATGAAAACAGAGGTTCGGCTCCGTCAAACCGTCGCCGGCAACAGCCCACCGGGCCGTTGCATTTGATCGTTCGAGTCCCTTCTTCCGACATAATATTAAAAGGCTTATCCCATATGGGATAAGCCTTTTAATGGTACGCGTTGGTCTCCGGAATACGAACGCCCTGCTGTAATCCGGCGTCAATTTCCTTTAGGGTCATGGACCGGTTGTCGCCGGAATAGTTAAAGGTCAGTACTACTTTGTCATCGTAAACAAATACAGAATTTACAAAGGTCTTAACAAGTCGCTTCTGGCAATTAACATCCGTGTAATCCATACCGGCAAACTGGTGTAGGAAGAATACGATATGTTCCTTCTTCAGGCTGAGATCCTCTAAAACAGGTCCCAACCATGGTGGTTTCAAAATGGTCATGGAGAAAATCCTCCAGAACGAAATAAGATGCCGGTATCTGCACCAGACTGATTTTGCCGGATGCAGTCCCCTTTTGTGCTTATTCGCCCAAAACGTAGCCGAGCAGCAGGTCCATGGTATTGCGCAAGCCCTCCAG
>SVKV01000024.1 GCA_015068305.1 Oscillospiraceae bacterium
GCGAGGCATTACGGGCAAATCGCATCCTCGCCCCGGACCCCACTCCCGCCGCTTTTGACCACCGCCCACTGAAAATGTTCCGATTTTCAGCGGGCTCTACGGAGCAAACTTGTAAGTTTGCAGAATGAAAGCGTTCAAAAATCGGAACATTTTTGAATGCTGGATGGCGATGCGGCGGGGGATACCTAAGGGGGCGCGATTGACCCGTAGCGCCCCTTAGGTCGGCTTCTTTGGGGCACCTTTCTTGCCGAAACAAGAAAGGTGCGAAGAACCAACAGATCGATAAACTGTAATTTGACCGGGGCAGTCCGTAACGCATTGCCTGTCGGGGCAGTCCGTAACGCATTGCCTGTCGGGGAATCCCGATAAGCTGGAATTTGAAGATATTTTTGAAGTTGCACGCAGTGGTGCAACTTCTTTTTGCTTTCGGGGGTATGGATGAAAGGGAGGGGAGTTATGGACCGGAAGGAAGGAGAGAAAGCACTCCGGGAACGGATCCGAAACGGAAAAGTATCCCGGGCGGATGTGACAAGGCGTCTGGCGGAGCTGGCCTTCGGGAAAGCCAATGACTGCGTCCGGCTGGCGCTGGAGGATGATCCCAAGCTGGGTCGGCTGGATCTGAGCTTGCTCAGCGAGGTCAAGCGCAACGACAAGGGTACCGTGGAGATCAAGCTCATTGACCGGCTGCGGGCCCTGGAACAGCTGGCAGCGGTGGCAGAGGAGTCGGGGGAGGATCTGGAAGCCTTTCTGAGGGCGCTGCAGGGAGAGGAAAATCAGTGAACTACACAGCCTTTTCCCCAAAACAGCGCACTGCCATCAACTGGTGGATGCCGGGGAACGAAACGGCCCGGTATGATGCCATCGTCTGCGACGGGGCGGTCCGGTCGGGGAAAACTCTGGCCATGGGGATGGGTTTTTTCCTGTGGGCCATGCTGAGCTTCGACAAACAGCGGTTTGGCATCTGCGGAAAAACCATCCAGTCCCTGCGGCGGAACGTTCTGTCGGAGATTTTGCCCCGGCTGAGCAGGCTGGGAATGGTCTGGAAGGAGAAACGGTCGGAAAATCTGCTGACGGTTACCTTCCACGGCCACGAAAACCGGTTTTACATCTTCGGAGGCCGGGATGAAAGCTCTGCAAGTCTCATTCAGGGCATTACCTTCGCCGGGATTCTGATGGATGAGGTGGTGCTGATGCCCCGCAGCTTTGTGGAGCAGGCCTGCGCCCGGTGCTCGGTGGCCGGAAGCAGGCTCTGGTTCAACTGCAATCCGGCGGGGCCCACCCACTGGTTTTACAAAACCTGGATCCAGGAAGCGGAAAAACGGAACTGTCTGCGGCTTGCATTTACTATGGAGGACAATCCGTCCCTGTCCCCCCGGATCAGGGCCAGGTATGAGCGGCTGTACACCGGGGTCTTCTACCGCCGGTTCATACAGGGTCAGTGGGTCCAGGCGGAGGGGAGAGTGTATGACTTTTTCGAGCCCGGTATGGTCAGGCCCGCCCCGGCGGAGGGGTACCGAAAATGGTATGTTTCCTGTGACTACGGTACGGTGAATCCCACATCCATGGGCCTTTGGGGGCTCCGAGAGGGGATCTGGTACCGGGTGAAGGAGTTTTACTTCAGTTCCCGGGCGGCCCAGCATCAGATGACCGACGAGGAGTATGCGGCGCAGCTGCAAAAATTGGCGGGAGACCGGGAGATTACGGCGGTGATCGTGGATCCCAGCGCAGCCAGCTTTATAGAGGTGCTGCGCAGGCATGGCTGGCGGGTTCAGAAGGCGGACAACGATGTGCTCTCCGGCATCCGGCTGACCTCGGATGCCCTGAAGCAGGGCAGGATCGTCATCTGCCAGGACTGCGCCGACTGCATCCGGGAAATGGATGAGTATGTGTGGGATCTGTCCGGAGGCGCAAAGGACCGGGTCAGAAAGGAGCACGACCATGCCATGGACGATATGCGCTATTTCGTATCCACGGTGCTGGGGCGGAAGGAAGTGGGCTTTGCCGCCTGTGCGGTGGAGCGGAAAAAATGAAAGGAGTGTTACAGACGTGAATTGGAGAAAGAAGGAGAAAAACGGCGTTGCGGCAGTTACCCAGCTGCGCAGCGGCAATGTACATCCCTTCGGGGCCCTCAGAGGGTATGTGCCCCTGGGCACCGGGGAGGAACGAATCTACCATCAGATGCGCCAGGCCATCCCGGTGCTGGATGCGGCGGTGGGGAAGCTGGTGCGGCTCTCCGGGGGCTTTGAAGTCCGGTGCCGCAATGAAATCGCCCAGGAAAAACTGGAGCAATTTCTCAAAACTGTGCCCTGCGGCAGAGGCCAGTTCGGCATCGGCAATTTCCTCAGCGGCTATCTGGACAGTCTTTTGACCTACGGCCGGGCCGTGGGGGAGATGGTGGTGACGAAGGGGAAGCTTCGGGCAGTATGCTGGGGTGATGTGACAGCGCTGGAGATCCACGAGGGGAAGAATCCCCTGGATATGGTGCTGTGGGGGCCCGATGAGCGGGGGCTGGTAAGACCGCTGCCCTGTCAGCAGCTGCTGCTGTTTACCACCATGAATCCGGAGCCCGACAGCCCCTACGGGGTGAGCATGTTCCGGGGGATGCCTTTCCTGGCGGACATTCTGATGAAGATCTATCAGACCATCGGCACCAACTGGGAGCGGGCCGGGAACATCCGCTACAGCGTCATCTGCAAGGGCGGCGAGGACTTGGACCCTGCGGTGGCCCAGGAACGGGGCAAAGCCGTGGCGGACCAGTGGAGCCGGGCCATGGAGGACGGAAAGACCGGGACGGTGAGGGACTTTGTGGCGGTGGGAGATGTGGAGATCAAGGTCATCGGCGGGGAGAGTCCCATTCTGGATTCCGAGGTGCCGGTGCGGCAGATTCTGGAGCAGCTGGTGTCCAAAACCGGCCTGCCGCCCTTCCTCTTAGGGCTCAACTGGACCACCACCGAGCGGATGAGCGCCCAGCAGGCGGATATTCTTACCTCGGAGCTTTGGGCCATCCGGCGCACCGTTCAGCCGGCCATCGAGCGGATCTGCAGGACTTACCTTGCCCTGGAGGGCCTGGACAACCGGGTGGACATTGAATGGGATGACATCAGCCTGCAGGATATTACCGAGGAGGCCAAGGCGGACCTCTACCGGGCTCAGGCGGAAAAATATCGAATGGAAGCACAGGGAGGTTAACAAATGGAAATCAGAAAAGCAACGGAGGCGGTCAGCAGCGGGGTGCCCACTGAGGTGCAGCTGGAGGCCATCAATGCCCAGGCCAAGGCAAAGCTGACAGCGGATCAGGTGTATGTATTTTCTCTGCGGCTGTGCGATGACGGAATCGACCGGGATTTTGAGCGGTTTGATACCGCGGCGCTCCCGGGCCTTGCAAAGCTCTTTATCGGAAAGACCGGCATCGTGGATCACAAATGGAGCACCGATGCCCAGGTGGCCCGGATTTTTGCCACGGAAGTGGTAAAAGAGGAGGGCGGCAGCTACATCAAGGCCTGGGCCTACATCCGAAAGGGCGGTCATGCCGACGAGGTGATCGCGGACATCGAAGCCGGCATCAAGAAGGAGGTTTCCGTAGGCTGCGCCATGGGCTACAGCATCTGCTCCGTCTGCGGCAGCGAATACGGCACCTGCGGCCATCAAAAGGGCGAATACTACGACGGTCAGCTGTGCTGCGCCATTCTGAAGGAACCTGTGGATGCATACGAGTTTTCCTTTGTGGCGGTTCCGGCCCAGCGGGATGCCGGGGTGCTGAAGGGCATGGGTGCCGGGAAGCGGACCCTGAAGGAACTGGCGGAGAGCTTCGGCGCCCAGGCAGAATACCGGGCGCTCTTTAAGGAAGCGGAGCTGGGAAGACGCTACAAAAAGCAGATTCAGGACGATGTGGTACGTCTGTGTCTGGCTCTGGAGCTGGGTGCCGATGAGCCGACTCTGCGCGCCATCGTGGAGAAGGCCGGGGCGGAGGAACTGCTGAAACTTCAGAAGGCTCTGGATGAGCGGCTGGCGGAGAGCCTGCCCGCTGTGACGCAGCTGGGCGGTACGTTCCGGAACGGTGAGATCGTGGAGAGCGGATTTTTGATTTAAGAGAGAAATTGAAATTTATCGATCCAATGGTCGATGTTACTTTCTTGTTTCCGAACAAGAAAGTAACCAAAGAAGTCGGCTAAAGGGTGGCTTTTTACAAAGACGCCCCCCTTTAGAATCCCCCTCCGAAACAGGCAAGGCCTACAGAATTTCTACGAAGTGCGCAAGTGTCCCGACTTGCGCCCTGCCGAATTCCATGCGCCGAGCGGGTAATAGCGACCGGTCGAGGGGCCCAAAGGCCTAAATTTGACCGGGGCAGTCTGTAACGCATTGCCTGTCGGGGCATCCCGACAAGCTGGATATGGATTTACATGGAAGTTACCGGGGTTCCGGTGACGATATAATTACTTTTAGGAGGAAAATGAAAATGGGTTATGACAATCTGAGACTGGAAAAGGGTATGTACCGTCAGGGCGGCAAGTCCTTTTCCCAGGTGCTGGAGTCCCTGGACCCCAGCGAAAACTACCGCGGCACCGCTCTGGAGGGTACCGATGCCTTCCAGCGCCAGCTGAAGCGCTTCGGCATCCGGGCCAAGGGTGCGGGCTCTTCTCCTGTGGAGAAGTTCTTCGCAACCTCCGATTCTGCGGTGCTGTTCCCCGAGTACATTGCCCGGACCGTCCGGGCCGGTATGGAGGAAAATGACATCCTGCCCTCCATCGTGGCGACCACCACCGTCATCGATGCCATGGATTACCGCAGCATCTACTCTGCCATGGAGGATGGGGACCGGGAACTGAAGGATGTGGCCGAGGGCGCTGCCATCCCCACCACCGAGATCAAGACCAAGGAGCATCTGGTCTCCCTTTCCAAGCGGGGCAGAATGCTGGTTGCCTCCTATGAGGCCATCCGCTTCCAGAAACTGGATCTGTTCGGTGTGATGCTGCGTCAGATCGGTGCCTACATCCAGAAGCAGCAGCTGAAGGACGCGGTCAATGTGATCATCAATGGCGACGGCAACAACAATGCAGCAGCCAGCTTTACCGTGGGCACTTCTCCCATCTCCGGCACCAAGGGTACCCTGACCTACGATCAGATGGTGGAATTCTGGGGCCAGTTTGATCCCTTCACCATGAACTGCCTGCTGTGCTCCACCCCCACCATGACCAAGATGCTGAAAATCGCCGAGCTGCAGAATCCTCAGACCGGTCTGAATTTCCAGGGCACCGGCGTCTTCGGCACCCCCTTGGGCGCCCAGCTGCACCGCACCGGCGCAGTCGGCGACGATGTGATCATCGGCCTGGACAAGCGCTATGCCCTGGAGCAGGTGAAGGCAGGCGAAGTGCTGGTGGAGTATGACAAGCTGATCGATCAGCAGCTGGAGCGTGCTGCCATTACCGCCATCTCCGGCTTTGCAAAGATCTGCGACGGCGCTGCTGCGGTGCTGAACGTATGATGCTGCGGGATCAGGTTTTGGCCCAGGCCCTGCTGCTGGCAGGAGAACTGACCGAGCGGCAGCAGGCCGTGCTGGGGGCTCTGTGCACGGCTACCACCGCATCCTTAAATGCCCGGCTCCGGGAGGGCCTGACGGCCCAGGACTGCAAGGCGGACTTTGTTGCCGCTGCCAGCCTCCTGGCGCTGGCGGCCCTGGCTTCTGTTTCCGAGGATGTGCCTGTGGAGCAGATCACTGTGGGGGATTTTACGGTGCGCAAGGGTGCTGCAAGCCATGATGCGGCATCCAACTGCCTGCGGGCCCAGGCGGAGCTGATGATCGCACCCTATCTGAAAGACAGCTTCTCCTTCCGGGGGGTGTAAGCATGGTTCAGATGGTTGGAAAGATCCTCAATACCTACGGCGCAGCGGTAACGCTGCGCCACGAAGGGCAGGATTATCCCATCCGGGCATTCTTCCAGCCGGTGCGCAGCAAAAGCTGGCAGTATCTGGAGGGGGATTACTCCCCCCTGGGTGAAATTCCCCGGGGGCAGTATGTTTACATCGGCCCTGTGGAGCCGGCGGCGGAGGCCGGTGACACGCTGACGGTGGGAAGTAAGGATTACTGGCTGCGGCGGACGGAACTGGTCTGGGATCGGGAGGGCCCCGTGTACTGCTGGGGCATGTGCGTGGAAAAAGGCGGTGAGGATACTTGGGGACAATCGTAGGAAATGTCATTACGGCTTTGTCCGGTGTTTCCATTCGGGCCGATGAAGCCTATCCCGGCCGGCGGATCCCGGCGCTGACAGGTCCGGTGGCTGCGGTGCAGCTGGGGAAGATGGACCGGTCGGTCCGGACCACGGCGGTGAAGGTGGTCATTATGAGCCCCTCCTCCGGAGGCGGCAGCCTGTGCGAAAGCACGGCCCTGCGGGCCATTGAGGCGCTGCAGAAGATGGGCGGCACCTGCGTCAAGGATCTGTGTAAATTCGACGAGATGGCGGATGTGTTTTACATCGGCATCGAAGCGGAGTTTTTCGGCACGGCCATGGAAAATAAATGGTCCGCAGGCCCCGGCTATGCCATTACCATCGGGCAGCAGCCCATGGAGCAGGTGATCAGCTTTTCTGCTCAGCGGGCTACCTCCGATGAGGTGACGGAAATCGCCGATGCGGCCTGGACCTTTACCCTGGAGGAACTGCTGAGCCCGGGCACCAGCGAGCCCCCGGATCCGGTGGAGCCCTTTACACTGAAGGTAACACGCAACAACGGCGTGGAGGAGTTTACCGGCTGCCGCTGGACAAGTCATCAGCGGCAGGATACCATCCGGGGCGTGACCCAGGTCCGAAAAGGTACGGCGGGGGGCCGCACCGTCATGGGCTTCCTGTAACATTGCCTTTTGGAAGAAGATATGATAAGATAAGCCCCGGGAGGGATGATGATGCATCGTCTTTTTTGGGGCTTATTTTTTGTGCTCCTGGATTTTGAGATGACTGTGGGCCGGGCGACCTTTGAAGTGCTGCCGGATTTTGTGGGCTTTTTTCTGCTGATGAAGGGGATGGAAGCCATGTCCGGTTCGGTGCCCCGGTTTGAAAAGAGCCGCCATGTGGCCTTCGGCGCAGGTTTGCTCAGCGTGATTTTGTACGGCGCGGGACTGCTGAACCGGGATGCCATGACCGGAGTCTGGCTCTGGGTGCTGGAATTGGGCTGCCTGGCAGCATTTTTGTGGCTGATGAAGCAGGTGGTGGCTGACCGGGATGTGCAGCTGCGGGGGCTGTATCCGATGGTGGCCGTGGTGCAGGTTTTGGCCCTGCTTCTGGGCTGGGTGCCATTGGTCGGCAGCATCTGCGCCGTGGCATCAGCGGTGGTCAGCATGGTGTTTTTGCTGTGCTTTTGGAAAGAACTGAAAAAATCCGCAGAGTAATCTGCGGATTTTTTGTAACGAAAACCCTTTGAAACAGTCTTATGGTTGAAAGGCAGGTGATGGATGTGCCGGAGTTCCAGGAAGTTTACGAGCTGTACTTCAAGGATGTTTACAAATATGTGCTGGCGCTATGCCGGGATGAGCATATGGCGGAAGTTATAAGATTCCGACCACTGCGCTGATCAACACGACCCAACTGCAGGGCTTTGAAAGTTATTTTGAGAATTATCAAATGATTGATCCGGGTGAAAATAACGCATGGCGGCAGGCGCAGGGACTTGAACCGGTTACCAGGTGGTATCTGGGCAGCCCGGATGTCAGTGCGCTGTTGATCTACGAAGAGGGCATGGCCCTGGAGCCTGCCCCGGAGCATTTGGAAGCCATATACGGAATCAAATAACACCGCAGCGCGCACCTACTTAGGTGCGCGCTTTTTCCGGCATTGACACAATTCCTCCCGGCAACTATAATGGGTTCATTAAGAAATCAGGAGAAATACCATGAAACTCACCGAAATCACCGATTTTCACGCACCGGAGCTGGATGTTTACGCCCGGCTGACGGAAGCCCAGCTACTCAACCGCTTCGAGCCGAAAAAGGGCATGTTCATCGCGGAAAGCCCCAAGGTCATCATGCGGGCCCTGGATGCCGGCTGTGAGCCGGTGTCGCTACTGGTGGAGCGCAACCACATCAATGAGGAAGCGGAGGAAGCAATCCGGCGCTGCGGTGACGTGCCGGTATTCACCGCGCCGCTGGAGGTGCTGACCCAGCTGACGGGCTTCCAGCTGACCCGGGGTATGCTCTGCGCCATGCGGCGGCCCAAGCCCTTGACTTTGGCTGAAGCAGTCGAGGGAGCAAACCGGGTGGCAGTACTGGAAAACGTCATGAATCCCACCAACGTGGGCGCCATCTTCCGGTCTGCGGCGGCGTTGGGCATGGATGCGGTGCTGCTGACGGAAGGAAGCACCAACCCGCTGTATCGCAGAAGCTGCCGGGTGAGCATGGGCACGGTGTTTCAGGTGAAGTGGGCCTTTGTGGGTGAGGCCTGGCAGGAAGAGCTGAAAACCTTAGGCTTCAGGACCGCCGCCATGGCGCTGCGGGACGATTCCTACTCCATCGATGCGCCGGAGCTGGCGGCGGAGGAAAAACTTGCCGTGGTTCTGGGCACCGAAGGGGACGGGCTGGCAAATTCCACCATCGCAAGCTGCGATTATACGGTGAAAATTCCTATGTACCACGGGGTGGACAGTCTGAATGTGGCGGCGGCCAGCGCCGTTGCCTTCTGGGAGCTGCGGAAAAAATAAGAAAACGGCTGCTGCGGCAGCCGTTTTTTATGTCAGTTTCAGCTCGTACCATTCAATGTCCGTCTGGATGAAGCCCGCGGCCAGGAACATTTTCTGGCTCTGGGTATTGAAGGCATAGATATGGGCCTTGATTTTGGAAAGGCCCTTTTCCTTTGCCAGACGGGCCATCTCCGCGATGCACCGGCGGCCGATGCGCCGGTTTTGGTATGCTTTGCAGACCACGATGCACACCTCGTCATTGTCCCGGAGGCACACATCCCCCACAAGCACATCCCGATAGCGGATATAGTAGAGATTGCCGTGGGTATTTAAGTAGTTGTACATCCCCCGGAGCATTTCGGGGGTGTAGATGCCGTCCATGTTGTCCACCTGCTTGCAGACATCCCGGTCCTGGTACCAGGGCAGCGCCGCCTCCTCATTGGGATAGAAGGGAACCAGAGCCAGATCCTCGTCAATGATCCGCGTTTGCATGAAATCAGACCTTCCTTTACAGATTCAGCAGCGCCAGGGCCACCAGAATGATGCCCAGGGCGATCCACTGGTTTTTTGTCAGCTTTTCCCGGAAGAAGACCGTTCCGGCCAGGGTCACCATCAGCATGGTGGACACGCTGAAGGTGGGATAGGCAACCACGGCAGAGATATCGGTCAGAGCCGCCAGCATGGTCTTGGTGGAGAAGAAATTGGGGATGCCGATGAGGGCACCGAAAAACAGCTCCTGTTTGCCGGGAAACTCTTTCCGCAGGATCACCAGACAGGTACACAGAAGGAAGGCCATGCCGTAGGTAAACAGCAGGAACTGATCGGAAAGGGCCTCGGTGCCCAGAACCTGGAACACCTTGCTCATGGCGTCGGCGCAGCCTCCCAGAAGCAGCAGAAGCAGCAGCTCCAGAGCCAGTCGGCTTTTTCCGGAGCCCTTTTGGTAGTTGATCAGCACAATGGCGATCACTGCCAGCAGGAAGCCCAGAGTCTGCAAAAGACTGGGAAATTCATTGAAAAACAGAACCGACAGCACCATGGGCACCAAAAGACCCAGCTTCATGAAGATGGAAGAAAGGACGATGCCGTTTTTGCGGGTGTTGTACTGATACAGCACAAAGCTGGAAAGGTAGAGAAAGCCGTTGAAAATGCCCAGGCCCAGGGCGGTGAAATACCCCGGCTCTTCCGGCAGGAAAATGCGGAAATCCGTGTAGCATGCACCCAGAACGGTGCACACCAGATAGTTCGCAAAGAGCATACCCAGGGGACGGCGGACCTTGTCGGAGCTGAGCCGCATGACAACCGCGATCAGGGCGCTTGCCAGGATGGAAAGGATCAGAAAAAACATGAGGTGTGCCTCCGGAGATTTGATGCTACCATGATAGCACAACCGGGCAAAAAAGCAAGAAAAAGCGCACACCTTCCGGTGTGCGCAGAAGTTTTGGGCTTATTCCTCGGAAAACTGGTCCTTGCCCACATAGCACAGGGGGCACTCAAAATCTTCGGGAACATTTTCCCAGGGAGTACCGGGGGCAATGCCGCCCTCGGGATAGCCCTCTGCCTCGTCGTAGACCCAGCCGCAGACATCGCATACATATTTCATAGAAGTTACCTCCAAAATTCTTTTTTGTTTGTGATCACAGTATACCCGGATTCCGGCATATCTTCCGTGATTTTATCACCGTAGTTCCGGGGCGGCTTTTTTCGGAATTCCGATTGACTTGCGACCAAAAGAAATTTATAATAGATTATCATAAAAGGAGGGCTGAACATGGAATTTGCCGCATATTTTCCGGTGTGGGACAAGCTGACGCCCCAGCAGCAACAGCGTATCAACGGTGTGATCGAGCACAGAACAGTGAAAAAGGGAACCTATATCCATGACAGCAGCTCCGAATGCTTAGGGTTGGTGATGGTCAAAAAGGGCCAGCTGCGGACTTATATCCTGTCGGAGGACGGCCGGGAGATCACCTTCAGCCGGCTCTTTGAATATGACGTGAGCCTGCTCAGCGCCTCCTGCGTCATGCCGGATATGCAGTTCAATGTGATGATCGAGGCAGAGAAGGATACGGAGTTCTGGAGCATCCCCGCCTGCCTTTTCAAGAATCTGATGGAAGAATCCCTGGCGGTTTCCAACTATGCCCGGGATCTGCTCAGCAGCAATTTCACCGAGCTGATGTGGCTGATGGAGCAAATCATGTGGAAGAGCTTCGACAAGCGCCTGGCGGCATTCTTGCTGGAGGAATCTGCCATCGAGGGAAGCAGCAGCCTGAAGATCACCCACGAGAGAATCGCGGGCCACATGGGTACCGCCCGGGAGGTGGTTACCCGGATGCTCCGCTACTTCCAGAGTGAGGGCATGGTAAAGCTGACCCGGGGCACCATTGAAATTACAGACAAAAAGAAACTGGAAAGTCTCTGTACATAATAGGATGCCCCCGCTGCTTGTCGCAGCGGGGGCTTTTCGTATTATTCCAGTTCTCCGGTATAACCGCCCAAACCGCCCAGATCCGTCACATGGGTATAACCCATGATCTGCAGCATTTTTGCTGCCCGGCTGCTCCGGGCGCCGGAGTGGCAGTAGAGGAAGAGCGGCGCCTGGGGATCGCCCAGATGATCGGGAGCAAACCGAAGGGCCTGAATGGGAAGGTTGATGCTTCCGGGAATGTGGCCGCCGGAAAATTCTTCGGCGGAGCGAACATCGATTAAAACAGCACCGGGGGTATTCCGGAAGTCCTCGACACCCCGGTTGATGTCACTCTTTTTGAAAATATCCAGAATACCCATAATCCGTCCTCCTTACAGCAGATCCAGAATTTCTTCCTTGCCCCGGGCGCCTACCACCCGCTTGACGATCTCGCCGTGGTCCATCACCACCAGGGTGGGGATGCTCATGACACGGAATTTCTTGGCCAGCTCCGGCTCCTCGTCCACGTTGATCTTGCCGACCTTGATGTCCAGGCGCTCATTGGCGATTTCCTCAACCAGGGGCAGCACCATCTGGCAGGGGCCGCACCAGGGAGCCCAGAAGTCCAGCAGGACCTTCTTGTCGGAATTTACAACTTCGTTCTGATAATTATCCTTGTTAATATGCAGTGCAGACATTGTTTCGTCCTCCTTATTTATCTTTTGTAGTGTTATGATACCCTGTTTTTCTGTTTTCTTCCGTGATGAACTCACAGAGGGCAGGCGGCGACCAGCTGATGGCCCTCCGGCAGATTCAGCTCGCTGTCATCGGCTGCAAAGTCCCAGCGGAGCTTCCCGGTCCAGTTTTCGGCCACAGAGCTGAAGTGGTGCAGCACGATGCCCAGGCTCAGGTCCCGGTCAATCTGGGTGTTGTAGGGATCGGGCTTGCTGATGAGGCTGATGCTGCCGCCGTGGAGCACAAAGCCGTAGGCCTGGCGGTTTAAATAGCTGGGGGAGAGGGTGGCGGCATAGAGGGCTTCCCAGAGCATATCGTCGAAGAAGCCGATCTGCCGGCGCAGGTCCTGGGGATTGCCCCAGGTGTTCACAAAGGCCATGTCCTGGATCCGGTGCTTGGGCTCCATGTACCGGTGCTGGGCCACCACGTCCACATTGGACATACTCCGGATATTCAGCCGCAGCCGCCGGGTGGTTTTGGCGCCGTAGCCGAAGGCGGCCATGGCCACCACATCCAGATCGGATTCGATGCCCAGGGAGCTCTTGATGTCCTCGCTGTCGGCAAAGGTCAGCCAGCAGCTGTCAAGATCCATGTCGGTCAGCTTCAGGATCAGATCCTCCATCATGTAGCCGCCGTTCAGATGGGCATGCGGATGCTTTTCAGACATCAGCACCAGATACTGGGGCGCGCCCACCAGGAACCGGTTGTAGCCTGCGGCCCCCTCCAGGGCGGCCCGGGCGGAGGTGCTGAAGAAATAAAGCTCGGTCTTCAGTTCCGGGATCAGACGGCGGACAGAGTTGCGGTAGTAATCTTTCAAAGTTTCCAGATCCCGGAAGGAAACCTGCTTGTCGGTGAATTCCCGGACGGATTTTCTGTTCTGGATCAAAGCACTGTAATTCATAGCTGCGCCTCCTTATGGCTGATTTGTTCTTTGCTTTGACTCTATTTTATAAAGAAAAGCACCGGTTTTCCGTGATAAAATCACGGTGCCGGTGCTGTATTTCTTTTTAGCCGCCCAGGTATGCTTTGCGGACCTTTTCGCTGGCGGCCAGCTCTGCGCCGGTGCCGGTCAGCACGATGCTGCCGGTCTCCATGACATAGGCCCGGTCGGAGATGGCCAGGGACTTGCCGGCATTCTGCTCCACCAGCAAAATGGTGGTGCCGTCCCGGTTGATGTCCTTGATGATGTCGAAAACCTGGTCCACCAGCAGCGGGGAAAGGCCCATGGAGGGCTCATCCAGCATCAGCAGCTTCGGATGGCACATCAGAGCCCGGGAAATTGCCAGCATCTGCTGCTCACCGCCGGACAGGGTGCCGGCGATCTGATTGCGCCGCTCGGCAAGCCGGGGGAACCGGTCATAGATGGACTCCAGATCGGACTTGAACTTGCCCTGGTCCTTGTTGGTGTAGGCACCCATCAGCAGGTTTTCATACACGGTCAGCTCCTGGAAGATCCGGCGGCCTTCCGGCACCTGGGTCATTCCGGCGTGGACGATCTTGTGGCAGGGGGTTCTGGTGATGTCCTGGCCGTCAAAGAGGATATGGCCGCTCTTTTTGGGCAGCAGACCGATGATGCTCTGCATGGTGGTGGTCTTGCCCGCACCGTTGGCACCGATCAGAGAGACGATCTCACCTTCGTTTACATGAAAGCTGATACCCTTGAGGGCGCAGATGACGCCGTAGTATACTTTCAGATCATTAACTTCCAACATTGCCATGGTGCTTATCCTCCGATGTATGCTTTGATGACTTCCGGATCCTGCAGCACGGTCCTGGTGTGGCCCTCTGCCAGCACAGTGCCGAAGTTCAGCACCGTGATCTCGTCGCACAGGTCGGAGACAAAGTTCATATCGTGCTCGATCAGCAGGACGGTCATATCGAAATGATCCCGGATAAAGCGGATGGTTTTTGCCAGATCCTCCGTTTCATGGGGGTTCATGCCGGCGGCAGGCTCATCCAGCAGCAGGATCTTGGGATTGGTGGCCAGGGCCCGGGCGATCTCCAGCTTCCGCTGCTTGCCGTAGGGCAGATTGCAGGCCAGGGCGTTGCGCTCCTGCTCCAGATCGAAGATCCGCAGCAGCTCCTTGGCCTTTTCGCGCATCTCCCGTTCCACCTTGAAATGCCGGGGCAGCCGCAGGGCGGACTCCAGAATGGTGCACTTGTATTCAGGCCGGTTGGAAAGACCCACCATGACATTGCGGACCACGGTCATGTTGTTGAACAGGCGGATATTCTGGAAGGTACGGGCGATGCCCTTGAGGTTGATTTTATCCGGGCTCATGCGCTTGATTTCCTCGCCGTCCAGGAAGAAGGTGCCGGTGGTGGGCTTATAGACGCAGGTGAGCAGGTTGAAGATGGTGGTCTTGCCGGCGCCGTTGGGGCCGATGAGACCGTAGATCTGGTTCTTTTTGATTTTCAGATTCACATTCTGAGCGGCCTTCAGACCGCCGAAGGAGATGCCCAGGTCTTTGGTTTCCAGGATGTATTCAGCCATCACTTGTCTCCTCCCTTCTGATCGGGACCGAAGTTCTGGGGCGTCAGGTCCACGGACAGGATCTCGTCCATGCTGATCTTGGTGGGGACCACATCCCATTTTGCCTGGTCATCCTGGACATGGGAGGGATCCAGACGCTTTTTGATCACCTTGTCGGCCAGAACGCCCAGATTGTACTTGTCCCGGAAGCCCTTCAGGGCGGGGGCGTTGTTGTAGATGATGATCAGAATCAGAATCAGTGCGTACAGCAGATTCTGCAGCACAGCCAGATCGCCGGTGAGGACGGTGGCCAGCTTGGTATTCAGATAGGTGATCAGGGCAGCGGCGATGATGGAGCCGTTGATGCTGCCCATGCCGCCCAGCACCACCATCACCAGAATCTCGATGGAATAGTTGTAGCTGAACTTGGTGCTCTGAACGGTGTAGTTGCTGTAGCTGTACAGCACGCCTGCCATACCGGCGAAGGCGGCGGAGAGAATAAAGGCCAGCAGCTTATACTTGGTCACATTGATGCCGGAGGCCCGGGCGGCGATCTCGTTGTCACGGATGGCCGTGATGGCCCGGCCGTGCTTGGAGCGGATCAGATTCTGGATCACAGCCAGAGTCACCAGAACCAGCACAAAGGCGATGATGAACAGGTAGGCCTTGTTATACCGGGGGGTTTCCAGGCCCAGGGAGCCGCCGAAGGATTCGTCGGAGGAATTCTGGAACAGGCTCTTGACGATCTCGCCGAAGGCCAGGGTCACGATGGCCAGATAGTCGCCCCGGAGCCGCAGAGCGGGGATGCCGATGATCACACCGCAGACTGCTGCAGCGGCGCAGCCGACGGCCAGGGAGATCAGAAACGCGGCCAGACCGTTGCCCATGGCAGGAACCAGCAGGGAGGCGACCTTACCGCCCAGATAGGCGCCGACGCACATGAAGCCTGCGTGGCCCAGGGACAGCTCGCCCAGGAAGCCCACCACCAGGGACAGGGAAACCGCCAGGATGATGCTGATGGCCACCTTTTCCAGCAGGAACAGCAGGGAGTTGTCAAACCGGACACCGGTGAGGGAAAGGATGCCCAGAACCAGGGTCACCAGGGCAATGACAATGCAGTTGATGTAGTGGCGCTGCTTTTTTACGTTCAGATTCATACCTTTTCCCTCCTTTTCTTGCCGAGGAAGCCGGTGGGCCGAACCAGCAGAATAAGAATCAGAATGGAGAATTCGATGGCATCCGTATAGGGGGCGATGGCGGTGATCTTGTAGGAGATGCTCTCAATCATGCCAAGGAGGATGCCGCCCAGCATGGCGCCGGGGATGGAGCCGATGCCGCCGATGACGGCAGCGGTGAAGGCCTTGATGCCGGGCATAGCGCCCAGGGTGCTGGAAATGCTGGGTGCCTTCAGCAGATAGAACAGGCCTGCCAGGGCAGCCAGGGCGGAGCCGATGGCGAAGGTGACGGTGATGATGGAGTTGACGTTGATGCCCATCAGCTGGGCAGCGCTCCGGTCCTCGGAGACTGCGATCATGGCCCGGCCGAGGCGGGTGAACTTGACAAACAGGGTCAGCGCAGTCATGACAGCGAAGGCAACCACCAGAGTCACCAGGGAGGAGATCTGAATGGTGGCGCCGAAGAGCTTGACGATGCCGAAATCATAGACGGTGGCCATCTTGGGGGCGGAGCCGAAGATGATCTGAGCCAGACTCTGCAGCAGATTGCTGACGCCGATGGCAGTGATCAGAACTGCCAGGGGAGAGGCGCCCCGCAGGGGCTTATAGGCGATCTTTTCCACACAGATGCCCAGAATCACACAGCCGATGACGGCCATGAAAATTGCCAGAAGGGGATTGTTGGTGGCCATAAAGACGTAGATCAGATAGCCGCCAACCATGATGATATCGCCGTGGGCGAAGTTTAGCAGCTTCGCGATACCGTAGACCATGGTGTAGCCCAGGGCGATCATGGCATAGATGCCGCCCAGACTCAGACCGTTGATCAGGGTTGAAAAAATAAGTTCCATAGTAAATCCCTAACTTGATGTAATAAAAATCAAAAAACGAAGTTCAAAACGGTTTCTTCCAAAACCACACAATGCACATACCGGCAGAAAGCCGGTATGTGCATGGCGTGCAGTTGTAACTATGAATTTAGTTGGCTTCCTTGATCACGTACTGGATGGCAACCTTGTTGACGTAGCCGGTGGGCTCCCACTTGATGGAATCGCCGGTGACCGCATTGGCCAGACCGTAGCCGCCTTCAAACTGGGCCTTCAGAATTTCGCACAGGTCGGAAGCACTGATGGTGACGGGAATCTCGGCACCTTCGTTGATGGCCTTTTCCATGGCGCCGTACAGGGCGTAAACGCAGTCGTAGGCAGCAGCGCCGAACTGGTTCAGGGTGTCAGCGCCGTAGGCAGCCACATACTTGTCGATGAAAGCCTTGGCAGCGCCGTCCTCGGCCTTGGAGTTGAAGTGGGACAGCATGGTGACAGCCTGGGGAATGGCAGTGATGTCGAAACCGTCGATGTTGTCGATGCCGTCGAAGCCGTCGCAGCCGTAGTAGACGGCGTTGGGAGCGATGGTATCCTTGGCCTGGGTCATGAACAGGGATGCGGGGGTGTAGTAGATGGGCATGAAGATGAAGCCGCAGTTCTTCAGAGTGTCAATCTGGGTGGAGAAGTCGGTGGCGTTGGCATCGGAGAAGGAAGTCTCAATGACGGTGACGGATGCATCCAGATTGGCCTTGAACTGGTCGAAGATGCCCTTGGAGTAGGCTTCGTCGGACTTATAGAACACGCCGATGGTCTGGCCGGCGAAGTTCTCGTTGACGAATCCTGCTGCCACCTTACCCTGGTTGCCGTCAGCGAAGCACATCTGGTAGCCGTTGGGGTTGGCGGGCACGGCATCGCCGGAGGCGGAGGGGGTCAGGAAGAACACATTGTCATCGAAGGACAGGTTCTTGAACTCCAGAGCGGGCTGGGTGGTAACGGTACCCAGGGACAGCTGCATGCCGCCTTCCAGCAGGGAGGAGTAGTTGGTGGAGATCTTGGTGGGGTCGTTCATATCGTCGGTGGCTACCAGCTTGAACTTAATACCGTTCAGACCGCCGGCGGCGTTGATCTCGTCGACAGCCATCTGGGCGGAGTTGGCAACAGCCTTGCCGTACATGGCGGCACCGCCGGTCAGAGGACCGGAAACGCCGATGACATATTCGGTGTTGTTGGCGGTGTAGCCGCCCTGAGCGCCGCCGCAGCCGGCCAGCAGGCTCAGACACAGGGTCAGGGTGAGCAGAAGGGCGATGGTCTTTTTCATAATCTTACCTCCAGTGGGTTTGAAAATATGCTTTATCATATAGCGGTTAATTGCCAAAGTCAACGAGAAAAACGCCGAATTTGAAAAAAATACCGATAAACTGAAGAATAAACAGGATTTTTTCAGGATGATTTGTTCCGCTTTTTGCATTTTGAGCGGTTCGTTTTTGGCGTTTTTTCGCAAAAAAGGGTCATATTTGCCCTTTTTGTGTATTTCTCTCGTGCGCAAATGTCCGCGCTGGAAGAAAAACAGATGGAAACAGGGGGCTGTATTCCGCGATTCTTTTACGGCGCGGCCAGGGCGGCGATGGCATCGGCGGTCATGCGGATCTGCTCTTCGTTTGTGATCCGGGGGATACCGTCCCCCTCCTGGGCGCCGTACATGCCGAAATAGGCGTGGCAGCCGCCGTCAAGGATAAGCTCCGTAAAATCAGAGGGCAGATTCTCTTTGTAAAGGGCATAATTCTCCCGGTTCATCACCAGATCCTCGCTGCCGTAGACGGAAAGGACGGCCAGGTCGCTTGCGGACAGATCCGCAGTGGAATAGGAACCCAGCAGCACCAGCCCTGCAAAATCTCCGGTGCAGCCCGAAAGATAGGATGCGGCCATGGAACCGCCCAGGGAGTGGCCGCCGATGTACCAGGTGTCGATCTGGGGGTAGGCTTCCCGGATTCCCGCCGCCGCATCCATGTCGAAAACGGCCAGCAGGAAGGGCATCTCCACCAGCACGCAGAGAATTTTCTGGGAGGCAAGAGCTTCCATCAGCGGGATATAGGCGGTGTGCTCCACCTTTCCGCCGGGATAAAAGATAAAGCCCGCCGTGGCATCCCCGGGGACCCAGACCAGATCGCCGTTGTCACAGGTTTGCATCCGGACGGTGCCGGCATCGGAAAATGCGGCAATGGCCTCCGTGTCGGCATGATAGTAATCGCCTAGGTAAAATCCGCAGGCGGCAGCGGCAAGCAGAAGGACCGCAGCAAGGGCCGCGGCGATTCTGGTGCCTTTTCTTTTTGTGTTTACAGCAGTCATAGTAAATCCTCACATTTATAATGAATGCGTTCATTATAACACGGAATTGAAAAAAGGACAGGATATTTTTAAACTGCTTTTTCTGTTGCCCCGGTATTTTATCCTTCGGTCTTTCCTGTTTTTGCAAACTGTGCTATAATGGGGAAAATGCAACCCGGAAGGAGAATTGATTCCATGAATGTACAGGAAAGAAAAGCAGCCTTGCAGCATATTTACACCGTCGGCGGATACCTGGGCTCCATCAGCGGCGTGCTGGGCATCGACCAGTGGGGCGGCCTGCCGGACAGGGGCGTTGCCTACCGGCTGGAGGTAAACAGCTTTCTCAATGAGCAGCGGCGGACCCTCTATTTTACGCCCGAGGCTGATGAACTGGAAGCGTATTTCAAAGAGAATCCCCTGGGCGAAACCGACATTGAAACCGCCCAGATCAGAGGCTTCCTGAAACAGCGCAGCTTCTACCGGGATGTGCCCGGGGAATTGCTGGAGGAATTCAACCGCAAGCGGGTGGAGTCCATGACCGCCTGGAAGCAGGCCCGGGAGGAGAAGAATTTTGAAATCTTCAAGCCCCATATGGAAGCGGTTTTTGAACTGCGCAGAAAAATCGCGCTGGCCCTGCGGCCCGATGCGGATCCCTTCGCCACTTTGGTGGATCTGACCGACGAAGGGCTGGACATCGGCGACATCAGCGCAGAATTTGAAAAGCTGCGCGCGGGAATCGTGGAGATCCGCAAAAAAATCGAAGCCAGCGGCCTTCAGATCGAAAACGGATTTCTGAAGCGGGAGCAGGATCCGGAGAAAATGATGGATTTTGCCAAGGCGCTGGCCCGGGAGGTGGGCTACCGGGACGATATGGGCGGCTACAATGAAAAGGTCATCCATGCCTTCTCCTCCACCATCGGCCCCAGGGATGCCAGAATTTCTACCGCAAAGCACGGCCGGCCCTCCTTGATAATGACGATCCTCCATGAATCCGGCCACTCCATGTATGGCTATTCCAGCAGCGAAGCCGTTGCGGAAGCCGGCCTCTTCGGAGGTATCTCCGGCGGCTTCCACGAAGGCCAGGCCCGGTTTATTGAGAATTTCATCGGCCGCAGCCGGGGCTACATCCGCCATATCTATCCGAAGCTGGTGGAAACCTTCCCGGATTATGCCGCCGTTTCCCAGGAGGACTTTTACAGGGGCCTCAACAAGGTGGCATCTACCTATAAGCGCACCGATGCGGACGAAGTGACCTACAACCTCCATGTGATCATCCGATTTGAGCTGGAGCGGGATTATTTTGCCGGGAAGCTGACCATTGATCAGATGAAGGATGCCTGGAATGACAAGTATGAGCAGTACCTCGGCATCCGGCCCGGTCACGATACGGAGGGCATCCTCCAGGATATGCACTGGACGGGCAGCTGGATCGGCTATTTCCAGAGCTACGCCCTGGGCAACATCTATGACGGTATGATCTATAATGCCATCCGCGCAGATCTGCCCAATTTTGCTGATCTGGTGGAGGCGGGTGACTTTGGGCCCATCATTTCCTGGCTGACGGAACACATCTGGCAGTACGGAAGGTCCGTCACCGCCATGGACCTGCTGAAAAAATTCAGCGATAAGGGTCTGGATGCCCAGCCCCTCCTGGACTACCTGGACGACAAATTCGGCCGGATCTACGGTTGGAAGGAATGAGAAAAAAGCCCACACCGCGCACGGTGTGGGCTTAACTTATGATGCAGCATCCAGCATATTTTCGATGAAGATACCATACCCGGTATCGGGACTGTTGACGAGAACGTGTGTGTACCAATCATACCCAAAAAGTCCGACACCTCTGTAGGTGTAGCGATGATACCCAATACATACTCAGAGTTTCTTCCAAAAACAGCTCAAAATCAAGTCTATTCCGAAGAAAAAGAGTGTATTTGCCGTGTGCAAGTACACTCTTTTCTTTTGGCATGAGATGGGCCTGTACGGAGAAACTAAGGGTAAATTCAAGGAAAGGAGCAAAATATGAGCGCAAAGATCATCGCAATGGTGAATCAGAAGGGTGGCGTAGGCAAAACTACCTCCACAGTGAACCTCGGCGTGGGCTTAGCCAAGCAAGGGCATAAGGTACTACTTGTTGACAGCGATCCCCAGGGCAGCCTGACCATCAGCATGGGCATCCAAGACCCAGATGGTCTATCTCACACTTTGGCAACTGCTATGCTGGCAGAAATTCACGACATGGAATTATCAACAGAGTCAGCCATTATATCGCACGAAGAAGGTCTGGACCTTCTCCCGGCGAACATTGAACTGTCCGGTGTTGAGATGAGCCTATTCAACGCAATGAGCCGGGAAACCATTATGCGTAATGTATTAGGGCAAGTAAAGGCAAAATACGATTACATCCTCATTGACTGTATGCCCTCATTGGGCCTTATGACCATCAATGCACTGGCGGCAGCAGACAGCGTGATTATCCCCTCTCAGCCGAACTATCTGTCATCCAAAGGTCTTAATTTGCTTTTGAGATCTGTCTCCAGAGTCCGCAAACAAATCAATCCCAAACTGCGGATTGACGGAATTCTTTTCACCATGGTGGACAACCGAACAAACAACGCCAAGGCAATTATCTCTTCCATGCGAAATGCGGTTGGGGATAACATCCGGGTATTTCAAACCGAAATACCAAGATCTGTACGCGCAGCTGAAGCTGCCCAAGAAGGAAAAAGCATCTATGCCTACGACAAGAATGGCAGAGTTGCGGAGGCTTATGCCGCATTGACAAAGGAGGTGAGCCAGCTTGGAAAAGAAGCCAATCGATCTAGGTCTGACGGCGCTAGATGAGCTGTTTATGACCGATGAGGGCAGAAAGGAAAGCAAACTGCCACGCATCCATGATATCCCGCTGGACCAAATTGACGATATGCCTAATCATCCCTACAAGGTTCGTATGGACGAGGACATGGAAACCCTTGTTGAGAGTGTGAAAACCCACGGAATTATTACACCGGTTATTCTTCGCCAAAAGGAAGATGGGCGGTATGAGTGTGCTTCTGGGCATAGGCGCAGAAAGGCAGCTGAGCTTGCTGGCTTTACCACCATTAAAGCGGAAATCCGGGAAATGACAAGAGATGAAGCCATTATTATCATGGCACACTCCAATCGTCAGCGATCTAAGATTCTTCCTAGCGAAAAGGCTTTTTCCTATAAGATGGAATTGGAAGCATTAAAACGGCAGGCAGGTAGACCTCCCAAAGGAAATTTTGTTCCACTGGAACAAAATTATTCGAGAGATGAATTGGCGGAAAAAGCAGGTGAAAGCTCAGCACAAATACACCGATATATTCGCCTAACATATCTCGCCTCGGCGCTACTTGATATGGTTGACGAGGGGCGTATTGCTTTCCGGCCTGCCGTAGAGCTTTCTTACCTTACTGAACAAGAACAGGCAGACTTGCTCGAAACCATTTCCTATGAAGATGCCACTCCCTCGCTTTCCCAGGCAATCAAAATGAAAGAGTTCTCCCGCGAGGGCAGGCTCAATGCAGATGTGATACTGTCCATTATGTGTGAGCAGAAGCCGAACCAAAAGGAAAAGATCTCTTTTCATACAGAAAAGCTAAAACCATATCTACCCAAAAACATTTCACCCAAACAAACCGAAGAGTATATTTTGAAAGCGCTTGAATACTACCAGCGGCACAGGGAACGAATGAAAGATCGGGGTGATAGATAAGTGACCGATGACCCTAGCACCAAGGGGACAGTCTATCCTTTTGGCAATGGTATCGGTTACTTTTGCCGTTCTCCCCCTCTCACACTCTCCCCCTCAGATAACCACCTGGACTTACTGAAAAGGAAGAATGGCTGGTAGAGATTTGCACATTTGGAAAGTTAAGACACATGCCATAGAATTGGCAATAAGGAGGTGCCTTGAAATGAAGGAAGCATTTGCTCTTATTGTGTTACTCGCCTTGGTTCTTACTGGGTGCGGTGTAACAGCGGATGTAACAGATCCTACTGACAATTCTTATCAAACATATCCTACGACCACGAATCCAGCACAAACAGATCCCACTAAGGACACTGCACCGGAAAGCACAACGGTTCCAGCTGAAACAGAAGGCAAAACAAACGAGAAAGATGCTCTGAATGAATCTGAAGCAGCGACGGAACCGACAACGCCTTCGGCAACTGTTCCTGGTAACGAGAATACGGATCCTACAGAAGGAACACAGGAAACGAAGCCTCCAAAGCAGACTGAACCAACAGAACCGGTACAGCCTCCCACGGAAACAAGTCCCACTGTCCCTACTGAGCCGGAAACAAATCCGACTGTCCCAACTGAATCTGAGACAACACCCACAGAACCTACTACCCCACCGACTACTCCTCCCACAGAACCTCCGGAAACAGATCCTACGGAACCTGCTGAAACTGAACCCACCGGTTGCGCTCACAACTGGAAGTGCATTCATCATGCAGAGGAAGGTCATTGGCGAGCCGGTGTGGTTTGCGACTGTGGATGGGCAACTTACGGATCTGCGGATAGCCTGGTTAATTTGTGGAACGCACACGCCACTTCCTACCCGGCAGCAGAAGCACTCTTTGATCATGGTGGTTATGGATGTGTAGATGAATGGATCGTGGACAAGCCCGCCTATGATGAATGGGTATGTCATCTTTGCGGAGAGAAAAAAGAATAACCTCATACCCACAGCGCCTCTTGGTGTTTCCGTACATCAAGGGGCGCTTTTTTATTCTCTAAAGAAGGAGGAAACTCTATATGAGTGCATTGAAGAAAACCCTTGCTCTCTTGCTGGTCTTTGCGTTGGCTCTTTCTTGTATGCCTCTTGGAGCAGTAACGGCATTTGCTGCAGAAGTGGATGAAACTCAGCCGCCCACGGAAGAACCGACAGATGCAACCGAAACTGCTACGGAGGAAGCAACGGAACCGACTGAAGCACCAACAGAAACGCCAACAGAAACACCAACAGAGGAAGCGACGGAACCTGCCGTGGAAGAATCTGAACCTGTAGCGGAAACAACTCCCACAGAAGGACCTCCCCCGGTAATGATGTTCTCCGCAAGTCCTGCCAGTGAAGATGGTGGCAGTTCCGGTTCTGAAACCGGTGATGGTGGCGATGGCGGCGGCAACTCCGCAGGCGACGGTTCCAGTAACATGATCGCTGTGGGTGTTACCATGCAGATCGTCTACTACCGCTATGACCAGTGCTACAACCGGTACAATTCCCACGGCAGTGTTATCAACACTGTGCAGACCGGTAAGGCAATCCCTTGGAACAGCACCGGTAGGGACCAGGGTGCTACGGAAACTACTGTTTTCGACACCTACACGATTACCCCTCATACCTTTATCGCAAAGGCTCGCTGGCCTTCCTATCCCTATGTTTACCATTTCCCTTATGAGAATTTGAAGGACGATAAATGCACCTTCTCCTGGACTGGCTTTACGAACTTCTGGTTTAACTACAACAATCCCGGTGGCAGCGCATCGACCTACCCCCGCATTGTTCGTAACGAAGAAGGTGGAAGCAAGGAGATTGAAGATTTCCTTGCCCGGATTATCCTCGGTAACGACTATGGCGCATGGGACAAGCTGGATGTTGCTGCCGGTCAAACCGTGGCAACCGACACTTCTCTGTTCGCAGATGTGCTGAAGTATTTGGGTGCCAGCGATCTTGCCATTCAAAACTATTTGGATTCCTATTACGGAAATCTGAGTGTTACCCAGGATGGCGATGTACTGATCCCCACCATCATTTGGTCCTATGTTGCTGCGGAAAACCTTAGCGGAACCAGCCGAATTTATACTATCGGAGATGTCGCATCCAGCGGCAGTGCTAACAAGAACTGGCTGAAAACAGCCTACACTTCTGGCGAAAACTGCAACAGCGGCTTCGGTGACTGCACATGGAAGAAAAGCGGCAGCGACACCATGATCTGTAAACTGATGCTGGGTGGTAAGCACTATCCCGGTCATGGTACTACGATTTGGACGGAACAGGGATCTTCCAATTTGTTTGGAACAGGTCTTGTCAACCGCATCCAGACAGAGGTGGATTCCACGGCAGAGAATGGAAGTAATACCTTCTACTACCTGCGCGGTTACTGGACTCCCTATGGTACGGGCACTGGCAAGGTGACTGTGACCAAGACCAACACCGCAGGTACTGCGAATTTGGCAGGTGCAGAGTTCACTCTGTACCGTGATCCTGCGTGTACTACTCCCGTTACCAGCGCTGACTACAAATCCCTCAACACCTCCGATGTCGGCTATGTCAATGTAAGCACCCGTAAGACTGTCTCCAACGGTCAGGCGCAGTGGTCCGGTTTGTACAGCGGCGCTTACTTTTTGAAGGAAGTAAAAGCTCCGGATGGGTACAAAGTCAATGTGGATGCCAGTGGTAAAGTGGAAGTAACCGAAGTTTCTGTCGGTGTCGGTGATACCGCAATCACTCTGACCAACGCAGAAAACTCCAAGCCTGTTTCTTTGAAAAAGTCCATCAATGCCCCCGCTGCCTGCATCGATCAGATTAAGAATAACAGCCTGTATTCTCTTGCCGGTGCAGAGTACACCATTTCTTTGAATGGAACTGTGGTGGAAACTATCAAAACCGATGCCAACGGCAATGCAGTGTCTGCCAAGCAGTACAACATCGGTGATGTGCTGACCATCAAGGAAACCAAGGCACCTCCCGGATTCAAGCTGGATACCAAGACCTATACCCACACCGTAACATCCGGTGAGAATGTGATTTCCGTGTCCGATATTCCCATCTTCGACCCTCCCGTGGTGCTGACGAAGGTGGATAAGGATACCACCACCGCACAAGGCGATGGTTCCTTTACCGGCGCAGTCTTCAAGTGGGAATACTTCCCCAATACCGGTTGGTCCGGTACTGCGACACGGACTTGGTACTTTGCTACCGATGCAGATGGCAGATGCCTGTACAGTAAGGACTATCTGGCTTCCGGTTATACCAGCGATGCCTTGTTTGTATCGCCTGCCGGTGTGAACCAAATCCCCCTTGGCACTCTGAAAATCACAGAGGTCAAAAATTCCTTGGGTTACACTGTGATCCCCGACTCCCTTTACTGCAGTATTGTGCTTGACAGTTCCAAAGCCAGCGGTGCAAAGCATGTTTGGACAGAGGAATCCAAGGCAGTGCTGATGCAGATGGCAAATGGTGACTGGGGCGTTTATGAGCCTATCGACATTAACCTGTTCGGCTCTGTCAGTATCGAAAAGTACGATGTTTCCAACGGTCAGACTCCGCAGGGTGAAGCAACCTTGGCAGGTGCTGTGTATCAAGTGATGAACAGCAGCGCCAATTCTGTGGTTGTAAACGGAAAGATCTATGCGCCCGGTTCTGTTATCTGTGAACTGAAAACGGATGCAAAGGGATTTGCTAAGACGGACAACATCTTCCCCATTGGCACTTACACGATCTATGAATTTGCACCGTCCACAGGCTACTTGCTGAATACCCAGTGGAAGCAGACCTTCTCTGTAACTGAAGCAAAGAAAGACCACAGCTTCACCTATGAAGCTAAGACCGGATGTCCGGAGGAAGTGATTGCCGGTAAAATCCAAATCACCAAGAAAATCGTCAACACAGTCGATAACCTCACCGCCCCGGAAGCAGGCGCAAAGTTCAATGTTGCCGACAAGAACGGCACCGTGGTAGACACCATTACCATCGGTGAAAATGGCGTGGGTATATCCAAGGCGCTGCCCTACGGCACTTATACCGTGACACAGATTTCCGGGCAGGCCGGTACTGTTATGGTGGAGCCTTGGACTGTGACCATCAACGAACACGGCAAGGTTTATGAGTATAGCAAGGAGAATCCTCTGTGGACTGCCTCTGTATCACTGCACAAGAAGGAACTGGGCGTAGAAACCCCGCTGGTGGGAACCTTTGAACTGTGTGAGCGCATGATAGACGGTACAGTGAAGGTGCTGGAAACCGGCGATACCAATGCAGAGGGCAATCTGACCTTTGCCCGTAAGATCGTGTACACCGATGGCGTGTGTAACAAGTCCACCTATTTCATTCGTGAAAAGATTGCACCGGAAGGTTATGTGCTGGATACCAAGGAGTATCCTGTGTCTTGCACGGAAAACAATCAGCAAATCTCCGTCACTATGGAGAACACCCCCATTGTTGGCAGATTGGAACTGCGAAAGCAGTCCTCTGCGGGTAAACCTATGCAGGGCGTTGAGTTCCTTATGGAATACTCCGTAGATGGCGGCAAGACCTGGAATCCTGTAACCATGCGGGAAAATGATACAGTCATTATCCCCGGTTCCTGCACCAATAAGGATCTACTGGATGGCAAACTGCTGACCGATGAAAACGGCATTGCCGCTTTTGAAGGTCTGCGTGTGTTCAATGCTTCTGGTGAAGCGATCCTTTACAGAGTAACGGAAACCAAGACTTTGAACGGTTCCTCTTTGATGCCCGGACGCATTTGGGAGGGCGATATTGCCAATGAAAAGGATGGCGAAATGCTGAATGAAGTCATCTTGAAGGTGGTCAACTCTCCCATTTTGGAACTGCCCGAAACCGGTTCTAAATCCCTTGCACTCATGCCCATCGGTCTGCTTCTGTGCGCCGCTGTTTGCATGGGTGCTTTGTTCGTTCTGAAGAAAAAGGAGGTCTAATCCAAGTGAATAGAGCTTCCAACCAAGCCAGGGATCAGCCCTGGCTTTTTTCGTTCCCCGACCCTATCCAACACACAATTTCTATTCAATTCACTTACTGAAAGGAAGATGCTTTTATGAAAAAGTTTAAGAAACTGCTTACTCTGTGTCTGGCACTGATGATGGTGCTGACCTGTGTTCCCGCAGCCTTTGCCGCAGAAGCGGATGACTGCATGATTGACGAAGATGCCAAGGCCTCCCTGACCATTTGGAAGTTTGACTGGACCAACGCCTACAAGGATGGCGTTTGGAATGAGGATTCCTTCATTTCTACCGGCTGGCGTGAAAGCTATGTGGAAGAAGTCCTGGGCGAAGCTGTCCGGGAAGGCGATGCCAACGGCAATCCCGACAACCCTCTGGGCAACGGTCAGAACTCCAATGGCTACGCACTGAAGGGTGTTGAGTTCACCATCCTGCGTGTTGCTGACATCGTGACCTTCTCCGAGAGTGCCAACGATCAGCACCCCGATTACAATCTGACCCAGGTTCTCTATGGCTTTGATAAGGTTAAGGCCGCTGATCTGCTGGCTGCAATCGGTCTGCCCAACGGCGAAGGCCGCTATGAGAATGCTGACATGATGATCGAGCGTGATGCCGCTGTTCCCATGGATGCCGGTGATGGCAGCTCTCAGTATTACTACTATCAGTCTGATGTGCTGAATAAAGCACTGGCGGATGCACTGGAAGCCAATGCTACCACCGTTAAGGATGCACTGGAGGCTTATATTGCCGCATCCGATGAGGCAATCGTGATGGACAAGACTAACGAAAATGGTAAGACCATCAAGCGGGACTTATCTTTGGGCCTCTGGCTGTGTGTCGAGAGCAAGGTGCCCGAAATGGTTACTTCCACCACCGACCCCTTCTTTGTATCCCTGCCCATGACTACCGTTTCCGGTGATGCAAACTCTGCTTCCCCCGAAGGTGGTCACTTCTGGAACTACGATGTAGTTGTCTATCCCAAGAACAACACTGGCATTCCCTCTCTCTCCAAGGAGGTTCGCGAGTCCATTAAGGACACCGGCAAGAACGACGGCAGTGACAATATTTACGATGGTTTCGACCATGTTGCTACCGGTTCTGCAGGCGATGTGATGGAGTTCCAGATCCTGTCCGGCATTCCCACCATTACTTCCAACGCCACCTCCATCCAGACCTGGAATTTCTACGACACCATTGATGCCGGTCTGACCTACAACAAGGCACTGAAGGATGTTAAGATCGAGATTTTCAGCGACGAGGACTGCACCGATAAGGTTGCTACCTGGGTGCAGGATGATGGCCGCTTTACTGTGACCTATTCCTCCGATGATCGTCACATGACCATCGACATCACCGAAGCAGGTCTGGAAGAGATCAACGGCAGTGCCGAGAATGTCAACGGTAAGCTGTTCGCCAGCTACTCCAACTACACCATGCGCGTGACCTACACCGCAACCATCAACTCCGATGCGAGCTTCATCTATGGCGAGAACGGCAACTGCAACGAGGTTGTGCTGACTTGGAAGCGCACCAGCTCTGAGTATTACGACACCCTCATTGACGACTGCCATATCTTCAGCTTCGGCATTGATCTGACCAAGCTGTTCAGCGACCTGGACTCCGAGTCTGCAACTGAAATGGATATGTTCAAGCATGTCAAGTTCAAGGTTTGGAACGAGTCTGACGGTTACTGGCTGACCGCTACCCGTGACGAGGACACCGGCATCTACTATGCTACCGGTCATGTTACCGAGGAAGCCGATGCAACCATCTTCTATCCCGTCACTGTGGGCGAGGAGTTTGGCAAGGTCATCATCAAGGGCGTGGAAGATGACGCATGGAACATCTACGAGGTAGAAACCGCCAACGGCTACACTCTGCTGAAAGACGAGATCTATGTGGACATTTTCGTAGAGGAAAACTATGACCGCATGTGCGACATCTACACCAAGGATATGCTGGGTGTGCTGCAGAATGACCCCCACTACTGCTTCGGTAATGCCCAGCCTCAGTCCATTTTGGATGCTGATGGTGGCTATGACCTGCACCTGACCGGTATTCCCCAGGAGTACATGGAGCATTTCTTCCTCACTGCCTACGCAACCGTAGATGGTAACGATGTGAACATGGAGACCGATGGCGAGTCCGAAAACGCCCTGGCGCCTCTGACCATCGTGAACACCAAGGGTTTTGACCTGCCCCAGACCGGCGACAACGGCACCATGATCTTCACTGTTATTGGCGTGATCGCCATGGCTGGCGCTTTGTTCGTGCTGTTCCTTGTCACCCGCAAGGGCAAGAAGAACGACAAGCAGTAATTGACTCTGCCCCGGAGGGAGAACCCCTTCCTCCGGGGTTTCCCGGAAAGGAGGAATTGCTATCAAAAAGAAGGTTTTGACAATATGCATTGCCGTTCTCGCTTTTCTGCTGGCACTTGGCATGACCCTCTATCCCATTATCAGTACGATCTACAATGAAAAGCACCAATCCAAGATCCACACCCAGTACCAAGAGCAGGTAGAGCAAGTGGATGACAGCGCAATCCGCAAGGCAAAGGAGCTTGCTGTTGCCTACAATGAAGCAATCCAGCCGGGAGCGCAGCTAAGTGACGCGTTCAGCAACGATGCTCTGTTGTGGGCATCCGAGGATTATAACAATCAGCTGAATGTCACTGGCAACGGCATCATGGGGTATGTCAATATCCCCTCCATTGAGGTGCATCTGCCCATTTACCACGGCACCAAAAGCGATACTCTTGAAAAAGGTGTTGGGCACCTGCTGGGAAGTTCGCTCCCT
>SVKV01000025.1 GCA_015068305.1 Oscillospiraceae bacterium
GACAACGTTGTTATGAACGTTGAGCTGATCACCCCCATCGCTATCGAGAAGGGCCTGCGTTTCGCTATCCGTGAAGGCGGCCGTACCGTCGGTTCCGGTGTCGTCACCGAGATCTTCGAGTAATCCTTAGCTTTCAGTGATGCTTCAAATCCCCCAACCTCCGGGTTGGGGGATTTTTCTTGCTTTTTCTTCGGAATATGTTATGATTGTCCCGGAAAAAAGAAAGTGGGGATACAATATGAAGGCAAAAAAGATATTACGCAATATTCTGCTGGGCCTGCTGGTTTTCGTTCTGGCGGTTCTTGGGGTGCTTCAGATCGGTGTGACGGTCAAGTACTGGGATTATTTCCGAAACTCCGAAGGCTCCTTCCTGATTCCCGGACTGTTTGATGCCTATGTGCCCCAGGGCTTTGATTACATGGAGGAAACGGATACCTATCTGGTGTGCGGCTATATGTCCGATGGCGGTCCCTCAAGAATCTATATCCGGTTTTCTGACGGAACCACCAGATTTGCTTCGCTGTATTTTGCTGACGGCAGTATTTACGATAAGCATGCGGGCGGTATCTGCCATAATGGCGACTATGTTTACCTGGCCGGCGATGACGGTGTGGATGTGTTTTCTCTGGAAGAGGTCCTGGTGGGCGGTGAGGCCCGAATGCTGGGTACGGTTCCCACCGGTCATGACATGGCCTATTGCAGTTTTTATAACGGCTATCTGCTGGCCGGTAACTTCTATTATCCCGATCATTATGAAACACCGGAGAATCAGCGGATCATCACGCCGGCCGGAGATGCCAATACCGCGCTGATGACGGTATTCCGGGCAGATCCCGAAGGGGAGTTTGGCATTGATCCCAATGCGGTGGCAGCCATTTCCACTCCGGGGAAGGTCCAGGGCATGACCTTCCTTTCGGATGACAAGTTGGTGCTCTCCATTTCCTGGAGTCTGACGGATTCCAATCTGCTGTTTTACGATGTGGATACGGACCGGGTCGGCAGCATTGATATTCTGACCGGTGAAGTGCCCCTTTATTATCTGGACAGTGACAATCTGACCGAAACGGTGGTGATGCCGCCCATGTCGGAGGAGCTGGTGTACCGGGATGGAAGGGTCCAGGTTATGTGCGAATCTGCCTGCAACAAATACATCTACGGAAAGCTGATCCGGGGCTGGCGCATTCGGGATTATATTGTGGAATAATTGGAAAGACCGTCCTCCGGGACGGTCTTTTTCGGTTAAGATTCGGTAAAGACGAGATTTCCCCTGTTTTGGGGTTGGTTTTAGCCGCTGTTTATGATATAATGACGGAGAAATTCTGATTATTTGAAAAAGCTGGTGATAATTTTGAAGGAACTCCGTGCAAAAATTGTAGAAGCGCTGATTTCTGCATTGCCCATTACGGCAATCGTCTATCTGATGGCGCTGCTGCCGTTTTTTGATTTTGACATGTCCGCTGCGGAGCTGATCACCTTCACCGTCGGCGCGGTGCTGCTGATTGTGGGTATCGGTTTGTTTAACCTGGGTGCGGATCTTGCCATGACGCCCATGGGTGCTCATGTGGGTTCCGGCCTTTCCAAGCAGAAAAAGCTGTCCCTGCTGCTGTCGGTCTGCTTTGTTCTGGGCATGTTGATTACCATTGCGGAGCCGGACCTGCAGGTCCTGGCCAATCAGGTCAGCGCGGTTATGAACGGAACGGTGCTTGTATACGCGGTGGGTATCGGCGTGGGTGCATTCCTGGTGATCGCCATTCTGAAAATCGTGTTCCGGAAATCTCTGAGCCAGATTCTGATGCTTTTTTATATGCTGCTGTTTGCGCTGGCGCTGATTCTCATCGTCAGCGGCAATGAGAACCTGCTTCCCATGGCCTTCGACTCCGGCGGCGTTACCACCGGCCCCATCACGGTTCCCTTTATCATGGCTCTGGGCGTCGGTATATCCAATGTTCTGGGTGACCGCAGAAGCAAGGAAAACAGCTTCGGCCTGGTGGCGCTGTGCTCTGTAGGCCCGATTCTGGCGGTGCTGGTGCTGGGTATTTTCTCCCGGAATGAGCTGACCTATGAGATTCCCGACTATACGGTCAGCATCGACGTTCTGGGCAGCTTCCTCCATACCGCAGCCCATACCTGCAAGGAAGTCGCGCTGGCGCTGGGTCTGATCGTGGTCTTCTTCCTGATCTGCCAGATGCTGTTTTTAAAGCTTCCCATGAAGCGGCTGGCAAGAATTGCCGTGGGCGTTGCCTTTACATACATCGGCCTGGTGATTTTCCTCACCGGCGTCAATGTGGGCTTCATGCCCATCGGCTATAAGATGGGTTATGCCCTGGCCCAGGGCAGCGAGGGCTTCCTGATCGGCTTCGGCCTGGTGGTGGGTGTGCTGGTGGTTCTGGCGGAACCTGCCATCCATGTGCTGAATGCCCAGGTTGAGGATGTGACCGGCGGCCTGGTCAGCAAGAAATCCATGATGACGGGCCTGTGCATCGGTGTCGGCGCCTCCATTGCGCTGAGCATGATCCGCATTGTCTTCGATTTTTCCCTGGTTTATTATGTGGTGCCGGGCTATTTCATTTCCCTGGCCCTGAGCCTCTTTGTGCCGCCTGTGTATACGGCCATCGCTTTTGACTCCGGCGGTGTGGCCAGCGGTCCCATGACCTCCGGCTTTATCCTGCCCTTTGCCATCGGTGCCTGTGTCAGTATGCAGGGCGCGGATGCGGTGCTGCGGGATGCCTTCGGCGTGGTGGCGCTGGTGGCCATGACACCGCTGATCACCATCCAGCTGCTGGGCTTCCGGGGTATTGTTGCCGAAAAGGTCAACGAACGTCGGGCCATGAAGCGGATCCTGGGTGCCGACGATCAGCAGATCATCAACTTTATGTAAGGAGGAGCTTATGGGTAATACAGTCAACGAATCTGCAATTAAAAAGCTGAAGCTCCTGTTTACGGTGGTGGACCGGCCCAAGGGCGAATTCTATCTGGATGTGATCAGTCAGTTTGATGTGAACTGCCAGCTGGCAGTGGGCGGCCTGGGCACCGCGACCTCGGACCTGGTGGAACTGCTGGGCCTGGAGCCCCATAAAGCCGTGATTCTAAGCGTCATCCGGGAGGATATGGTGGAGACAGTCATGAACTGCCTGGAGGACAAGTTCCGCACCATCCGAAACGGCAAGGGCATCAGCTTTGCGGTGCCTCTGAGCAGCGTGATCGGCGTGAATCTTTATCAGTTTTTGAGTGACAACCGTATGGGGAGGGAAGCATAAATGAAGACCGAGAACCATGAAGTGATTTTTGCCATCGTCAACTCCGGCTTTGCCGAAGATGTGATGGATGTGGCCCGGGAGCAGGGTGTCCGGGGCGGTACGATCCTGAATGCAAGAGGTGTCGTCAATGAGGATGCGGCAGCATTCTTCGGCATCACCCTCCATGCGGACAAGGAGATTCTGATGATGGTGGTGGAAAAGGACATCCGCGACAGAGTTCTGAACGCCATCTACAAGGAAATGGGCATGGCAAAGAAGGCAAAGGGTATTGCTTTCTCCCTGCCGGTGTCCGATGTGGCCGGCCTGGCTGTGAAGGCAGAGCCTGCAGCCGAGGCAGCAGAATAAAACGAAAGCACCGCTCATCTGAGCGGTGCTTTTTTCATGCGCTTGACAGGCTTTAGTATACATGCTACACTATACTTAACCAAAAGGTTAAACGAGGAGGCGGTTACCGTGGGATTTCAGAATGTGATGCGGGCGCTGTCTGATCCAACCCGCCGGGAGATTCTGAATCTGCTGAAATCCGGATGTCTGGCGGCGACGGATATTGCGGACCGGTTTGAGATGTCCGGTGCTGCTGTAAGCAAGCATCTGGCTGTTCTGCGGGAAGCGGAACTGGTTCGGACCCGCAGGGAAGGGAAGTATATTTATTATGAGCTGTCAGCCTCCGTCCTGGAGGAAGTGATGCTGTGGATTCAGGAACTGAGGGAGGATTCAAAATGAAAAAAGCATACAAATGGACCATTGTCCTGATCCTGCTGGGATTTATACTGGCAGGTATATTCCTGACTTTGGCACCGGAGCAAATTCCGGCACATTACAATATCCGGGGTGAAGTAGACCGCTGGGGCAGTAAGTATGAATTCCTGATCATGCCCTGTATGAATTTGGGTTTTGGCATATTCATGGCCTGGCTGGCCCGTTTTGAGGGGAAGAAGGGCCGGGATATGAACGAGCGGATTGTGGCGATTATGAACAATCTGATTCTGATCATGTTCAATGGCATATGGGTCGGTTTCATGTGGAAGGCTGTTGATCCCCAGTACGCAGGCAGTAATCTGGGGGATCTGGCGACCAAGGGCATTATGGTTCTGCTGACTGCTTCCTTTATTCCTCTGGGCAACATCATGCCCAAGGCTCAGCGGAACAGTGTGTTTGGTCTGCGTACCAAATGGAGCACAGCCAGCGACCGCTGCTGGCAGCAGAGCCAGCGCATTGGCGGCTATCTCATGGTTGGAACCGGCATTCTGGGTGTGATTCTGGCGGCAGTTTTGCCTGCCCAGTGGGGTAGTTTTGTGGTGTTGGGGTTGATTGCTGCCATGACCATCGCCGGCATTTGGGCAAGTTACCGCATTTACCAAAAGGAGCAAAAACCTAAAGAAAAAACACCGCTCATCTGAGCGGTGCTTTTCGTTATTTCAGAGGCCGTAAGTCTACGGTATCCAGCAGTTTCAAACCGTAATGCCGGACTATTTCAAGGGCTCTCTGCTCCGGCGCCGGGTCCAGAATGTGCTCGGCCCTGTGGGTATCCATGCCCAGAATCACGGAGCAGCCCTCTTCGGCAGCCAGGGCGAAGAATTCTTCGCTGGGGTAGTGCTTGCCGCAGAGAATGCCTGCCAGATTGATCTCCAGGGGGATCCCTGCCTGCCGGGTGAATCTGCAAAGCTCACCCATGTGGCGGCGGTACACATCCCGGCTGCCCACAAAGCGGAACAGGTCCGGGTGGGCAAGATAGGTGAATTTTCCGGTGGAAAGGCCGTCCATCACCTGGTGGCAGTAGCGTTTGAGCAGGCTTTCGTCGGCGGTAGCGCCGCCGCTGCCGTGCTCATTCTGCTCGTTTCCCAGCCAGTGCTGGCCCAGAATCAGATATTCAATGCCCGCATCCTGGAGCCGGGGCAGAAGTTCCGGCCAGATATCTGGGTAGTACTCCGCTTCCAGTCCCAGTGGAAGCGCAATCTGACCGCGGTATGCTTTCTGCAGGGAGCGGACGGTCTGACAGTAATCTTCCAGTTCATTGGGATACATCCGCATAAAGCTGTAGTAATCCCCGGGGAAATACTGGGGGGTGTGGTCGGAAAAGCCAAAGATTTTCAGTCCACGCCGAAAGGCATTTTTCGCATATTCGGCTTCTGTGCCGGAGGCGTGACGGCACCGGGGCGTATGGGAATGGTAGTTGGCAATCATGGGAAAACCTCCCTTTTGAAAACTGCCCGCAGAATACTGCGGGCAGGTGCTTTTTGGTTGCGACACAGATCTGTAAGCCGGGTTCTGTCTTGACAGCCATCTATCTAGCCCCGCAATTGCTCACGGGATCAAGCCGCCTCCTCGAAGCGGTCGGGCAGACCTATCTGCTTCTCCACGGCGTTGCTCCGGGATAGAGTTTACAGCGTAAAACCCATGTTACCATGGGCCGGGTGGGCTCTTACCCCACCTTTTCACCGTGACCGGAAAACCGGCTGAATCTCTCTGTTGCACTTGTCCTGAGGTCACCCTCGGCGGGCGTTACCCGTTATCCCTGCCCTGTGGAGCCCGGACTTTCCTCATCCGCAGCCTTTCGGCTTGCGTCCGCGGCTGTCCGATCTGGTCGCGGAAATATTGTAACCGAAAGAAGCCCAATTGTCAAACATCTTGCAAATTCTTTTGAGAACGAGTATACTAAACTAAAAATCTATGGGAATGAGGCGTGGAATATGAAAAGCGCATTTGAAACATATTTTGAATCTCTGAAAGGCAAGCGGATTGCGGTTTTCGGTCTGGGTGTCAGCAACCGGCCCCTGGTGCGGCTGCTGTTGGAATTCGGCTGCGATTGCCTGGGCTGCGACAAGACCCCCAGAGAGAATCTGGATGCAGAAGTTCTGGAACTGGAACGGCTGGGCTGCAAGCTCAGCGTGGGTGAACACTACCTGGACGACCTGGAAGCGGACCTGGTGTTCCGGACTCCCGGTATGCACCCGGGAAATCCGGCCCTTGAGGCACTGCGGGCAAAGGGCGCGGAAGTAACATCTGAAATGGAAGTGTTCTTCGAGGTCTGCCCCTGCACCATTCTCGCCATCACCGGCTCCGACGGCAAGACTACCACCACCACACTGGTTTCCGAGATCCTGAAGGCTGCGGGAAAGACCGTCTGGGTGGGCGGCAACATCGGCACCCCTCTGCTGCCCCGGGTTCGGGAGATGAAGGAAACGGACTGCTGTGTGGTGGAGCTCAGCTCCTTCCAGCTGATGGATATGAAGCGCAGTCCCGCTGTTGCTGTGGTGACGAACCTTGCCCCCAACCATCTGGATGTCCATAAGGATATGGAAGAGTATGTGGAGGCCAAAAAGAATATCTTCAAGTTCCAGAATGAAAAGGGTGTGCTCATTGTCAATGCGGATAATGACATCACGGCGCCCTTTGTGGGAAATGGCACGACCAAAGCTTTCTCCCGGCAGGGTAAGGATGTGTCCGTAAAGCTGGAAGGGGATATGATCACCCGGGACGGTGTGCCCGTGCTCAACAGGAAGGATATTCTGATTCCCGGCGAGCACAATGTGGAAAACTATATGGCAGCCATCGCTGCGGTGGAGGGCCTGGCGGAGGATGAAACGATCCGGCAGGTGGCCAGAACCTTCGGCGGTGTGGCCCACCGGATCGAACTGGTGCGCATTAAAGATGGTGTCCGGTTCTACAATGACTCCATCGCATCTTCTCCCAGCCGCACCATCGCCGGTCTTAAGAGCTTCCCGGAAAAGGTAATCCTCATTGCCGGCGGCTATGATAAGCACATTCCCTATGATGTGCTGGGACCGGAAGTTTGCACCCATGTGAAAAAGCTGTTCCTCTGCGGTGCCACAGCACCCCAGATTCGGGCAGCAGTTGAAAGCTGCGCCGGGGAAAAGCCGGAAATCACCGACTGCGGTAAATTTGAAAATGCAGTCAAAGCTGCGGCAGCGGCTGCAGAAAGCGGCGATGTGGTGCTGATGAGCCCTGCTTCCGCATCCTTCGATGAGTTCAAGAATTTTGCGGTCCGGGGCGATTTCTTCAAGAAACTGATTATGGAGCTGTAATTATGGGTATTTCAATGATTACAAACGGCATGCGCAAGGTGCTGCCGCTGAAATACTGCGGCGCGGTGATCGTGGCGGCAGGTACGGCCTCCCGGATGGGCGGCATCGACAAGGTCATGGCCCAGCTGGAAGGGGAGCCCATGATCCTGCGTACGGTTCGTACCTTCCAGACCTGCGAGGCCATTCGCGAGATCGTCATCGTCACGAGAGAGAATCTGATCGTGCCCATTATGAGCATGTGCAAGGACTTTGAGAAGGTCACGGCAGTGGTGGCCGGCGGAAGCAGCCGCCAGGAGTCCGTCCAGCTGGGACTGAATGCGCTGTCTGGTAAGGTCAAGCTGGTTGCAGTGCAGGACGGCGCCCGTCCGCTTGTGACCCATGCAGTTATCGACCGGACGGTTCGGGCTGCCCACAGCTACAGCGCGGCGGCCCCTGCGATCCCGGTCAAGGACACCGTCAAGGTGGTCACCGGCGGCGTGGTGAAGGAAACCCCGGACCGGAAGAACCTCCGTGCAGTCCAGACACCCCAGGTATTTGACCTGGATCTTCTGAAGGGTGCACTAAAAAAGGCAAAGGAAGACGAGGCAGAGGTCACCGACGACTGCTCTGCCGTGGAACGGCTGGGTATGAGCGTCAAGATCGTGGAAGGTGACGAGCGGAATATCAAGATCACCACGCCGCTGGATCTGGCCATTGCGAAGCTGCTTCTGTAATGAGAAAATTTACAGACCAACTTGGTAACCGAGCGGAAACGGATCGTTGATATGAATACTGGAAACGAATTGTCTGCGGCGACTCGCCGCCTGGAGGAAAAACAATGAGAATCGGACACGGATACGATGTGCACAAGCTGGTTCCCGGCCGGGATCTGATCCTGGGCGGTGTGAAAATCCCATATGAACTGGGCCTGTTGGGCCATTCGGACGCAGATGTGCTGCTCCATGCAGTGTCCGATGCGCTGCTGGGCGCGGCGGGGTTGCGGGATATCGGCTATCATTTCCCGGACACGGACCCCAAGTATAAGGGCGCGGATTCCCGGGTGCTTTTGCGGGAAGTGCGGCAGAAGGTTGCGGATGCGGGCTACCGGGTAGGCAATGTGGATGTGACCATGATCGCCCAGAAGCCGAAGCTGAAGCCTTATATCGAGCAGATGATGCAAAATATTGCGGAGGATCTGCAGATCGATGTCAGTCGGGTGAATGTGAAGGCCACCACGGAAGAAAAGCTGGGCTTTACCGGCAGCGGCGAAGGCATGTCCTGCCACGCAGTTTGTTTGCTGGAGGAATGATTTCCGGGAATTGTAGTTTGTCGAGGAGAACGGATTGCCACACCAGTCTGCGGACTGGTTCGCAATGACAGTAGTATTCGACACATTCCGCACCAATTTTAGTGCAGCCAACCACCAGGTTTCTATGTCATTGCGAGGAGGCCTGAAAGGCCGACGTGGCAATCCGTACCCCTATAAACTGTAATTCTCAGAAGTGGGTCTTACACTCCTGCAAATATATGAAAAACTGCTCTCTTTTCAAATTGATTTGCCTGCATTGGCCTTTTATAATAAAGGCAAGACCTGCAGGAAAAACTTGAAAAGGAGCAGCTTATGAACGATACCGGAAAATACTATGTAATCAACCACCTGGTTCTGATGACAGGATTGTCTGACCGTACCATCCGGAACTATCTTTCCCAGGGAATTCTGGCGGGAGAGCGAATCAATGGGATGTGGCATTTCACCCCGGAGCAGGTGGAGGCTTTCTTGACGCATCCCGCAGTCAGACCCAGCATCCTGGCGAAGCACAATGGCATTGTATACGATTTTCTGATGGAAGATAAGCGGACCGCGAAGCAGTCCTGTATGATTCTTGATCTGCCGGGAGCGGACTGTAAAGTCCTGGGCGAGTTTTTCAGCTATACCATTTCCAACGGAGATTACCGAAACATCAGGTTTTCCTTTGATGGCGTCGGCGTAACACCCAGAGTCATTCTTTCCGGCGACACGGATGAAATTCTCAGATTGGTAAACGCCTATCATAATCAATAATGAAACGGGGCACCTCTTTTGAGGTGCCCCGAAGTGTTTATCTTTTTATATCGAAATTCATATTCATGATTTCCTTGATGGCCTTTGCGTCATCGGTGATGTTGGCATCGCCGTGGATGGTGTGCTTGATGACGGAGGAGGCCACCGCAAAGTTGACCATGTCCATGGGCTTATAGCCGCGCATCATGGCATAGATCAGACCGGAAGCGAAAGCATCGCCGCCGCCCACGCGGTCGAGAATGTTGAAGGTGAAGAGCTTACTTTCAAAGGTATGGCCCTGGTACCACATATAGGCCTTCAGAGAATTGGAAGAACCGGAATGGGCATAGCGGACATGACGGGCGATGCACTTGATATTGGGATAGCGCTCAATGAAGTGCTGGAATACCTCATCCTGCTCTTCGTAGCTGGGCTGCAGAGGAACGCCGTCCTTCCAGTCGCCCTTGGAATGGTCGTTTTCGTCTTTCCACAGGTGGTAGGGCTCGATGCCCAGCAGCACATCCACATAGGGCAGGCACTGGGTGCAGTAATCTCTTGCTTCTTCCCAGGTCCAGAGTTTGGAGCGGAAGTTGCCGTCGAAGCTGGTGGTCAGTCCCAGTTCCTTGGCCACCTTCAGACTCTCCAGAATGAAGTCGGCGCAGCACTTGTTCAGCGCCGGGGTAATGCCGGAAACATGGAGCCAGGTGTAGCCATCCAGGAGCTTGCGCAGGTCCACCTTACTCAAGTCGTATTCGGTAATGGCCGAATGTTTCCGGTCGTAGGTGACCTTGCTGGCCCGGATCCCATAGCCGGTTTCCAGATAGTAGGTGCCCAGGCGGTGGGAGGGGGTTTCCTCTGGGGTGGACAGGATCACGGGCGTGCAGTGGACGTCGTTGCTTCGCAGCATTCGGATGGCACTCTTGCCGATGGAGTTGTTGGGAACTACAGAGAAGAAGGTGGAGTCGATGCTTAAATTTGCAAGAGAAAGGGCAATATTGGCCTCACTGCCGCCGTAGGTGGCCTCAAAATTATTGGCCATACGGATTTTTTCATAGTTGGGGGGCGTCAGACGGAGCATGATCTCACCGATGGTGATAAATTTATGATTGCTCTTGGGATTTGTCAGTAAAGGATTGTGGTGTTCCATAATGTACCTCCTGTGTTCTGATATTCTCATTATAAATACGTCTATGGATAAAATCAATAGTTTAACGAATAGAAAATGATAATAAATGTGGAAAATGACGAAAATGCACACTTTGGGCAACCGGTTCATAGATTGAGCCGGGAGGGATTGCATGATGAATGTGTATTATCTGACCTTCCGCTCGGTGACACCGGCCCAGCGGGGGGAGAATTTGCTGCGAAAGATGGGCTTCCGGTGCGTGCTTCAGCGGACACCCCGGTGGATGGAAGAAAAGGGCTGCGGTTATTGCCTGCGCCTTCCCACGGATAGGATCCGGGAAGCTGCCGGGGTGCTGCAGCGGGCAGGAATACCCTACCGGAAAGTGTACCTGCTGAATGAAGGCGGGGACACGGAGGAGATCTCGCTATGATCTATCTGGACAACGGTGCCACATCCTTTCACAAGCCGCCCCAGGTCCGCCGGGCGGTGCTCCGTGCCATGGACCGGTGTGCCAATCCGGGCCGGGGCGGCTACGGAGCCGCCATGGAGGCAGCAAAGACTGTGCTCAGATGCAGAGAAAGGGCGGGGGTGCTGTTTGACTGCGAGCCGGAGCAGGTGGTGCTGACCTCCAACTGCACCCACGGACTGAATATTGCCATCCGGACCCTGGTAAAACCGGGAAGCCGGGTGGTGATTTCCGGCTTTGAGCACAATGCGGTGACCCGTCCGCTGTACGGATTGGGGGCAAGGGTCACCGTTGCAGGCCGGAAGCTCTTTGACTGGGAGGATACCCTGTCAGAATTTGAGAAAGCTCTGAAAGCCGGAGCGGAGGCGGCGGTTTTTACCCATGTTTCCAATGTGTTCGGGTATATTCTGCCGGTGGAGGAAATGGCAGCCCTGTGCCGGCAGCGGGGCATTCCTTTTATTGTGGATGCGGCCCAGTCGGCAGGGGCTCTGCCGGTTTCTCTGAAGAAGCTGGGCGCGGATTTTATTGCCATGCCGGGGCACAAGGGTCTGCTGGGGCCCCAGGGTACCGGGTTGCTGCTGTGCGGAAAACTGCCGGAGCCGCTGCTGCTGGGCGGAACCGGCAGCGAGTCAGTCAGGCAGGATATGCCGGATTTCACACCGGACCGGGCAGAGGCCGGAACCCTGAATGTACCGGGAATTGCGGGACTGGAGGCCGGAATGGCCTGGCTGCAGCGCATGGGCATTGAGAGAATCGGAAAGCGGGAGCGGCAGGTGGCCGAAAAATGCGCCGGGGAACTGAAAAATATGGGGATGCAGGTGTACTGGGGTCCCCACCAGGGGGGAACCGTATCCTTCCGGCCCGGCTGTGACTGCGAGGAAGGGGCACGGATGCTGGCGGAGCAGGGAATTGCGGTGCGGGCCGGTCTGCACTGTGCGCCACTGGCCCACGAAAGCGCGGGAACCCTGGATACCGGGACGGTTCGGATCAGCTTCGGACATGATGCGGATTTTTCCCGGATTCCGGTGCTTTTACGGGCGGTATCCAAACTCCCCGTCCCAGAATTATAAAAATTTTTACAAGATACCTATTGCCATCGTTTGCACAATCCGCTATAATGGATTGGATAATAGGTAAGTGTACCATCGCGAAGTGCGCGCATATGGAACACAGAAGAAATGAGGGATGCAAGCATGAATGGGTTACAGAATTTCTTCCATCAGATTGCCGGCATGCAGTGGTCTGACTATCTGGATATCCTGCTGGTTGCCTATGTTATCTACAGTCTGCTGCCGCTGATCCGGACGCCCAATACCATGCGGATCGCCCGGGCAGTGCTGGCGGTGCTGGTCATTGCATGGCTGACAGGCGAGATGAACCTGCATACGGTCAACTATATTCTGAACCAGGTTCTGGCGGTTGGTGTTCTGGCCGTGATCATTCTGTTCCAGCCGGAACTGCGCCGGATGCTGGACCGGCTGGGCAATGTTCGCTTAAGAAGTATTCTGGGCCTTACCAGAGCTTCTCAGGAACTGGACCCCATCATCAGCCAGACGGTGGCTGCCTGCGAAGTGATGAGCCGTGAGAAGGTCGGTGCGCTGATCGTCTTTACCCGGGAGGCCCGGCTGGAGGAATACTTCAAAACCGGCACCCAGATCGACGGCCAGGTTTCCGAGCAACTGATCCGCAACATCTTCTTCGTGAAGGCCCCGCTCCATGACGGTGCCATGATCATCCGGGACGGCCGCATTGCGGCTGCCGGCTGTGTGCTGCCCCTGTCTGACAGCAACCGGCTCAGCGCAGACCTGGGAACCCGGCACCGGGCCGGTGTGGGCATGAGTGAAGTGAGTGATGCGGTGGTGGTGATCGTTTCCGAGGAAACCGGCACCATTTCCGTGGCGGTGGGCGGTATGCTCAAGCGCCATCTGGCGCCCCAGACGCTGGCGCGGCTTCTGCACAATGAACTGCGGGCCGGCGAGATCCCCGAGGACCAGACCCTTCTGGCCCGGGCCCGCAGACTGATCCTGAACGTGGCAAAGGAGGACAAAAAGAATGAAAAATAAAGTTTTGTCCGCTGCACTGTCTCTGGTGATTGCCTTTGTGCTTTGGTTCTATGTCATCACGGTGGTCAGTCCCGGATCCGAGGATTGGGTCTACGATATTCCTGTGGTTTTTGAAGGTGAAACGGTGCTGACGGAGGACCGGGGCATGATGATCACTTCCAGAAGCGAGGATGTTCTGATCGATCTGAAGCTTTCCGGTAACCGTACGGATCTTGCAAAGGTCAACCGGGGAAACATTACGATTAAAGTGGACCTTTCCAAGGTCTATGACCCCGGTGAGCATGAGCTGACCTTCAATCCGATTTTTCCCGGCGATGTGCCCAGCGGTGCATTGACCGTCGAAAGCAAATACCCCGAGACCGTGAAACTGACGGTTGAAAAGAAAGTCAAAAAGCCTGTGGATGTCCGTGTAAACTTTGTCGGTTCCGCCGCCGAAAACTTCATGGTGGACACGGAAAACCGAATTCTGGACTATCCCACTGTTAATGTTACCGGCCCCAGTTCTGTGGTGGATCTGATCGACCATGCACAGATCAGCGTGGATCTGACCGACCGGGTGGAATCCATCAGCGAGAATTTCCGCTATACCCTGTGCGATGCGGACGGGAATCCCGTGGATGTGGAGCTGGTGACCACCGATGTGGCGGAAGTCCATCTGGATGTGAAGATCCAGCGGTTCAAGCAGATTCCCCTGACCCTGGCGCTGACCTATGGCGGCGGTACCACGGAGCATTCTGTGGAAGTTATCGTGGAGCCTGCCTACATCAGTGTGTCCGGCAGCGAACTGATGCTGGAAGATCTGAATGAGATCCAGCTTGGAAGCATTGATCTTTCCGCAATCGAAGCGGATTTTGAGCAGACCTATCCCATCACGATTCCCGAGGGCATCACCAATCTGAGTGAGCGGACGGAAGCAACGGTGAAGGTGCAGTTTTTGAACCTTGCCATCATGGATTTTGAAGTGACGGACATTACCACGGCAAATGTGCCGGAGGGCATGGAAGCGGAGCTGATGAGCCAGGTGCTGAAGGTGCGGCTGCGGGGACCTGCAGCGATTATGAAGAAGCTGACTGCCCAGGACATCAAGGTGGTCGTGGACTTCTCCGGCAAGGAGCTGGGTTCCTTTACCATCAAACCCACCATTACGGTATCGGGAGAAGCCTTTGCCAATGTGGGTGCGGTGGGCAGCTACAGTGTTTCCGCAACACTCAGAGAAATTGTAGAAGAAACGACAGAGGAAGAATAATGCAGCAATTGGTACGGGTCAGAACAATTCATGAGGACGGGACAGCCACCGTCATGCACATCCGGGAAAGCGCCTGCAGCGGCGACTGCCACAAATGCTCCGGCTGCGGTGCAGCCAAGGAGGCAATCTTGCTGGAGGCAGTCAATCCCATCGGCGCAAAGCCCGGCGATCTGGTGACTGTGGAAGCTGCCACCGGACCGGTGCTGAAGGCAGCGCTGGTGATGTACATGGTGCCCATGGTGCTGTTTTTCGTTGGTTATGCCCTGGGCGCGGCACTGTTTCAGCAGGGCGCCCTGGCCGGCTGCCTGGCATTTTTCCTGTCCATTGGCCTTGCGGTGGTCTATGACCGGAAGGTCGTCAAAAAGCAGAATACAACATACACCATTACAGGCTTTGCCGGAAAGTAAAACCGGAAGCCCAGAAAAAGGGGATTGTAACATTGATTAAGAGTATGACCGGCTACGGCCGGGCTGTTGAAACGGTCAACGGACGGGAATTTACCGTAGAGCTGCGCTCCGTCAACAACCGTTACCTGGATTGCTCCGTGAAGCTGCCCCGCAGTGTTTCCTTTGCGGAAGAAGCAGTCAAGCAGGCAGTGAAGGCCTCTGTTTCCCGGGGCAAGGTGGATGTATTTATCTCCGTCAAGTCCGAGAACAGCGACGATACCAAAATCTCTCTGAATGCATCCGTCCTGGAAGGCTACTTAAGCGCCATGCGCCGGATGGTAACGGAGTTCGGTGTCCGGGACGACATCAGCGTGTCCACGGTTTCCAGACTTCCGGAGGTATTCACCGTGGAAAAGCCCGAAGTGGACGAAGAACAGCTGAAGGCGGATCTGATGAGCGTGGTGGCAAAGGCGCTGGAAGGCTACGATGCCATGCGTGTCACGGAGGGCAGAGCTCTGGATGCAGACCTGCGCAGCCGGGGCAATACCATTGCCGAGCTGGTTTCCCAGGTGGAGGCCGGCAACGGCCAGACCGTCATCGATTACCGGACCCGGCTGGAAAATAAGCTGAAGGAAGTCCTGGCAAATACCTCTATCGACGAGAGCCGGATCCTGACGGAAGCTGCCATTTTTGCAGACAAGGTTGCGGTGGACGAGGAAACGGTCCGTCTGCGCAGCCATCTGCAGCAGATGAATACCATGCTCACCGCCGGCGGTGCAGTGGGCCGGAAGCTGGACTTCCTGCTCCAGGAGATGAACCGGGAAGCCAACACCATCGGCTCCAAGTGCACCGATGTGCGTCTGGCCCGGATCGTGGTGGATATCAAGGCAGAGCTGGAAAAGATCCGCGAGCAGACTCAGAATATTGAGTAACGAGGTAACTTATGAAACTCATTAACATCGGCTTTGGCAGTATGGTGGCGGCCAACCGGGTGCTGGCTGTGGTAGCTCCCGATTCCGCGCCCATCAAGCGCGTGATCCAGGAGGCCCGGGACCGGGCCATGCTGATCGATGCCTCCTATGGCAGAAAGACAAAAGCCGTGATTTTGATGGATACGGACCATGTGATCCTGTCTGCCATCACCCCGGAAACGGTCTACGCCCGGTGGATGGACAAACAGGAGCCGGATATGGAGGAAGAGATTTGAGCAAGGGAAAACTGTTTGTGATTTCCGGTGCTTCCGGTGTGGGAAAGAGCACCGTGCTGAAGCGGGTTATGGAGGAGCGGAAGGATCTGACCTTCTCCGTCTCTGCTACCACCCGCTTACCCCGCCCCGGTGAAGTGGACGGCATCAGCTACTACTTCATTACCAGAGCGGAGTTTGAAGACCGGATCGCCCGGGGAGAATTCCTGGAGTACGATGAGCACCATGCATTGCTCTACGGAACCCTGAATTCTCAGATCCTGGAAAAGCAGGAGCACAGCCATGTGATTCTGGACATTGAGCCCAACGGAGCTTTCAATGTCCGTGCCAAGCGGCCTGATGCCACCCTGATTTTTATCATGCCCCCCTCCCGGGAGGAACTGGAACGGCGGCTGCGCAGCCGGGGTGATACCAGCGAAGAGCAGATCACCATCCGGATGGCAAGAGCCGACTGGGAAATGGAACAGAGCGCAAAATATGACCATGTGGTCATCAATGACCAGGTGGAAAGCTGCGCTGAAGAAATTTTGAAAATTATTGCCGATAAGGCCTAAGAATATTGGAGGAACGAACTATGCTTTACCCCCCTGTTGCTGATATGCTGAAGAATGTGGACAGCCGTTATCTGCTGGTGAATGTGGTGGCTCAGCGGGCCCGGACCATCGCCGCAGAAGCCGAGGCTTTCCAGGAAGAACTGACCGATAAGCCTGTTACCCTGGCCATCCGCGAGGTTGCCGAGGGCAAGCTGACCGCTACTGTTAAGGACGAATACCGCAGCTAATTTGAAATAACCGAAGGAGGGGCTTTTATGATTGCAAAAATAGCGGTCTCGGCGGCTAATTTTGCCATCGACAAGCCCTATTCCTACTGCATCCCGGAGGGGATGGACCTGTGCCCCGGACAGCGGGTGACGGTGCCCTTCGGACGGGGCAACCGCCGCTGTGAGGGCGTGGTTCTGGCACTTGAGTCCGGCGATGAAGCAGGACTCAAGGCTGTGGAACAGATTCTGGACGAAGAGCCTGTGGTTTCGGCATATATGCTGCGGCTGGCGGCCTTTGTCCGGGAACGGTACTTCTGTACCTTCTACGATGCGCTGCGGACCATGCTTCCGGCAGGTCTGTGGTTCCGGACCAAAAACAGCATCTCCCTCACCGATGACCGGAGCTGGGCAGAAAAAACCATTAAAAATGAAGATGCCAGAACCATTCTGACATTGCTTTCGGATTCGGGCGGCCAGACTGACGAGGAAATCCTCCGGTCTGCCATCGAAGATGAGCAGCGGCTCCATGGGGCGCTGCAGTACCTGCTGCGGAAAAAGTGGATCACCGCCCAGTCGGATTTTTCAAGACGGCTCAGCGACAAAACGGAACGGATTGCAACCCTGGAAGCCTCGCCGGAGGAAGCCATGGAATTTGCATCCCACCGGCCCAAATCCGCTGCCATGCAGAAAGCGGTGCTGGAGCTGCTCTGCGGTCTGGGCAGTGTTTCCGTCAAGGAACTTTGCTATTTTACAGGAGCATCTGCCGCAACGGTCACCCGGCTGGAAAAGCTGGGGTATCTGACCCTGTCTGAGCGGCCGGTGCTTCGCTGCCGGGAGATCAAACCGGCACAGCTGGAGGGGCCCCTGGTTTTGAATGCAGAACAGAACGCTGCATTTGAGGGACTGAATGCCCAGCGGAAAGAGGAAAACCCGGGAGTGGCGCTGCTTTACGGCGTTACCGGCTCGGGAAAAACCTCTGTTTATATCAAACTGATCCGGGATTGTCTGGAGGCAGACCAAAGTGCCATGCTTCTGGTGCCGGAGATCGCACTGACACCCCAGCTCCTTTCTACGGTTGCCGCCTACTTTGGTGACCTGGTTGCAGTGCTCCACAGCAGTCTCTCTGCCGGAGAACGCTACGACCAGTGGAAACGGGTGAAATCCGGCGAAGCCAGGCTGGTGGTGGGTACCCGCAGCGCGGTGTTTGCCCCCTGTGTCAATCTGGGCCTTGTGATTCTGGACGAGGAACAGGAGCACTCCTATAAATCTGAGAATTCTCCCCGCTATCATGCCCGGGAAGTGGCTATCTGGCGGGGTGCAAAAGAAAAGGCCCTGGTGCTCTTAGGCTCTGCCACCCCCTCGGTGGAGAGCATGTACCGGGCCAAAACCGGAGCCTACCGGCTGTATGAAATCAAGCAGCGGTTCGGCGGCCGGAAACTGCCTTCCGTATCCATCGTGGACATGCGGGAGGAACTGAAAAACGGCAATGATCTTTCCTTCAGCGATACGCTGCGGGATTCCATCATCGATGCCCATGATGCAGGCAAGCAGGCCATCATCCTTTTGAACCGCCGGGGCAATTCCCGGGCGCTGGTCTGCGTGGATTGCCGGCAGACGCCGGAATGTCCCCGGTGCTCGGTGAAGCTGACCTATCACAGCGCCAACAACCGGCTGATGTGCCACTACTGCGGCTTTTCTCAGCCGGTGCCCCAGCGATGCCCCCGATGCGAGGGCCATCTGAAGGCCATCGGCACCGGTACCCAGAAGCTCCAGCAGGAGCTGGAATTCATCTTTCCGGACTATGAGATTGCCCGGATGGATGCGGATACCGTCAATGCGGTGAATACCCATGAGAAAATCCTCGATCACTTCAAAAACGATCGTGTGCCGGTGCTCATCGGCACCCAGATGGTGGCCAAGGGATTGAACCTTCCCGATGTGACGGTGGTGGGTGTGCTGGATGCAGATCTGAGCCTTTACACCGACTCTTTCCGGGCAGCAGAAACCACCTTCAATATGCTGACACAGGTGGTGGGCCGGGCAGGCCGGGGTGACAGCCCAGGGCTTGCGGTGATCCAGACCATGCAGCCTGAGCATCAGGTAATCAAATTGGCTGCCAGACAGGATTATGACAGCTTCTATCAGCTGGAGATCCAGCTCCGCAGACTTCAGAATGCGCCGCCCTTCGGCGATCTGCTGACGATTACATTTACCGGCCAGGAGGAAACGGCGGTGCTTCGGGGTGCTGCCAAGTTCCGGGACAGTCTGATGCCCTGGCTGAAGCAATTGCCCGACAGCGCACAGTTTGTGCTTTTGGGACCTGCACCCTGCGCGGTGCCGAAAATCAACTATCATTTCCGTTACCGGCTGACCCTTCGGGGGAAACTGGGCAGGCAGCACCGGGCTATGATTGCCCATCTGCTGCAGCAGTTTGCTCAGGATAAGCAGAACCGGGGCGTATCTGCCTTTGCAGATGTGAACGGATACGAATAAAGAAAGAGGTAAGAATATGGGACTTCGTAAGATTCTGACCGACAAGGAACCTGCGCTGCACAAGGTGTGCAAGCCTGTTACTAATTTCGACAGCAAGCTTTTCAAGCTGCTGGACGATATGCGCGATACCCTCATCGAGTCCGGCGGCGTTGGCCTGGCTGCACCCCAGGTGGGCATCCTGCGCCGGGTGGTGCTGGTGGATGTGGGTGAAGAGAACAATGAGATTGTCGAATTCATCAACCCCGAAATGCTGGAAACCGACGGCGAACAGTACGGCCCCGAGGGCTGCCTCAGCGTTCCCGGGAAGTACGGCCTTGTGAAGCGCCCTTATTATGCAAAGGTGCGGGCCCAGGACCGGAACGGCGACTGGTTCGAGGCCGAGGGCGAAGAACTGATCGCCCGGTGCTTCTGCCATGAGCTGGATCATCTGGACGGCATCGTTTACACCGAGAAGATGGACCGGTTCCTGACTGAGGAAGAGCTGAACGCCGACGAATAAGAAGCGGAGGACAACCCATGCGCGTTGTTTTTATGGGTACGCCGGATATTGCGGCGACCTGCTTAAAAAGAATCCTGGCCGACGGATTTGAGGTGGTGGGTGTTTATTCCCAGCCGGACCGTCCCAAGGGCCGGGGCATGAAAATGATTTTTTCTCCCGTGAAGGAAGTTGCCCTTGCAAATAACATCCCCGTTTTCCAGCCGGAGAATTTCCGCGCCGATGAAGATGTGGACGCCCTGCAGCAGCTGAAGCCCGATGTGATTGCGGTGGTTGCCTATGGCCGGATCCTGCCCCAGCGGGTTCTGGATATTCCCACCTGCGGCTGCATCAACATCCACGCAAGCTTACTTCCCCAGTACCGGGGCAGCGCCCCCTATCAGTGGGCGGTGCTGGATGGCTGCAAGGAAACCGGTGTTTCCGCCCAGCATATGGTCCGGGAGATGGATGCAGGGGATGTCATTGATGTGGAAAAGACCTGCATCGGTGAAAATGAGACGGCCGGCGAACTGCTGGACCGGCTGGCGGTTCTGGGTGCAGACCTGCTGAGCAGAGTGCTGACCAGAGCGGCTTCCGGTGACGAATGCTGCGGCTGCAAGCAGCGGGCCGAGGATGTGACCTTTGCCCCTATGCTGGATAAGTCCATGTGTCCTATCGACTGGACCAAAACAGCCCAGCAGGTCCACAACCATGTTCGTGGTCTGCATCCCTGGCCCGTTGCCACCATGGAGCTGCAGGGTCAGAAATTCAAGGTCCATGCCACGAGAATTGTGGAAGACTCCGGTAAGCCCGGCGAAATTCTGGGACTTACCAAGACCGGCCTCAGAATCGCCTGCGGCGAAGGGGCTGTGGAAGTGATCCAGCTCCAGGCAGAGGGCGGCAAACGGATGGCGGCACCCGACTATTTCCGGGGCCATCCGCTGCAAATTTAATGGGCGCCCGGGAAACAGCGCTGAATGCGCTGATCGCCTGCCGCAAGTCCGGCGCCTGGTCCAACGGCGTTCTGAAGGAATATGTGATCCGGGACCGGCTGGACAGCCGGGATGCGGCACTGGCTGCAAGACTTTGCTACGGCGTCCTGCAGAACCGGAACAAACTGGACTTTTATCTCAAGCAGCTTCTCACCGGAAAGATGAAGGATCTTCACCCGGTGGTACATGATATTCTCCATCTGGGCCTTTACCAGCTCTATGAGATGGACAAGATTCCGGAATCCGCCGCAGTCAATGAGTCGGTGGATCTGGCGAAAAAATACTGCAAAAAGCAGCGGTTTGCACCGGGACTTGTGAACGGTGTGCTGAGAAATGCCGTCAAGACCAAGGGAAGCCTCAAAGAACCTGCGTCCCTGGAGGACAGATATTCCCATCCCTGGGAGCTGATCAAGCTGCTGCGGGACTATGTGGGAAAGGACCGGATTGAGATGATGCTGAAGGCCAACAATGAGGCACCCAGCACCACCGTCCAGGTCAATACCCTGAAAATCTCTGCCCGGCAGCTGCAGGAACAGCTGGAAGGGGAGGGGGTTCAGGCAGAGCCCCACGGCTGGATGAAAGATTGTCTGGTTCTGAAGGACACCGGCGATCTGGAAAAGCTGGGATCTTTCAGAGAGGGCCTGTTTTATGTGCAGGACCCGGCTGCCAAGCTGAGCGTACTCTGCGCCCAGCTTCCGGAGAAAGAGCTGCGGATCCTGGACTGCTGCGCTGCACCCGGCGGCAAAAGCTTTGCTGCTGCCATGGAGACGGGAGGAAAGGCCTGCATCACCTCCTGCGATGTCCATGAACATAAGGTGGGTCTGATCCGAAAGGGCGCTGACCGGCTGGGACTTGAAAACCATACTGCCCGGCTGCAGGATGCTACCGTGTTTGTTCCCGAATGGGAGGATGCATTTGATGCGGTGATTGCCGACGTGCCCTGCTCCGGCTACGGCATCATTCGGAAAAAACCTGACATCCGGTATAAAAAGCCTGCCGATATGGCCGGATTGCCGGAACTTCAGCTTCAGATCCTTAAAAACCAGGCCCGCTATGTAAAAAAAGGCGGTGTGCTGATCTATTCCACCTGCACCCTGGTCCGTCCGGAGAATGAAGGGGTCGTGGAAGCCTTTTTGTCGGAAAATGAGGAATTCTGCCTGGAGCCCCTGCCGCTGCCGGAGGTATTCCCGAAGAATGAAACCGGCATGCTGGCCCTGGTGCCCGGCGAATACGATACCGACGGATTCTTTATCGCAAGACTGCGGAGGAAACAATGAACATCAAATCTCTCACTTTACCGGAACTGACGGCACTTCTAAAAGATCTGGGCCAGCCTGCCTTCCGGGGCAAGCAGGTGTATACATGGCTCCATAAGGGTGTGCGCAGTTACGAGGAGATGACCAATCTTCCCAAGGGACTGCGGGATATCTTAAGCGAGAAGTATCCCATTTACCCGCCGGAAGTGGTGCGCAAGCAGGAATCCCAGCGGGACGGCACCATCAAGTACCTCTGGCGGCTTGCCGACGGCAACTGCGTAGAGACGGTGCTGATGCGCTATCACTACGGAAACACCGTCTGCATTTCCACGGAGGTTGGCTGCGCCATGGGCTGCGCCTTCTGTGCCTCCACCATCGGCGGTCTGGTCCGGCGGCTGGAACCTTATGAAATGCTGGATGAGGTACTCTTTACCCAGATCGACTCCGGACTGCCTGTTTCCAGAATTGTGCTGATGGGCATCGGGGAACCTCTGGATAATTTTGACAATGTGATGCGGTTTCTGGAACTGGTCAACAGCGAAGACAGCATGAACATTTCCATGCGCCACATCAGCCTTTCCACCTGCGGCCTGATTCCGAAAATCGACCGTCTGGCGGAAAAGAAGCTTCAGATTTCTCTGGCGATCTCGCTGCACGGACCCAATAACGAAGTCCGCAACAAGATTATGCCTGTTAACAAGGCATACCCCATTGAGGATTTGCTGGATTGCTGCCGCCGATATTACGACGCAACCAGCCGGCGGATCCATTTCGAGTATGCCATGATCGACGGGGTCAACGATTCCGAGGCAGATGCCAGAGAATTGCTCCGTCGGCTGAAAGGCCTTCCTGCCCATTTTAATCTGATTCCGCTGAATCATGTGGAGGAAAGCCCCTTAAAACCCAGTTCCAAGGCGGCGGTGGCCCGGTTCCAGAAGATTCTGGAGGACGGCGGCATCACCGCAACCGTCAGAAGGACCTTGGGCGGCGATATCGATGCCTCCTGCGGTCAGCTGAGAAGAAAGTATACAAAAGGAAATTGATTTTCCCGAAGGGAGTGGAAGACCATGCAATCTTGGGGATTGACTGATCCCGGATGTGTCCGTCAGCAGAATCAGGACGCATTCCACATGGAACAACTGGACCGGAATACGCTGCTGTGCATTGTATGCGATGGCATGGGCGGCGCCAAATCCGGCAATATTGCCAGTTCCCTGGCGGTGGATGTGTTTGTTCAGGAGGTAAAGCGCACCTGGACAGCCTCCATGAGTCAGGAAAAGATCAATCAGATGCTCCACAGCGCAGTCAAGCTGGCAAACTTCACCGTCTTTGATCAGGCGCAGCAGTTTGAGGAGTTTGACGGCATGGGCACCACCCTGGTGGCAGTGCTGCTGAAAAACCGCCATGCAACCGTGGTCCATGTGGGCGACAGCCGGGCATACCGGGTCAACAGCGAGGGCATCTGGCAGATGACCCGGGACCACAGCCTGGTGCAGATGATGGTGGAACGGGGAGAACTGACCCAGGAAATGGCCAGAACCTACCCCGGCAAGAATTTTATTACCCGGGCCATCGGCACGGAACCCATCGTGGTCTGTGATATTTCCAATCTGGAGCTTTCCAGGGGAGAATTCCTGCTGCTTTGCTCCGATGGCCTCAGCAATGTACTGGACGATCAGGAAATCCTGTTTGAAGTTGTCCACGGCATGAACCGGGAGGATTGCTGCCAGCGTCTGCTGGAGATTGCAAAGAACCGGGGCGCCCCGGATAATGTGACATCCGTCCTGATCATGGTCTGACCGGTCGGCAGTACGAAAGGAGCTTTTTATCGATATGGATCAATATATTGGACGGTTGCTGGATAACCGGTACGAGATCCTGGAGATCATCGGTACCGGCGGCATGGCCGTTGTATATAAAGCCCGCTGTCATCGGCTGAACCGGTTGGTAGCGATCAAAATACTAAAAGATGAATATTCCCGGGACGATGAATTCCGTCGCCGGTTCCACCATGAGGGTGAAGCAGTAGCAATGCTGAGCCACCCGAACATTGTCCAGGTCTATGACGTTTCCTCCACCGGCAACGCGGATTTTATCGTCATGGAGCTGATCGACGGCATTACCCTGAAGCAGTACATGGAGAAGAAGGGTACCCTCAACTGGAAGGAAACCCTCCATTTTGCCATGCAGATCGCCAAGGCCCTGGAGCATGCCCACGGACGGGGCATTGTCCACCGGGACATCAAGCCCCACAACGTGATGGTACTGAAAAACGGCTCCGTCAAGGTTACGGACTTCGGCATTGCCCGGGTCATGAGCAAGAGCAACACTCTGACCAAGGAAGCCCTGGGCAGCGTTCACTACATCTCTCCCGAACAGGCCAAGGGCGGCTGGGTGGATAACCGCAGCGACCTCTACTCCTTGAGCGTTGTGATGTATGAGATGATGACCGGCCGGCCTCCTTACGATGGGGAATCTCCCGTGGCCGTGGCCATCCAGCATATCAACGGCGGCGCAGCCATGCCGTCCACATTAAATCCCAATATCCCCGGCGGTCTGGAACAGATCATCATGAAGGGCATGGCTCTGGATACCAAGGACCGGTACCCCAGCGCAACTGAGATGCTCTATGATATGGATGAATTCCGGAAGGATCCGACGATTCTGTTCGGCGTTCCCCAGATTCCCAATACGGAGCCCACCCGGAAGCTGAATCCGGATGAGGTGCTTCAGGCAGCACGGAAAGCCAGAACCACCGCAGAAAAGGTGGCAGGCACAGCAGCCGGTGCAGCCGGTGCCGCCGCAGCAGCCCAGGCCCGGGCAGCCGGCGACCAGAAGCGCCAGCAGCAGGCTGCGGAAGCAGCCAGAATCCGGGCGGAGGCAGCAAAATCCGCCGCCGCAACGGCCCAGCGGAACGCCGCATCCCAAAAGCGGATGCAGACCTATGAACCGGTCAATCCGCCCCGGCGGACCCGGGAGCAGATCCGGGAGGAGATCCGGGAGGAAGAGCGCAACCGGATGGCGACCATTGCCGTGGTCACCTGCTGCGCGGTGGCCATCATCGCCATCATCATTTTCCTGGTTCTGCTGGTCAACGGAGTGCTGTTCAACCGGGGCGAAGCCACGGTGACGGTTCCCAATCTGCTTGGCGAGTATTATGACAATATCCGGGACACCCAGGGCCTGGACATCACCATCGGCGACTATAAGCACTCGGATACAGTCGCCAAGGATAAGGTCATCTCCCAGACCCCCAGCTACGGAGCGGAGGTAGTCCAGGGAACCAAGGTGACGGTGATCATCAGCCTGGGACCGGAACCGGAGATCAAGATTCTGGATAATCTTTCTCTCATGCCCCTGGAAGATGCCAAGGCCTATCTGGACCGGCTGGGCATGAATCCTCTGGTAAAATATGAATTCAGCGAGACCGTGGAGAAGGGCAGCGTGATCCGCACTGATCCTGCGGCCACCACAGAACTGAAGGACGGCCAGACCGTCTGGCTGGTCTGCAGCTCCGGTCCCGTGATCGAGACGGCCGTGATGCCCAATCTGATCGGACTCAACTATGCGACCGCCAAGAGCCAGTTGGAAAGCCTGGGTTTCAAGGATGTAAATTATGTCAGAAAAGAGAGCGAGGAGGACAAGGATGATGTCATCGAGCAGCCCTATCCCAAGGGGACAGAGGTTGACGTGACGGAAGAAATCATCCTTACGATCTCAAAGGGCCCTAGGCCCACGGAGGCTCCCACGGAAAGGCCGACGGAAAAGCCTACGGAACCTCCGGAAGACCCGTCAACGGAAGCACCCACTGAAGCACCCACGGAGGCTCCCACTGCGGCGCCTACCGAACCGCCCACAACTGCGGCTACGGAGGCCCCTGCAGCGGAATCCGCAGAGGGTGCATGAAACAGCGGCAGCGGTTTGTAAGTATGCTGCTTAAGGAAGGGCTGCTTTCCGTGATTGGTTGGGACCGCTGAGGCATATCCTTAACGATACCGATTGTATTTGATAAAGGTGGCGTTTTCTGAAATGTTAAAAACGAGCACAGGACGGATCATCCGCTCCTTAAGCGGCTTCTATGAAGTTCAGACGGCTGCGGGAACGGTGACCTGCCGGGCAAGAGGCAGTCTGCGCAGAACCAACGAATCTCCCATGACCGGAGATCTGGTGGAAATCTCCGTGGAAAAGGGAAAAGGCATGGTGGAAAAGATTCTGCCCCGGCGGAATCAGTTCGTACGGCCTGCGGTTGCCAATGTGGATGCGCTGGTGATCTTTGCTGCCAACACCAACCCGGTGACGGAGCCTTTCCTCATTGACCGGGTGGCTGCCATTGCCGGTGACCAGGAAGTGGATGTGATCCTGTGTGTCAACAAATGCGACCTGGATCCTGCGGAGGATCTGCTCCGGATCTATACCCATGCGGGTTTTCGCTGTGTTCCTGCCAGTGCCGAAACCGGCGAGGGCGTGGAGCAGCTGCGGGAGTTGATCCGGGGAAAGCTCACGGCCTTCACCGGAAACTCCGGCGTGGGCAAGAGCAGCATCCTCAACCGGCTCTGCCCGGAGCTGAAGCTGCCCACCGGCGAGGTTTCCGAGAAACTGGGCCGCGGCCGTCACACCACCCGCCATGTGGAGCTTTACGATCTGGGGGAGGAAACCTACGTTGCGGATACCCCGGGTTTTTCCTCCTTTGATACGGATCAGATGGAAGTGATGCTGAAGGAAAATCTTCAGTATGCGTTTCCGGACTTCGGTCCCTACATTGGCTGCTGCCAGTTCCGGGACTGCACCCACCGGAAGGAACCGGGCTGCGCGGTCCGGGGGGCGCTGGATGCGGGGGAAATTGAACCTACCCGCTATGACAGCTACCTCCGCCTGTATGAAAAGGCTGCCCAGATCAAGGAATGGGAACTGAAATGAGAAAAATGCATCTGCCTAAGGGCAGATGCATTTTTTATATTAAAAAACTAATCTGCAATATTGCTGAAAAATCTCATAAAACTTTGTGATTTTTTCTGAAATTATGCTTGACAAATGGTGCAAGGGGTGGTATTATGTTCTAGCGCGTGTAGGGGGAATCTGCGGATTTTCCAAGAAAAGCGCGCACTGCGATGATGCAGGAGATTGCTCGTCAAACGAGGTAACTTCTGCGGAGTATGTCCGGTCATCGGGCGGCTGAACTGTCCTAGGACGCGCTTGCGTATATCGCTGCGCCAGAAAGGGAAAGGGTCGGCCTCGGTCGGCCATTTTTCATGGCTTGGAATGATACGCACGGCGGCGCGGACAAAACAGTTCGACCGTACCCAGACACCTAAGCAAACTGAGTACGAAATTTTAGGAGGAAAACCCAACATGGCAAATCAGGAAATGATTCGCATCCGGCTGAAGGCTTACGATCACCAGCTGATCGACTCCAGCGCAGCAAAGATCGTCGAAACCGCAAAGCGCAACGGCGCCCAGGTTTCCGGCCCCATCCCTCTGCCCACCAAGAAGGAAGTTGTTACCATCCTTCGCGCTGTCCATAAGTACAAGGACTCCCGTGAGCAGTTCGAGCGCAGAACCCACAAGAGACTGATCGATATCCTCAACCCCAACCAGAAGACCGTCGAGGCTCTGATGAGCCTGGATCTCCCCGCTGGCGTTGAGATTGAGATAAAGCTGTAATTTTTTACGTAACAACGAAAAAATACAGCAGCCCGCACTGTCTGGCATCGGGCGGACGGGTCATGTCGGCAAGCTGAACCCAATGCAGCAGTCGACCAATAACCTATATTAAAAGGAGAAAACCCAAGATGAAAAAGGCAATCATCGGCAAGAAGGTCGGAATGACCCAGATCTTCGATGAGAGCGGCAAGGTCATCCCTGTTACCGTTGTGGAAGCAGGCCCCTGCGTCGTCACTCAGAAGAAGACCAACGAAACCGACGGCTACACCGCCGTCCAGCTGGGCTTTGAGGATATCAAGGAGTCCAAGCTGACCAAGCCTGAGGCTGGCCACCTGAAGAAGGCCGGCGTTGAGGCTAAGAAGTACCTGAAGGAGTTCAAGCTGGAGAACGCTGCTGAGATGAACGTCGGCGACGTTGTCAAGGCTGACACCTTCGCTGCCGGCGACTGGATCGATGTCACCGGTATTTCCAAGGGCCATGGCTACCAGGGCGTTATCAAGCGCCACGGCGCACACCGCACCGACATGACCCACGGCGGCGGCCCTGTCCACCGTCACGCAGGTTCCATGGGCGCTTCATCTCATCAGTCCCGCATCTTCCCCGGCAAGATCGGCGCCGGTCAGATGGGCAATGAGCAGGTCACCATCGAGAACCTGGAAGTTGTTAAGGTTGATGCAGAGCTGAACATGATCGTTATCAAGGGCGCCATCCCCGGCCCCAAGGGCGGTCTGGTCTACATCCGCAACACTGTCAAGACTCACAAGGTCAAGCAGGCCGGTGCAGACATCAGCAAGAATCCCCAGAAGGCTTCCGGTCGTAACCCCCAGAAGGCTTCCGCAAGAAACGGCTAAGAGAGGAGATCATAAATCATGCTTAAGA
>SVKV01000026.1 GCA_015068305.1 Oscillospiraceae bacterium
TCCGTCAAGAAATACACTATTCGGTAAATCCTGTTTGAGCTGTTGGCACACAGTTGTTTTTCCAACTCCCATAGTGCCACCAATCATATATAAAGTTTTCATCATTCACACCTACAAATTCAAGTTTATCGAACGGATTACTCCTCAACCAGAAACAGATCCAGAACTTTATCCGGCTTATCCGGGATGTCGTCGGTGCGAAGGGCCATCACTTCCTCGTAGAACTCCCGGTCCGTGCGGATCCGGTAGGGGGTCAGCGAGCAGCTGGCAGCCAGCCGCTCCATCATGCAGATGAAGATATCGTAGTAATCCCCATCGCAGTCCAGCCGTTTGGCAAACCGGGGCAGAATATCCTCGTTCAGCTGCCGCAGGGTGGTGTTTTCCGGCCGGAGATGCCGGACCAGCAGTTCATAGGCTTCTTCTTCCGTCATGGTGCGGTCAATGTAGTAGTCATGTCCGTAAAGACCGTAGAGGACCCGCTGGGCATCATAGTAGCCCAGAACCATATTGACAGCGCTCTGGTCGCTGCTGAAGTTCAGAACATTGCCCAGATCCGCATAGGGGGCGATGGTGGTGACGGTCACATCCTCAGGAATTTTCACCCGGCGCTCGATGCCGAAGCTGTTTAACCGCAGCACGATCAGATCCTTGTAGCCCCGGCTGACCAGGGCGCTGATGGGCACCAGATCGTAGAAACCGCCGTCGGCATAGGTCTTGCCGCCGATGGGGGCCTGCTTAAAAGCCGGATGGTAGGCAGAGGCCATGATCATATCCTTGATCTCACCCTCGGCCAGATCTTTCACATCAATTTCCAGTTCTTTCCGGTCGGTGACGGAAACGGTGGTGAGAAACAGTTCCACTCCGGAATTGCGGATCTTATCCTCGTCCACCCGCTCGGCCAGCAGGTTTTTAAGCGGTTCCACATCCAGACCCCGGTCGGAAATGATGGTCTTGATGGTCTGAAAGGCAGATTTTACCTGGGCCAGGTTTTCAAAACCGCCGCCCATAATCCGGCCCATATCTTCATCGCTGACGTTAATGATCTGGGAAAACCGGATGTCCTTCCAGATCTGTTCGGCCTGGGTTAAGTCCCGCATGGCCATCAGCGCACCGTTGATGGCACCGACGGAGGTGCCGGAAACGGCGTTGTAGCGCACTCCCGCCTCCTCCAGAGCCCGCCAGGCACCCACCTGCCAGGCACCTCTTGCGCCGCCGCCCTCCAGGGCGATGGCATATATCTTGCTTGTATCCAGTTTCAGTTCCATAATCAACCCTCCGGGTATTCAAATTGGAAATTGTCGATCTGTTGCTATGGCGCGGGAGTGCCCTGCCTCCCTCTGACGAGGGAGGTGCCCCGAAGGAGCGGAGGGAGAGAAACAAGTTGCAAAGACTTGGTTTTTTCTCTCCCCCAGTCAGCTTCGCTGACAGCCCCCTCGTCAGAGGGGGCCTTTGGGGTGCGGTGCTTGACGGATCGATAAACTGCACTTTATTAACTATATTATACCAGAGTGAGACACAAATACAATGAATAAACTGTGAAAAAACCGGAGCAAGATTGCTCCGGTTTTTTCATGCATATTCGTGCTTTCGGGCAACCACATAGATCGGGATGAATAACCCGCCCAGCAGAAGAACCAGAAATACATAGAGCTCTGCATACAGCCAGATGCCCGGCAGGAAATAATTCATACAGAAACTAATGATTGGGTATAGGCTGACAAAGGCGCAGGTCCAGATGCGGCCCACCCGGACGATATGAGGCCAGTTGGTATTTGTGAATACCACACCGGGGATGTTCATACGGACGGGTCCGTCGTAGTACAATCCGGACCGGTTCTGGTCGTAAAAGGGCGGCAGTTTCGTTTTTACGAAGAAACAGAAGTAGGCACCGAAGATGATGCACAGGAGTGTCCCTGTGATCAGTGCCTCGCTGTGGTAGCCAAACCAAAGGTTAAGCATCGTTCCCAGAATACCGGACAGGACGCAGCAGCAGTAAATCACCGGCCATTTGCTTTTTGTATGGTAGGCTCTTTTGGGCTTTTCCTCTGTAAATGTCAGCGCAGTCTTCACGACGGTTTCGATCTGCCTCGGATCCAGGGATTCTTCCTGTTCCATCCTCTGGCACATCAGAAGTTCTGTAACGGTGATCCCCAGCAGATCTGCCAAAGGAATCAGGAGGGATGTATCCGGGATGCTGGCACCCGTTTCCCATTTGCTGATGGCCTTGTCAGAGATAAAAAGCTTTTCTGCCAGCTCTTTCTGGGTATACCCTTTTTCTTTCCGAAGCGCCGATACAAATGCACCGAATTTGGTTCTGTCGATTTCAAACATGGTTTTGCCCTCCTTTTGATGACTTTAGTCTAACAAAAGTACCGTAAAATGACAACCGATTGTCAGTAGAGTCGGTAGAATGGAAGAAAAACCGCGGCCAACCGGCCGCGGTTTCGGGTTTTCAGGGTTTGAAGCCTTCAAAAATGGGAAGCCAGCCTGCACTTACTGCTTCGTCCAGCTCTGCCTGGGTTTTCAGCGTCCAGGTGACACCCTGGATACCCCAGAAGCGCCGGGCCAGGGTATTGCTGAAGGTTTTGCAGTCGCAGTAGCGGTAGGAGACAAAGTCCGGCATGGTGAGAAAATTCTCGGCCTGGTTGGTCAGCAGCCACTTGAGGGCAGGGTGCAGGGGAGACTTTTCTTCCTTGAAATAGTCCATGGTCAGCTGTCCCCGGATAATGTGGGGGGCCTGTTTTTTCAGTTCGTAAACGACCCGGGGGTCAAAGGATTCCATGCAGAAGGGACCGTCGTAGCCTTCCATGATCTTTACAGCGGCGGCTACCAGCTCAGCGGCATTGCCGTCTGACTTCAGCTCAATAATCAGCGGGGCCTTTCCGGCGAAGAGCTCCAGCACCTGGGAAAACAGGGGAATCTTCTCCTCCGTGCCGCCCAGGGGGTAGTTTTCCAGATCCTCCGCAGTCAGATCGGTGATCTTTACATCAGCACCGGCGGTGCGCTTGAGAGAGGTGTCGTGGATGACGGCCAATTGGCCGTCCTTCATCAGATGAATGTCCAGCTCAATGCCGTAGCCGGCTTCCAGAGCAGCCCGGAAGGCGGCCATGGAATTTTCCGGAAGAGCATCATCGTGGAGGCCCCGGTGGGCATACTTCCAGCCCCTTAAGCTTTCAAGACCGGGATGGCCGGTGCGGCCCTGGACACTCAGTGCATAGAGGCCTCCCAGGGCGACAGCCCCGGTGAACAGACCTTTGATCAGCTTTTCCATGGCTTAGTCCTCGACATCGAAGGCTTCCAGGCCCTTCTTTGCTTCCACTTTGTTATCGCCGTGCTTCACAAAGCCCATGGTGATGAAGGAGCCGAAGACGAAAATGGCGGCGTAGGGGAACAGGGCCTTGTAGTCAACATTTTCCAGCAGCCAGCCGGCTACAATGGGAGTCATGATCTGGGCGGTCATGGAGAAGGTGTAGTACAGACCGGTGAATTTGCCAACCTCGCTGCCCTTGCACGTTTCCACAACCATGGGCAAAGAGTTGACGTTGATGAAGGCCCATGCCACGCCCACCAGGATGAACAGCACATACAGCAGGGGGCTGAAGGCATTGGAAACCATGGTATACAGGAATGCGGCGAAGAAGGAGCCGGCCAGCAGCAGGGTACCGAAGCGGATGGTCTTCCGGCGGCCCACCCGGGAGGCCACATTGCCGGAGGGAATGTAGGTGACGATGGCGCCGGCGGTAGCGATGGTCAGACAGGTGTTGGCCTGGCCCAGGGTCATGTTCCAGCTTTCGGCGGCGTAAACGGAGAACCAGGTGGTGACACCGTTGTAGCCGATGAACCACAGGGCGATGGATGCCAGCAGGAAGCCTAAGCTCTTCCTGACATCGGCAGGCAGGGCCTCGCCGCTTTCGGTCACCTGCACCAGATTATCCTCGGGATGCTCGTCTTCATATTTTTTCTGCTCTGCCACCAGCTTGGGCTCGTTGACGCAGAACATCACGATGGCAAGAGCCACCAGCATGATGCCGCCGACGATGGCAAACAGGGGCATATAGGAAACATAAACATCGGAGGTGGTCTTATACAGGAAGGTGGTGATGATCAGATAGATGATGCCGCCCAGCGCACCCATCAGGTTGATGATGGCGTTGGCCTTGGAGCGCAGGGGCTTGGGGGTCACATCGGGCATCAGCGCCACGGCGGGGGAGCGGTAAGTACCCATGGCGATCAGCAGCAGACCCAGGGCAATGATGAAGCAGATGAGCTTCCAGGCTTCGGGAGCGGCATGGAAGGAGTCGGTCAGCAGCGGCAGGGCCATCATCAGTGCTACGGCGGCCAGGGTGCCGAAGAGGATGAAGGGACGGCGGCGGCCCAGGGAACTGTTGCACTTGTCGGAAAGACCGCCGAAGAGGGGCAGCAGGAACAGCGCCAGCACATTGTCGGATGCCATGATGACACCGGAGATGCTTTCGCCGATGCCGAAGGTTTCGGTGAGGATTTTGGGGACCAGATTGTCATACATCTGCCAGAAGGCGCAGATGGACAGGAACGCAAAACCTACCAGAACGGTACGTTTGGTGTTGAGCTTCATAGGGAACGACCTCGCTTTTTTGATTTCTTAAGGTTAACATTTCCATTATATCCGACATTTGCAAAAAGTCCAGCCAATCCGGCAATTAAGGCGTTTTTTACAAAAAAGGGGCCGCACCTTCGGTGCAGCCCCTTGGGATTCGTGAAATCTGATCAGCCTACACCGGTGGTGAGCATCACCAGGTATTCTTCCAGACAAAGGTCCAGTTCGTGGATTTCGGCAGCTACCTCCCGGCCCACATAGCGGTAGTGCCAGGGCTCGTAGATAATGCCGGTGATCTCGCTTTTTTCATCGGGATAGCGCAGAATCCAGCCGTAGCGCCAGCTGTTTTCCATCAGCCACTGCTGGGTGGGCATCCGGGCCTGGCTTTCGTCCAGATTCCAGTTCCGGTTGTCGATGATGTCCAGGGCAAGACCCAGCTGATGCTCGCTGGTGCCGGGGATGGCGACACTGCGGGCAGCGACGGTTCTGGCCTCTTCTTCCGTATAGTTGTTGTCCTCTTCCTCCAGCAACCGTTCAATCTTTCTCTGGAACAGGCCTTCCTGGTACTCCTGGGTCCGGTAGGAGGAACAGACCACCGGCTGATGCCCTGTATTTTCGCAGTCGGTGAGCATTTCGGCCATGTCGCTGTAGGCAATGGCGGCCACCTGGTGGTATTCGTTGATTTCCTTCAGTTCCACCGTATAGTTTTCCGGCACAAAATTCCAGGGATTTACCAGAATCACCAGCTGGCCGGTGGAAGCAAACTGACCGATGGGGGTGATGCCCTGCATGGGTGTGCCGTCTTCCCGGAAGCAGTATGTAAAGCCGTCGATCTCGGCCCAGCCGGTCTGGAGCAGGCCGTCTTCAGTAAAATGATACCGCTGACCGTCGATTTCCTGCCAGCCGGTAACCGGATGGCAATTCAGATCGCCGTAGGCGGTCCCGTTTTCCAGCTCTGCCCAACCGGAGGTCAGACGGCCCTCCCGGTCAAAGACATAGCTGCTGCCGTCAACGGTGCAGATGCCGGTGGCGGCGCCGTTCTCCGTCAGATAGTAGCGCTGGCCTTCCAGACTCAGCCAGCCGGTGACCAGAGAACCGCTCCGGCGCAGATAGAACCGCCGCCCGTCCAGCTCCAGCCATCCGCTGACCCGGGCTCCGTCCGACTGGAAATAAAAAACCTCACCGTCAATTTCCCGGAACCCCTTTTCCAGCTGGCCGTCGGAGCCGAAGTGATACCGGTTTCCGTCCAGTTCCAGCCAGCCTGATGCGGCGGTGCCGTCTTCCAGATAATAATAGGTAATGCCATCCTGCTCCACCCAGCCGGTCTGCACAGAACCGCAGCCGCAGCATACAAAAAGGATCAGAAGACACAGCCCAACGAAAAATTTCTCTTTTCTCACGTTTTTCCCTCATTTCGGCAGAAAACAAACTGGGTTTATTCTAACATACCTGCAGGCGTGATGCAAGAGGAGATTGCTGCCACAAAATACCCGCCATCTTTTCTGAAAAAAAGGTACAAAACAGAATGATGATGTGGTATACTGATGGAAAATAGAACGGAACCGGAAGGGACGGTGGGAATTGATGAAACATCCGGAGCGAAAACCCTATGTGCTGGCCATGCTGGTGGGGTTCGGCGCCATCAGTCTGAGTGTGCTGTTTTTCTTTTTCCTGTATCGGATGCAGGGTGTGGAGGAAGCGCTGGCAAAGGTCACGGATATTCTGATGCCCTTTATCTATGGCGGTGTGATTGCTTATCTGCTGCGGCCTGTCTGCAACGGACTGAGCATGTGGTTTCATACACTGTTTCGGGGAAAGCGGGAGAAGCTGGCGGAGGCATTGGCCATTACCTTCAGCCTCATCACCGGTTTTTTTGCGCTCTATATTCTGATCATCATGATCGCACCGCAGCTATACCACAGCGCCGCTGCTTTCTGGAATACGGTGCCCGACAAAGTGGATGCACTGGTGGCCTGGGCAACGGAGACCTTTGGCGAAAATGAAGTGCTGCTGCATTATTTTGACCTGAGCTATGAGGCACTGTACAATGCACTGGATACCTGGGCAAGGGGAACGCTGGTTCCCTATGTGACGGATATTGTCAGCGGTGTGGGCAGCAGTGTCTGGAAAGTGGTCATCTTCCTGAAAAACATCCTGATCGGTGTGATCGTGGCGGTATATCTTCTGGCCAGTCGGAAGAAATTCGCCAGACAGGGCGTGCTGGTGATCCGCAGCATTTTTAAGCCCAGATGGGCAGACCTGATCCTGGAGGAGATTGCCTATATTGACCGGATGTTCGGCGGCTTCATCGATGGAAAACTGGTGGATTCTGCAATCATTGGTGTGCTGTGCTACATCGGCTGTGTAATTTTCAAATTCCCCAATGCGCTGCTTGTGGCGGCGATCGTGGGAATCACAAATGTGATCCCCTTCTTCGGACCCTTCCTGGGTGCGGTTCCGGCCACGGCACTGATTTTGATTGAAGATCCCATGAAAGCCGTGTGGTTTGCGCTTTTCGTGCTGTTTTTGCAGCAGCTGGACGGCAATGTGATCGGTCCCAAGATCCTGGGCGATCATACCGGTGTGTCCAGCTTCTGGGTGCTGTTCTCCATTTTACTGTTCGGCGGCCTGTGGGGCCTGGTGGGCATGATTATCGCGGTGCCGCTGTTTGCGGTGCTGTATGACCTTGCCAAGCGGGTGATCCGGCTGGGATTGCTGAAGCATGACTGCTCGGATCTTCTGCGGGAGTACGAGGAAGCGTATCACGATCCGGAAATCAAATAACGTCACATTTCTTGCATCCCGCCGGCTTTTGCCGGCGGGATTTCTGTTGTACGGTGTTCGGAACAGTCAAAAAATGTGCTTTCGTAAATTGACATTGATGGGGTTTGCTGATATAATGTAAGCTTGAAAATATGTCTGTATATCAGACTGGGATATTGGAGCGTTTTGACTATGAAAAAGTTTCTTGCAGTGATTCTGTGCCTGGTGGGTCTGTGTGCGGCAGCTGCAGCCGTTTATCTGAGCACTCAGTTTATGGATGCCAACCCCATACTGCTGACACCTCCGGATGAGGCAAAAAACCGGGTGGTTGCAATGATGGATGCGGTATGCGAGGGTGATTACGCAGAGGCAAGTCAGTCCATTTTCGGCACCCCCAGCCTGGGTGTGGACCGGGAAGCCGGAAGCGATGTGGGTATTATAATCTGGGAAGCCTTTCAGGAGAGCATGTCCTACGAACTGGTGGGTGAATGCTATACGACAGAGCAGGGCCTTGCTCAGGATGTGACCTTTACCTGCCTGGATATCACCAGCGTTACTGAGCAGCTGCGGGACCGCTCTCAGGTTATGCTGGAACAGCGTGTGGCTGAAGCGGAGAATGTATCCGAAATCTATGATGACAATAATGAATACCGGGAAGATTTTGTGATGGATGTTCTTTACGATGCTGCCACTGACGCACTGAAAGAGAACACCCGGGAAATGACTGTGGAACTGACCGTCAGACTGAGCTATCAGGATGGCAGCTGGTGGGTCGTTGCGGATGAGGCGCTGCTGGATGCCATCTCCGGCGGTATTCTGTACTAAGGCGGATGAGGTGTGAACATGGCATCAGAAGATACTCTGAATCTGGACTTTATTAAAGAATTGCTGGCCTCCTCCGATGAGATTCCGGAAGAAAAGTTTGACCCGGAAGATTTAAGTCCGGAGGGCCTGGATCTGACTGGAGATGCGGAAGCTGTTATTCCGGAAGAGGAATACCGGGATCCACTGATCCGCAAATTTGCGCAGGTACCCCAGGGGCAGCGCCATCTGCCGGAAAAAGCTCCGGAAAGCATTGAGGAAGAGCCGGAAGAAAAGCGGGGAAATCTGCTGGTTCGGTTTTTCGGGTTCCTGGGAAAAACAGCAATCACGCTGGCTGCCCTTGCACTGACGGCCCTGCTTGTGACGGGTATGGTGCAGATTTTCGGAAACGGCACCACGTCCTCTGCCAGCGCTGCATCCAACGTGACCATCATGGATAAATTTGATATGTTTATGACCAATCAGGTCAGCAACGCCCTGGACGGCGTGCTGAGCATTGAAAAGGTTTACTGGCTCAGCGACACCGATCTGGTTGCTCCGGAGCCCAATCCTGCCGGTTACGGCACGGCGGCATCTGCTGCAGAACTGGGTTGGCTTCTGGAAGAGGCCAAGGATCTGATCGGCGGGCAGGATATGCTGTTTTCTACGGAAACCCAGATCTGGGAAGAGGATCAGATCTATTACTATTATGATGAAACGATTTTGGTCATCACCTGGAAAGAGGTAATTGACAACTGCACTTATACCATCTCTGAAGTGAAGATCGCCCATCCCTCCCAGTTCCGGCGGTTCCTGGCAGATGGCACGTTCGGTTCCGACAAGCAGTATGTTACCACAGAAATGGCATCCAGCGTCAATGCGGTGGTGGCTTCCAGCGGTGACTTCTATAAGTTCCGCAGAAACGGTATCGTGGTATACGAAGGTAACATACAGCGCTTCGAAACCAGACATGCGGACAGTTGCTATATTAATGAGGATGGTGACCTGCTGTTTACCTATCGGAATCAGATCGCTGATATTGAAGAAGCAGAGCAGTTTGTCAAAGACAATAAGGTCCGTTTCAGTCTGGCATTTGGCCCGATCCTGGTAGACAATGGAGTGGAATGTGCGCCGGCAAGCTATGCACTTGGAGAGATTGACGGTTTTTATTCCCGGATGGCCCTGTGCCAGCGGGATGACCTCCATTATCTGCTGATCAACTCCACGGCAGAGCGTGACAGCCAGAAGCGTCATACCATCAAACACTTTGCGCAGATCGTTGCGGATAAGGGTTGCGATAAGGCCTATGCCCTGGACGGCGGCCAGACCACGGTTATCACGATGGACGACAAGTACATCAATGACGTTGACTACGGATTCCAGCGCCAGATCAGCGATATCATTTATTTTGCAACGGCGCTGCCGAACGGAGAATAAAGTATGGAAAAAATAGCGTTTATCAGCGGAGGAACTTTTATTTACTGGAGTTCCATCATTCTGACCCTGGCTGCGGTGACGGCAATCACGATCTTTGCGGCCATGTACCTGTTTAAGAACGGCAGCGGTGTTACTCTGGCGGTGATGATCCCCCTGGCCATGGTTGCTTCCATTATTTTGAGCCGTCTGATCCACTGGTACTGCCGCTCCGATGCCTATGAAAGCATGCAGGGAGCCCTGACTGACTACACCAGGGGTGGATATGCCCTGATGGGTGTGTTCATTGCCTGCATTGCGGTTGCGGCGCTGCTGCGGCTGATCCGGGCGGTCCGGAATCTGCCGGCTGTCTATGACTGCATGGCTATTGCCGGCGGCATCGGCATCTGCGTGGGCCGTATGGCATCCTTTTTCAATTCTTCCGACCGGGGCATGATCCTGCCGGAAACTGTGGGACTGCCCTTTGCATACCCTGTGGTGAATGCGGTTTCCGGTGTGGCGGAAAACCGCCTGGCCACATTTATGATCCAGGCTATGGTGACGGCCGTGATCGTGGGACTGCTGATCCTTTACATGCTGATCAAAAAGATCGCAAAGAAGGAAGTGAAGGACGGCGACGTGGCGCTGATGTTCCTGCTGGCCTACGGCGCCAGCCAGATCGTCTGCGACAGCACCCGCTATGACTCCCTGTTCCTGCGTTCCAACGGCTTTATCAGCGTGGTGCAGATTCTGGGCCTGGTGGCCCTGGTGGTGCCGCTGATCGTGTTTGCGGTCCGTATGGTGAAAAACAGCGGCCTGAAGGGATACCATTTTGTGATCTGGCTGGCAATTGCCGGTATGATGGGCCTGGCCGGATATATGGAATACTATGTGCAGCGCCACGGCAACGAAGCGGCCTTCGCCTACACCACCATGACGGCTGCGCTGATTGTGATCGTGATTCTGACACTTCTGATGCGGGCGTTGGGGCTGAGCCGGAAGCTGAAGAAGCCGGTTCCGGAAGCGGCTGCCGCAGAATAACCACCAATCAAACGGCACGGAGCAATCTGTGCCGTTTCCCTTTTTTGGAAGGCAAACGCCGGTAAAAATTGTCGGATATTCTGAATTTGTTTCGCGCGGTTGACAAATGAGCCGACAAACGTGTATACTTACGATGAATTGGAAGCATTCTATTTTTCGGTATTTTCAAGGAGGATTACGGATGACACCCAATGAGAAAAAACAGCTCCAGACCGTTGCATGCAAGGTCCGGCAGGGGATCGTGGAGTCCACCTACTGCGCCAAGTGCGGCCACCCCGGCGGCAGCCTGTCTGCGGCGGATATGTTTACCTATCTGTATTTTAAGGAATTGAATGTGGATCCCAGAAATCCCAAGTGGGAGGACCGGGACCGTTTTGTCCTGTCCAAGGGCCATACTGCTCCCGGCCTGTATGCAGCGCTGGCACACCGGGGCTTTTTCCCTGTTGAGGATCTGAAGCAGCTGCGCAAGCTGGGCCACTATCTGCAGGGCCATCCCAATATGAACAGCGTTCCCGGCGTGGATATGTCCACCGGCTCTCTGGGCCAGGGTATTTCCGCCGCCTGCGGCATGGCACTGGCTGCCAAGACCCAGGGAAAAACCAACCGGGTCTACACCCTGCTGGGTGACGGCGAGATCCAGGAAGGCCAGGTCTGGGAAGCCTGCATGTTTGCAGCCCACTATCATCTGGATAACCTGGTGGTCATTGTTGACAACAACGGTCTGCAGATCGACGGTGAGGTTGCCAAGGTCATGAGCCCCTACCCCATTGTGGACAAGCTGGAGGCCTTCGGATTCCATGTGAAGAGCATCGACGGCCATGATTTCGACCAGATTGAGGCAGCGCTCAACGAGGCAAAGACCGTCAAGGGTCAGCCCAGCGCCATCGTCATGAAGACCGTCAAGGGCAAGGATGTTTCCTTCATGGAAAACCAGGCCGGCTGGCACGGCGTGGCTCCCAACAAGGAGCAGTACGAGCAGGCTATGGCAGAGCTGAACGCAAAACTTGCAGAACTGGAGGGTAACTAAATATGGCAGATGTTAAGAAAATGGCTACCCGGGAAGGTTACGGCAAGGGCCTGGTGGAACTGGGCAAGCTCCATGACAATGTGGTGGTTCTGGATGCAGACCTGGCAGGTTCCACCAAGACCGGAATGTTTGCAAAGGCATATCCCGACCGGCACTTCAACTGCGGCATCGCAGAAGGCAATATGATGAGCGTGGCAGCAGGCCTGGCAGCAGCCGGCATGGTTCCCTTTGCTTCTTCCTTCGCAATGTTTGCCTCCGGCCGTGCTTACGAGCAGATCCGCAACTCCGTGGGTTATCCTGCGCTGAATGTGAAGATCGGTGCCTCTCACGGCGGTATGTCCGTCGGTGAGGACGGCGCAAGCCACCAGTGCTGCGAAGATTTTGCCCTGATGCGCTCCATCCCCGGCATGACGGTGATTTGTCCTGCTGACGGCGTGGAGGCAGAAGCTGCCACCAAGGCTGCCTATGCCCATGAAGGCCCCGTGTATCTGCGTATGGGCCGTCTGGCTGTGCCTGTGTTCCACGAAGAGGGCTTTGAATTTGTCATCGGCAAGGGCGAGATCATGCGCGACGGCAGCGATATTGCCATCATTGCCAACGGACTGATGGTCTACGAGGCCATGAAGGCCTGCGAGACTCTGGAAGAGCAGGGTATCCATCCCATGCTGATCAACATGGCAACAGTGAAGCCTCTGGACGAGGAGCTGGTGCTGGAAGCTGCCAAGAAGTGCGGTAAGATCATTACCTGCGAGGAGCATTCCGTCATCGGCGGCCTGGGAGAAGCTGTGTGCAGCTTCCTCAGCGAAACCTGTCCCACCCCTGTCCGCCGTATCGGCGTCAACGACCAGTTCGGTCAGTCCGGTCCCGCTGCGCAGGTGCTGGCCCACTACGGCCTGTGTGCGGAGAATATCGTCAGCGTGACCAAGGAATTCCTCGGAAAATAAGGAAAAGGAAAAGTCCCCTGCTGCGGCAGGGGACTTTTTGGCGCCATACGACACGAATATCGAATTTTGTCCATTGCATTCGGCATAGGGTAATGGTAAAATGAAAGAGATAATATATTAGCGAAGGATCGTGATACCATGAAAGAAGCAAATCCCAAGAAACAGCAGGATATGGGTACCGGCAGCATCCCGAAGCTGCTTGCCCAGCTGGCCATCCCCGCTGTGGTGGCCCAGGTCATCAATCTGCTGTACAACATCGTGGACCGGATTTACATCGGTCATATGCCGGAGGTGGGTGCCGAGGCACTGACCGGTGTGGGCCTGTTCCTGCCGATCAACATGCTGCTGACTGCCTTTGCCATGCTCTGCGGCGCCGGCGGTGCACCCCGGGCTGCCATTGCCATGGGTCAGAAGAATCATGATCTGGCAGAAAAAATCGTTGCAAACTGCTTCTCTCTGCTGCTTTGCTTTGCAGTGGTCCTGACTGCGGTTTTCTATGGGGCTGCACCCACACTGCTGCGCCTCTTCGGTGCCAGTGATGTGACCCTGCCCTACGCCGTGTCTTATGCCCGGACCTACATTCTGGGCAGCGTCTGTGTTCTGGTTGTGCTGGGTATGAATCCCTTCATCACCACCCAGGGCTTTGCCAAGATCAGCATGATGACTACCGTCATCGGTGCGGTGATCAACATCATTCTGGACCCCATTTTCATCTTTGTGCTGGATATGGGTGTTATGGGTGCAGCACTGGCCAGCATTCTGAGCCAGGGCGTGGGCGCACTGTGGATCATCCGCTTCCTCACCGGCAAGCAGACCATACTGCGGCTGAAGAAGGAAAATATGAAGATCCAGTGGTCCGTGATCGGTCCCTGCCTGGCGCTGGGTATCTCCACCTTCGTGATGGTGTCCACCGAGAGCCTGCTGTCTGTGAGCTTTACCTCCAGCCTGGCCCGTTACGGCGGTGACCTGGCGGTTGGTGCCATGACCATCATCAACAGCTGCGCCCAGCTGGTTACCATGCCTCTGAACGGCATCTGCCAGGGCGGCCAGCCCATCATGAGCTTCAACTTCGGCGCCGGCAACCATGACCGGGTGAAGAAGGCATTCTACCTCCAGTTCGGTGTTTGTGTGGCCTATACCACCGCCTTCTGGGCAATGCTGATGCTGATGCCTCAGGTATTTGTTTCCGTGTTCAATAACAAGCCGGAACTGGTGCAGTACACCTCCTGGGCCATGCGGATCTACATGGCCGGCATCTTCTCCATGGGCTTCCAGCTGGCCTGCCAGCAGAGCTTCATGGCCCTGGGCCAGGCGAAGATCAGCCTGCTGATGGCCTGCCTGAGAAAGATCATCCTGCTGATCCCTCTGATCTTCATTCTGCCCCTGTTCTTCGAGAACAAGGTCTTCGGCGTGTTCCTGGCAGAGCCCGTCAGCGATGTGGTCGCAGCGCTGGTCACAACCGTCATGTTCTTCACCCAGTTCAAGAAGATCCTGGAAAGAGGCCCTGCAAAATAAAAGACATCACAAAAGCCGCCATCGGAAGATGGCGGCTTTGCTGTTTATTGGGGAAGCAGTTGTACGGCCAGGGGGAGAATGACCGCGGTGAGCAATCCGGCTACGACCAGAGAAAGACTGCTCACAGCACCGGTTAGGGCGCTGATCTCGTTTGCCTTGGCGGTGCCGATCACATGTCCGGCGGTGCCGAAGGCCACGCCCCGGGACACCTCGTCAGTCAGCCGGAACAGTCTGCACAGTCCGGGCCCCAGCACACTGGCAGTGATACCGGTGAGGATGATGGCGGCGGTGGTGATGGAATCCATACCGCCGGCGATCTGGGAAAGGGGTACGCCGATGGCGGTGGTCACACTCTTGGGAAGAAGGGAAACGGTCAGTGTCCGGTCAAACCCTGCAGCCAGCGCAAACAGCAGGACAGTCAGCAGACAGGACAAAGCTCCGGCGGCCACACCGGCCAGAATCATGGGGGTGCTTTTGCGGAGCACCTGAAACTGCTCGTACATGGAAATGGCCAGACACACCGTCGCCGGGGTCATGAGCCAGGAAAGCAGGGAGGTGCCCTGCTGATAGTCGCCCAGCTCCATTCCCGTGCCGGTCAGAAACAGCAGAACCAGGATCACGGCGATCAGAATGGGATTGCAGAGGGGGGACTTTGTTTTTTGCTGGAAAAACTGTCCGGTCCGGAAGGCCAGCAGCGTTACAATCACGGGAAGAATCCCGATTTCAAGCAGTTCATCCATGATCCGTCCCTCCCTTTTTCAGGAAGAATCGGGCCACCCGGCCGCTGATGCCGAAGGTCAGCACCGTCGAACCAACCAGCAGCAGTCCGATGGGCAGCAGCTGAGGCCGGATTAGTTCCCAATGCTCCACGATGCCCACGGTGGGGCCCACAAACAGAATGGGGAGAATGGAAACGAGAAAGCTGCCGGTTTCTTTAACCTGCTCCAGCTTTACAACACCGGTACACAGGGCGGCAAACAGCAGCACAAGACCGTAGACGGAAGCCGGAATGGGCAGCGGAAGAAACCGCTGCAGGGCTTCGCCGGCCAGGGTGAAGCCCAGAATGATGGAAAATTGAGATAAATATTTCATATGTGTTTTTCAGAAAGGGCATCGGCGATCCGCTGCAGGCTCTCCTCGCAGGCTTCCTTGTTCCGGTGCAGATACTCCTGGAACAGCACATCCAGCAGCACCAGCTGGGCCACCTTCGCGGGAACGGAACCGAACTGGAAGGGCGATTCGCTGGAACCGCAGCACAGCACCACTTCTGCAAGCTTTGCTGCCGGGGACTTGGGATACCGGGTGATGAGAACGGTGCGGATTCCCCGCTTTTGGGCCAGCTCCAGCACCTCCACACCGCTCTGGGTGGCACCGGAATAGGAAAACAGCACGATCACATCGTTTAAATTCATGGTGGCGGTGATGCTCATCTGCATGTGGGAATCCCAGATGGCGGAGAATTTGTTGCATACCGTGGAAAACAGATGGGCACACTCATTGGCCAGCAGCATGCTGCCGCCGGCGCCCATGCAGAATACCCGATCCGCGCCCTCGAAAATCGATACGGTCTTTTCGATGTCTGCCATCCGTACCAGAGCAATGGTCTGGTCGATGGCCTCCTGGGAAAGCCGGCCGGCTTCCGCACAGCGGCCCTCCGGCGTGTTCGTGGGAGTGGGGCGGGAGCGCAGACCCTCGGCGGTGGAGGCTGCGGCGTATTTTGCCAGTTCCAGTTTGAAGGCGTTGAAGCCCTTGAGTTTCAGACTCCGGCAGAACCGGGAAACTGTGGCATCTGCGGTGCCGCATTCTTCCGCCAGCTGGGTGATGGACATGAACTGCACCTGCCGGTACTGGCTCAGAACATAGTCAGCTACCTTCCGCTCTGCGGCGGCCAGCTGATAATAGGAGGCATGGATCCGATCCAGAATACTGATATTTTGCTCGTCCATTCCTTGTCTCCTTTCTTTTATGGAATGAGGGCCCGAGATAGTGGTCCCGGGCCATAGGGTAATCTTATTCGCCCAGGATTTCGGTCATCATCTGATCGACCATGATCAGGCAGCGGGGCACATGGAAGGGACCCTTGAAGGTGGAACCCTTGCAGGCGGGCAGGGTGGGGTTGCCGTCCCGGCGGAGGTAGCCGTACCACTCGCCGTATTCATCGGCAAAGTGTGCCTTGCAGTAATCCAGAATCTTGTAGAAGATGTCCAGGTAAGCTTCATCCTTGGTGTCCCGGTAGATCATCATGGAAGCAATCAGAGCCTCGTTGTGGGGCCACCACAGCTTCATATCGTGCTCGTAGGCTTCGGGAGGATTGCCCAGGCAGTCCATGAAGTACAGGATGCCGCCGAATTCTTCGTCCCAGCCGGCGTTAAAGGCCATATCGAAGACCTTGATGGCCTTGGCGTGGAGTTCGGCATCGCCGATGTCGTTGGCCCGGTCCATCAGGAACCAGGCACACTCGATATCGTGGCCGGGGTTGACCATACGGCCCTCGGTCACATGGAGCCGGGTCTCACCGTTGGGGCCCACGGATTCCAGGGTGCAGCCCAGGTCTTCCTTCACATGGTAATTGAAAATGTCGGCGACACACTCGTTGGCCCGTGCATCATACAGATCGGCCATTTCGGGGTCCACCCGCTTCATGACGCCGGTGACGTTCAGAATGATCATGGGGATGCCCAGACCCCGGCCTGCCCGGGTGGACTTGGGGCCCATGCCGGTGGGGTCAGCCATGCCGTGATTCAGATTCCAGTACATGTCGTATGCACGGCGGGCACGGAGCAGATGCTCCTTCTCACCGGTGATGCCGTAGTACTCGGCATTGGCGATGCAGTAGAAGGCTTCGGAATAGCAGTAGCGGCGCTGACGCAGGGGGGTGCCGTCGGCTTCCACGGTAAAGTAGAGGCGGCCATCGGCATCATGGTTGACGCAGTGCTCTTCCAGAAAATCGATACAGCTCTTGGAGAAGGCAAGCCAGTCCTCCCGGACACCGTAGATTTTGCACAGGTATGCATAGGTCCAGCCACAGCGGCCCTGCATCCACACGCTCTTGTCGGTGGAATAAACCTGGGCAGTCCGGTCCAGGCAGGTGGTAACACCGCCGTGCTCGTGGTCCCAGCCGTTTTTCAGCCAGAAGTCGGCTACATTGCTCAGCTGGTTGCGGATCCACTGGCGCTCCGCTAAAAACTTTTTGCGATCCATTGATAATTCCTCCTGTAATGGTTAAATATCAGAATGTTTACTGTTATGGAATGACGGAATGCAGATTTTCGGTGACAGCCGGTAAAATATGTGCTATAATGGCGGAAAAGAAATGACCCGGAGGTATTCTTATGTTCCGCAACCTGCTCAGACCGGACAGCCCGCTGATGATCACCATGAACAACATAACCGACTGCATTTTCCTGAGTCTGTTCTGGATTCTGGGATGCTTCCCGGTGGTAACCCTGGGTGCTTCCTTTGCAGCCCTTTACGATGCCTCCTACCGGGGCATGCGGAAGGGGGAGAAGCATTCCTGGCAGCGGTTTTTCCATGTGTTCCGGACCAACTGGAAAGCAGGAATCCTGCCTACGGTGGCGGTGCTGGCCGTTTTTTCCGGCGCAGTCTTTCTTCTGATCAAAATCTGGAATGCAGCAGTGGCCCAGCAGATCTCCTTTATGCTGTTTGCGGCCGGTGCTTTTCTCAGTATGCTGATCCTGGGTACGGTGAGCCTGGCATTTCCCATTCTGAGCCGGTTTGAAAACAGCTTCCTGTCCCTGATGAGAAACACCATTCTGCTGGGATTTGCGAACCTGCCCCGGACTTTGCTGCTGGGCATTTTGAATGCCGCAGCTATTTTCCTGTGTGCCCGGTATGTGTTCCCGCTGTTTTTCCTGCCGTCCCTGGCAGCTCTGATCGGCAGCCTGCTGATCGAGCCCATGTTTAAGCCCTTTATGAATCCGGAGGAAACCGCCGATTGAGGCGGTTTCTTTTTTTATACCAGACCGGGAACCAGCTGGGCAAGCTTTGCAGCCAGATCGGCATGGCCCTTCCGGGTCAGATGCATGTAGTCCACTTTATTGAATTCGGCAAGACCCTGGGCATCCAGAAAGGCACAGCCCCGGGCCGTGGCGGCAGGCTCCATGTATTTGGCCAGCTCCTCGCTCTTTTCGGCGCAGCTGCTTCCCATGCAGGGGTCCTTCAGCTCCCGGCCGATGTGAGGCGGGCAGATGACCAGAATGTTGGGTTCGTGCTTTCCCCAGCAGGGAACGGACCTGCATTTATCCACCAGACGGCCCAGTCCCAGGGCAATGCAGGCGGCATTCATGCCCAGCCGGTCCTTGGTATCGTTGGTGCCCAGCATAATGATCAGAAGGTCCACCGGTTCGTGGCTCATGAGGATGGGATAAGCCACATCCAGAGCGGGCATACCCTCGTGCAGGGGGTCGGGGAACACGGTGGTGCGGCCGGAAAGGCCCTCTTCCAGTACCAGATAATCTTCACCCAGCAGCTTTTCCAGCACCCGTGGCCAGCGCTCGTTTTCGTTGAAACGGTCGCCGCCGTCGGCACAGTCCATGGGATCGGCGCAGTAGCCGTGGGTGTTGGAATCGCCCAGACAGACAATATGCTTTTTCATAGAAAAACTCCCATTCTGTAAAAAATTTTCAGTTACAATCAGTATATCACAGTTTGTCGGAAATGTCATAATTTTTCCTTCGGCATATTGTAAAAAATCAGATAGTTGCATTTGTAGGCAATTTACAAACTTTTCAAGTTCTGAAAATTCTTTTCATAATTTGATTGACAATCCATATAGCTTTGTTTAATATGTTATTGACCGCGGATTTGAAAGCGGCATAAAAAGAAAAGGGCATGCCCTTTGACGTTTCTTCTAGAAACGTCATGAATCTCTGGCTTTTGCGGTGGAAACCGTGACTGCATATACAACAAATATTTAGGAGGAAAACAAATGAAGAAGTTTATCGCACTTCTGCTGGCTCTGGTCATGGTCCTGGGTCTGGCTGCATGCTCCGTTGAGCAGGCTCCCGCTCCCACCGAGGCTCCCAAGGCCGAAGCTCCCGCTGCTCCCGAGGCAGAGGCTCCCGCAGAACCCGCTGCTCCCGAGGCTCCCGCTGTTGCTACCGAGCTGACTCTGATGACCTACCCCATCGGCAACTGGGGCGATCAGGCTACTGTTGATGCTCTGATGGCTAAGTTCGAAGCCGATACCGGCATCAAGGTTACCGTCGAGTATCTGACCTACGCTGACGGCGACGCCACCATCGACGCTGCCATCACCGCCGGCAAGGCTCCCGACCTGGTTATGGAAGGTCCCGAGCGTCTGGTCGCCAACTGGGGCGCCAAGGGCAAGATGGTCAACATCGCTGACCTGTTTGACGAGACCGACAAGAAGGAAATCTTTGCAGGTCCTCTGGCTGCTTGCTTCGCTGACGAGAACACCGCTTACGAGTATCCCGTTGTCATGACCGCTCACTGCATGGCCATCAACAAGACCCTGTTCGAGGCTGCCGGCGCAATGCAGTACATCGACGTCGAGACCCGTACCTGGACCACCGAGAACTTCTGGAAGGCTGTTGACGCTGTTTACGCCCACACCGGCAAGACCGTCGGCGCTGTCTTCTGCAAGGACCAGGGCGGCGACCAGGGCAACCGCGTTCTGATCACCAACCTGTACGAGGGCGCATTCACCGCTCCCGACCACAGCGCTTACACCTGGAATGTTGACGGCAACATCAAGGCTATGACCGAGCTGCTGGCTCATCCCGCTATCGAGTACCGTCCCGACCTGGCTGGCGGCGACGAGCTGAAGGAATTCTACCAGGGCAACCTGGCTATGGCTACCTGCTGGAACATCGCTCAGCAGCTGAACCCCGCCGGCGCTAACGGCGAACCCGGCAAGGCTCAGAACGGCGACGAGATCATGGTTCTGGCATTCCCCTCCGTCGACGGCACCAGCACCAAGCTGAACGGCGGTATCTGGGGCTTCGGTATCTTCGATAACGGCGACGCTGCCCGCATCGAGGCTGCCAAGACCTTCATCAAGTACTTCGGCGACTCCGCTGCTACCATCGACGCTGTCAAGGCTGCCAACTACTTCGCAGTCCGTGACACCGCTGAGGGTGTTGACCTGTCCGGCATCTGGGCTGACAACGCAACCATGAAGGAGTACACCGTCCTGATGCCCATGCTGGGTGACTACTACCAGGTCACCAAGGGCTGGACCGAGGCTCGTTACGAGTGGTGGAACATGCTGCAGGAAGTCGGCTTCTCCGGCGGCGAAGGCATTGCTGACATCGTTGCTGCCCGCGAGGCTACCGCAAACGCTGTTTTCGGCTAATTCCTTAGCAGACGTTCCTTAACCGAATCCCAAAGCCCCTTCCCTTCCGAGGGGAGGGGCTTTCTTCAAAGAAGAGGTAAGCGGTAATAGTGAATAGGTGAGTCGTTCGCAGTAGCAAAGGCTTCCCCTTGAGGGGAAGCTGTCATACCGCCTTAAAGCGGTATGACTGATGAGGTGTGCGGTAGGTTGCTGCGTGGGAAACAATCCAATGCGAATTCGTAACATTGCAACACCTCATCCGTCACGGCTTACGCCGCGCCACCTTCTCCTCAAGGAGAAGGCTATGGGAACGGTTCATTTATTCACTATTCACGATTACCGAACTACCGAAAGACTGAGAGGAGGATATCCTTGGCAAACAAAAGAATCTCCGTGAATGCAAAGACCCGCCGGCTGATGATTCATGAGACTGTCACGTCCTATCTGTTCCTGGCACCGTTTTTGCTGTTCTTCATCATGTTCGTCGTCTATCCCATGTTTATGTGCGTCTACACCTCTTTCTTTGACGCAACCATGGGCCGCGAGGACATCTTTGTTGGCTTTGACAACTATGTCACACTGTTTAATGACCCCGTTTTCTGGACTGCTCTCTGGAACACCCTGATCATCGTGGTCGTGTCCGTTCCTGTTACCTGTGCATTCTCCCTGTGGGTGGCTTCCGTCATTTCCAAGATGCATGTGGCCGCAACTTCTCTGTTCCGCTGCATTTTCTATCTGCCCGTGGTCACCGGCTCCGTTGCTGTTACCATGGTCTGGAAGTGGATGTACAACTATTCCCAGGGTATTTTCAACTATGTTCTGGGCGAAGAGGGCCTGGGTATTATTGAAAAGAACATCAACTGGCTGGGCGATCCCAAGTATGCTCTGGGCTGCATCATTCTGATCCTGCTGACCACCTCCGTGGGCCAGCCCATCGTTCTGTACGTTTCCGCTCTGGACAACGTGGACAAGTCCCTCGTGGAAGCTGCCGAAGTGGACGGCGCTACCCCCATGCAGGCCTTCTGGAAGATCAAGTGGCCCCAGATGATGCCCACCACGCTGTACATTCTGGTCATCACCACCATTAACTCCTTCCAGTGCTTCGCGCTGATTCAGCTGCTGACCTCCGGCGGTCCCAGAAACTCCACCATGACCATCATGTTCTACATCTACCATAATGCCTTCAAGCTGTATAAGTACGGCTACGGCAATGCAATGGGTGTCATCCTGGCCATCATCATTGCCATCTTGTCTGCAATCCAGTTCAAGATGGGCGAAGAGAAATAAGGGAGGGGTGAGGATATGAATAATCAGAACCGTATTGAAAAGAATGCGATGAGAGAGAAGATTTATAAGATTGCTTCCTTCGTCGCCATCGGTATCATTGCATTCCTGTTTGCATTCCCCCTGTACTGGATCATCACCGGCTCCTTCAAGACCGGCGTTGAGATCAACAGCCCCAAGCCTGTCTGGATTCCCACCGAGTGGGTTATTGATAACTATCAGCGTCTGATGAGCAAGCGTACTGCTCCGCTGTTTGACTTCTCCTTCGGCGGCTGGAGCATCAAGATGTTCGGCCTGGTGTTCTCCATGAATAAGTTCACCATCACCGGCCCCACCGTCCCTGCAGCCATCCGTTGGCTGATCAACACCGTCTTTATGTCCGTTACCTCCATGCTGATCACCTGTGTGACCTCCGCCATGGCAGGTTATGTGCTGGCCAAGAAGCGCTTCTGGGGCAGAGGCCTGATCTTCTCCTTGGTCGTCTGTGCGATGGCGCTGCCCAAGCAGGTTATTCTGATCCCCCTGCTGCGGGAAATGTCCACGCTGAAGCTCTATGACACCATCTGGGCTGTCATCTTCCCCATCGTGGGCTGGCCCTTCGGCGTGTTCCTGCTGAAGCAGTTTGCCGAAGGTATCCCCACGGAAATGGTGGAAGCCTGCCGCATCGACGGTGCTTCCGAGTGGCGGACCTTCACCGATGTCATGTTCCCCATGATCAAGCCCGGTGTGGGTGCCTGCGCCATCTTCACCTTCATCAACTCCTGGAACGATTACTTCATGCAGCTGATCATGCTGATTTCCGGCAAGAATCTGACCATCTCCCTGGGTATTGCCACCATGCAGGGCGAAAATGCCACGGACTTCGGTCTGCTGATGGCCGGTGCGGCTCTGGCCTCCGTGCCCATCATCATCGTGTTCCTGATCTTCCAGAAGTACTTCACCAAGGGCATCACCATGGGCGCCGTCAAGGGTTAAGTACTTGCGTTGTGCGTCGGATTCTGGTATAATCTTCCGGTAAACACACCATATTCACAATAGGAGAATATACATGAAAGATTTGAAGAAGTATGAAGGCATTATTCCTGCTTTTTATGCCTGCTATGACCGTGACGGCAAGATCAATCCTGCTGCTGTCCGGGAACTGACCCAGTACTACATCGACAAGGGCGTTCAGGGCCTGTACGTGGGCGGCTCCTCCGGTGAATGCATTTATCAGGGCAAGGAAGAGCGCAAGGTGGTTCTGGAGAACGTGATGGCTGTTGCAAAGGGCAAGCTGACCATTATTGCCCACATCGCCTGCAACAACACCGCTGATTCCCAGGAACTGGCTGCTCATGCAGAGAGCCTGGGTGTCGATGCCATCGCATCCATTCCTCCCATCTATTTCAAGCTGCCTCCCTATGCCATTGCCAAGTACTGGAATGACATGAGCGCCGCTGCTCCCAACACTGATTTCATCATCTACAACATTCCCCAGCTGGCAGGCGTTTCCCTGTCCGTGCCCCTGCTGAAGGAAATGCTGCGCAATCCCAATGTCATCGGTGTCAAGAACTCCTCCATGCCCACCCAGGATATCCAGATGTGGCGTGACGAGGGTGCCATCGTTTTCAACGGTCCCGATGAGCAGCTGATCTCCGGCCTGGTCATGGGCGCAGTTGGCGGCATCGGCGGCACCTACGGTGCGATGCCCGAGCTGTATGTGGAGCTGTACCGCTGCGTCAAGGCAGGCGAGATGGCCAAGGCTCTGGAAATCCAGAACGACTGCTGCCGGATCATCTACAAGATGTGCTCCGGTCACGGCAATATGTACGGCATGATCAAGGAAATTCTGCGCATCAACGGCGGCCCCGACTGCGGCAGCGTCCGGGCTCCTCTGGCAGAACTGATCGAAAGCGATATCGCAATTGCACAGGAAAGCGCGGCCATGATCCGCGAAGCAGTGGCAAAGTACTGCTAAGAAATCCAGGCCGCCGGGTAACCGGCGGCCTTTTTCGGAGTAACTATGGATTATTTGGAACCGTTGCAGGTGATCTGGGATTACCTGTGTCTGCATCAGAAACCGGAAAAGGCCGACTGTATTGTGGGCTTTGGAAACTTCAATACCAACATTGCCCGCCGGGCAGCGGAGCTTTACCATCAGGGCTATGCGCCGAAGATCCTCTTTACCGGCGGCCTGGGCCGCAATACGGAAGGGCTGCTTCCCGAGCCGGAGGCTGTCCGGTTTGCAAAAGTTGCCATGGACTGCGGCGTGCCGGAAGGGGATATCCTCATTGAGGACCGGTCTGCCAATACAAAGGAAAACATCCAGTTCACCAGAGCGCTGCTGGAAGCGCGGGGGATTCCCCATGATCATATCCTGGGTGTCCACCAGCCCTTTATGGAGCGCAGAATTGTGGCTGCCATGGGTGTTTACTGGCCCGAACTCAGTTTTTCAGTGACATCGCCCCAGGTGACGATTCCGGAATACCTGGACGATGCAGGGAAACAGGGAATCGGTGAAGAGCCTGCTGTTTCCGTCATCGTGGGAGATTTTCAGCGGATGGACCTGTATGCGAAGAAGGGCTACCAGATTCCTCAGGAAATCCCGGAGGAGGCCTGGCAGGCTTTCCGGCAGCTTGTGGCCATGGGCTATGACAAACAGCTTGCAAAATAGCGAATTTTAACAAAACACACGCGAAACTGGTATTGTCAATTGGTGACAATATGCTATAATGGAACTATATCAAATATGAGGAGGAATTTCCCATGCAGTACTTAGGCGTTAATTATGAGCAGAAGCATATTCCCACTCTGGATCCCAACTACATTCCCTTCGGTGTCTGGATGCAGGCATACCTGAAGGATGCAAAGAAGCCTCTGGCAATTGCTGTTGAACGTACCGGCGGCCATGTCACTGTCCGCAACACCTTCATTCACGGCACTCCCGAAATGGCTGAAGCTGACTACCGCTACGTGGAGCGTATTGTCAAGTTCCTGCTGTGGTCCGTCGGCGGCTTCAAGGTCTATATCTGCGGCTGCTCCGAGCTGGCACAGAAGCTGCAGGCAGCTTACAAGATCGGCGGCGAGCGTGAGTTTGACTTCACCTTTGTGGACCAGCTGTTTGAGAAGACCCTGGAAATCATTGATTTGCCCCTGGAAGAGTGCCCCGCTTCCAACGAGCAGCCCGAACCCATGGGCGGCTACATGAACGGCTGCCGCATCGGCTTCGACGCAGGCGGCTCCGACCGGAAGGTTTCCGCTGTTATCGACGGCGAGTGCGTCTATTCCGAAGAAGTTATCTGGTTCCCCAAGCTGAATGAGGATCCCGATTACCACTATGAGCACATTCTGGAAGCCTTCAAGACTGCCGCTTCCAAGATGCCCCGGGTTGATGGCATCGGTGTTTCCTCTGCCGGTGACTACATCGACAACGAGCCCCGTGTTGCATCCCTGTTCATCAAGGTTCCCCGTGAAAACTGGGACAAGGTCAAGACCGTCTACACCCGGGCTGCCGCTGCCATCGGCGATGTGCCCCTGGTGGTTGCCAACGACGGCGACGTTTCCGCTCTGGCCGGTGCCATGGGCCTGGGCAAGGGCAAGCTGATGGGCCTGGCCATGGGTACTTCCGAAGCTGTCGGTTATGTGGATGCTGACCAGAACGTTCTGGGCTGGATCAACGAGCTGGCCTTCGCACCTGTTGACCTGAATCCCGGCGCGATGCAGGACGAGTGGTCCTTTGACTACGGCGTTGGCTGCAAGTACTTCTCTCAGGATGCTGTTATCAAGCTGGCTCCCGCTGCCGGTATCGAGCTGGATGCAAGCCTGAGCCTGGCTGAGAAGCTGAAGGCTGTTCAGAAGCTGATGGAGGCTGACGACCCCAGAGCACAGGCAATCTTCGAGTCCATCGGTGTCTATTTCGGCTATACCGTGGTGCTGTACTCCCAGTTCTACGATCTGGATTACATCATGCTGATGGGCCGTGTCATGTCCGGTAAGGGCGGCGACACCATCCTGCGTGTTACCAACGAGATTCTGGCAGAAGAGTATCCCGCTCTGGCAGAAAAGTGCTGTGTCACGCTGCCCGACGAGAAGATGCGCCGCGTGGGCCAGGCTGTGGCTGCAGCAAGCCTGCCTGTCATCTAAAACTGAAACAAATGAAAAGGGGTCAGGCGAAAGCCTGGCCCCTTTGATATTAACGGAGGATACCGAATGATAAAGGACAGAGTGCGGTCATGCTGACCGCGCCTTGTCCTTTGTGGACTCTACTGCGGGCCGATGAAATGTCAACAGATCGAAATAATCAGTGACGATATAGGACTCGATTTGCATTTCATTTCCCCATGGTACCGAATGATAAAGGACAGTCCACAGTCATACTGACTGCGATCTGTCCTTTATGGACTCTTCCGCGGACTAATGGAATGTCCACCGGACATTCCATTACCTCGCTCCGCTCGGCCGTCCTTTCGAGTCCATCTATATCGTCCACCAAAGAAAAAAACCACACCTTTAGGTGTGGTTTCTTTGGTGGACGATATAGGACTCGAACCTATGACCTTCCGCACGTCAAGCGGATGCTCTAGCCAGCTGAGCTAATCGTCCAACTATGAAATTAAGGTGGTGGACGATATAGGAATCAAACCTATGATCTGACCCACTGCAAGCGGCTGACCGCTTGACAACACCAAATTTGAAAAAGTGGTGGACGATATAGGACTCGAACCTATGACCTTCCGCACGTCAAGCGGATGCTCTAGCCAGCTGAGCTAATCGTCCATATGCACCTTGCGCCGAAGCACTTAGTTAGTATACACGTCCCGTCGTAATTTGTCAAGACTTTTTTGAAAAAATTATCCGAGAAGTCCATCGATTTCCTGCTCGCCGGTAAATTCAATGACCAGTTTGTTGGGAAGACACACAATGGGCGTTCCGCCGCTGCAGAATCCCCGGTCCATGCAGTAGTGGTCCGGGCAGCTGGCCTCCGTGACGGCGATCTTTCCGTCTTTGACGGTAACCGTATTATAGCCGCCGGGGCAGGGGATTGTAAACTGCTGATCCACATGGAGATTGACGGTGCGGCTGAGCTGCCCGTTGCTGCGGATTTCGGCCCATCCGGCATCCTGTGCAGTACCAAAAAGAGGAATGGCGGCAGCTGCGGAAAGCACTATGACGGCAGCCAGCACCATGGCCCAGTATTTGCTTTTCATACCCCGTCACCTCCGGCAGAATTCTTTCGATAGTATACCAAAATAATCAGAAATACGCAAGAAAAAGTTGAAAAATGTTCTTGACAATTTATATGTGTAATGTTAAAATAGACCAGCCGCATTGAAGAGGTCTAAGTCGGTGCGCCCAAACGCATCCGCACCTTTAAAGCGAGACTACAAAAATGAAGTAGGTGAAACAAAAAATGAAGGCAGTTATCGTGACCGGTGGCAAGCAGTACACCGTCGCTGAGGGTGATGTTCTGTTCATCGAGAAGCTGAACGTCGAGGCAGAGGAAACCGTCAAGTTCGAGCAGGTTCTGGCAGTGCTGGACGGCGAGAACACCAAGATCGGCGCTCCCGTTGTGGAAGGTGCCGCTGTTGAGGCTAAGGTCGTCAAGAATGGCAAGGGCAAGAAGATCCACGTTCTGAAGTACAAGGCAAAGAAGAACGAGAAGAAGAAGATCGGCCATCGTCAGCCCTACACCAAGGTGGAAATCACCAAGATCGCACTGTAATTATGACAAGATGCGAATTTTTCATGGATGAGGACCGGATCACCGGCTTCTCCATTTCCGGACACAGCGGTTACGCTGAGGCTGGTGCCGACATTGTCTGCGCCGCCGTCTCCGCCGTTGTTACCATGGCCGAGGCCACCATCAATGATGTGTGCGGCGCAAAGGCCAAGGTCAGAGTGAAGGACGAGCAGGCTCGTATCACCCTGACCCTCCCCGCATCCTGCGATGAAGAGGACACCGTACAGGCTGTTCTGGCAGGCATGATGTTGACGTTGATCAACATGCGGGACGATTATCCTGATTATATCGAAGTTTTGGAGGTGTAACACCATGCTGAAGATTGGTATTCAGTTCTTCGCTCACCACAAGGGCGGCGGTTCCACCAAGAACGGCCGTGATTCCGAGGCAAAGCGCCTGGGCGTCAAGCGTGCTGACGGTCAGTTCGTTCTGGCCGGCAACATTCTGGTTCGCCAGAGAGGCACCCACATCCATCCCGGTGTCAACGTTGGTATCGGCAAGGATGACACCCTGTTTGCTCTGGTTGACGGTACCGTCAAGTTCGAGCGCAAGGGCAAGGATCGCCGTCAGTGCTCTGTCTACGCTGAGCAGTAATTGCGTATTAAGAACGAAGGACTGTTGCATACTGAATGCGACAGTCCTTTTTTCGTAAATT
>SVKV01000003.1 GCA_015068305.1 Oscillospiraceae bacterium
AGAATTATCGATTCCATACTTGAGAAGCTGGATACACAGAACTGTGAGGTGAAATGCGTCTCACTTGTAGCGGATGAAAAGACTCTGTGCGAAAGATTATCAATGGATGTAGAAAGAGGTATTCGCTTTGAAGATGTAATTGAGAGAAGCATAGCAAGAATACCGATGTATCAAACATTGGATACCATTATAATTGATACAAACGCAAAGGATGTGGCTGTGATTGCCGATGAGATTAAGCAGTTGTAATACTGACAAATTCCAATTTGAATTTGTAAAAATCTAATGCTGTTATTACCCTCCATAGGGCATTAACAAAATCCTCCAAAACCGTTGCAGTGCAATGGTTTTTCGCAGTTTGCTCACCTTATCCCATTATATAATTTCACACTGTTTTACCTTGTCTATGACACCCTATAAGGGCAAAAACAAGGGAAGGAAAATCTGATAAAACGATATAACAGAGTGTGGCAATCGGGAACTTGTGACATATGTGCGAATATAAAAATCTTGGAGGATTACATAATGGAAAAGTACATTTATAACGAGCAAAACGGTCTTTGGTATGAGTTACAGGGTGATTACTACATCCCCTGTTTGGTGCTGGACGAAGAAGATACTCAACCCATTGGAATGTGGGGCAGAAAGTACCTGCGGCACATAAAGGAACATCGTCCGGTGCTGCACACCACCCTACTTCTCAGTGGTAAACTGAACAGTCACCTTGCTCAGATCGACAACCGGGCAACTGAAATGTTTGACTTACTGGTGAAGCAACTGGCTGAAAAGGAAGGTATTACCGAACAACTCAAAGCACAGGATCAAATGGCTTGGGTGCAGCGCATGAACAATGTTCGCAACCGGGCAGAAGAAATTGTCAATGCGGAGGTGATCTTCGCATGAGTATTCTGGAAGAACTGTGGTACGGCAATGTCGAACCTGCTGAATATGATATTTCTCCAAGTAAGGAATACAAAGAGCTGCTTCAGCTAATAAGCCGGAATGAAGATAAGCTACTTGCTACCATGACAGATGCACAGAAAGAGCTGTTTGTAAAATACGCAGATTGCGTAAGGGAGCATCAAGTCATGGCGGAAAATATGTTATTCCAAAACAGTTTTCGATTGGGTGCAAGGATAATGTTGGAGGTTATGCGTGAATAAGGGATAGATAGCCACAGAAATCAAATAAGCAGAAGGGTGCCTTGATTCGGGGCACCCTTATTCATTTGAGCATTCTTCTAAATTGGCTGCATAGCAGAAGATTGATGGGTAGATATATAAAATTTCGCATATTCTCTTTATTTTTGTGAAGTCATGTGGTAATATATTCATGCGACACAAACTGCATAAATTCTTCGATAGGTGTGCATTTTTATCTTGGTAAAAATGCATGCCCGTTTTCGCATACCTGTCGAGGGAGTGGAAGTTTGTGTCGCAGCAAATGGGGCTGTGCGTTTTTCGTGCGCAGCTTCGGCTGCGCACTTTTTACTTGTAGATAAGTGAAATGAATGGAGGCCGTCAACATGAACATGAAACAAATCATTTCGTTGTTACTATCTTTTGTGATGGTATTAGGAATGCTTTCTGGCTGCGGCAATAACCAACCGAAGACTACCGATCCTGCGCAAAATACAGCACCGAGCCAAACAGAGGAATCGTCGGTTCAGAATACAACAGAGCCGGATACCACGGAGCCTGTTGTCGAAGAACAGCCAGAAACCATAAAGGCACGGGAGATGGGCTTGATTCCGGCGGAGTGGGATGACAATTTGTCAGTTGAAGCTGATTTTGCTGGATTCAATCAACTGATGACTTCCTTGATTACGGTGTGTGACGAATCCGCTTTGTCCATATGGAATGAAAATGTAGATACTTCTGCATTCCCACAGCGAAATATGCGGCGGGATGATGGCCTTGTTCTGCTGATGCTTGCGGCGGAATCTCTGGGCTGGAATGTTTACAATGCTCGTGAGTATGAATACTGCACGGAGGAGCAATACAACTTTGGACAAGGAAATGAACAGTTCTCTTGGGATTACCCCTACTGTGACGCAGAAAGGGAAACAACCTTGTTCTTTGGACCTGATGATCCGGACGAACCTCTTGGTAATGTCCCGGGGGCTGCTCTCTACTGGATGCAGCGGCGCATGGATTTGAGTCAGCGAGTACATTTTTTCGATCATAACGGCGATTTGAATTTCCATTTTGATCAGCAGCTTACCCGTGAGGCCGCGATTGCAGCAGTGGTACGCCTGTACAACTCTGAAACACTGGGTTACTATGATTATTTAGTGGAACGGGTCCCCACAGAAGCTGACGAAGCACTTTTCGCGGAAGTGGAAACGGTCAAGCAGGCGATACTCAACAACATGGACGATATGCCCTGTGAGGGAACGGCGTACTATGTTTCCAATCACGGCAACGACGAAAATGACGGTCTTTCTCCTGAAACGGCGTGGGCAAGTCTGGAAAAGGCGAGTGTTGCCGAACTGAACCCCGGTGACGGCGTCTATTTCGAGCGCGGCGGACTCTGGCGCGGACAGCTTATCGCCCAGGACGGCGTGATCTACTCCGCCTACGGCGAGGGCGAGAAGCCAAAGCTCTACGCTTCGCCCGAGAATGGAGCAAACCCCGAAAAATGGTTACTATTGGAGGGAACGGACAACATCTGGGTCTATCACATGGACATGATGGATTGCGGCGCTCTTGTTTTCAACGATGGGGAAAACTGGGCAGTAAAGGTCACGCCCTATTATGACGGTGGGTATCTCTCCACCATTCACGAGGGACAGCCCTTTGATGTCGAAACCGAACTTACGGAAGACCTGATGTTCTTCTCGGAAGTAGACAGCATTATTTACGAAAACGGCAAGCCTTTCCCGGCAAATGCAGCATCGGGAAATATGTTTGGAACAGAAGAGGAATGTATAGGTACGCTTTATCTGCGCTGTGATGCAGGGAATCCCGGCGAAGTGTTTGACAGCATTGAATTTATGGTTCGGCGTGCAAACATTCTCTGTGCTGAGGATAATGTATTTCATAATCTGTGCTTGAAATACACCGGTGATATGGGAATAGCACCGAATTTCGCTAATACGATTACAAGAAGCACGGTATCTTTTTGCGAGATGGGGTGGATGGGCGGCTCCATCGCAAGCTATGAATCAAACTTCACAGAAGACGGTACTTTCAGTCCCGGCGGCGGTGCTCTTATATTGACAGGGAATATCGATTATTATTCTGTAACGGACTGCTATTTTTATCAGCATCTTGATGCTGCAATGACCCATCAGGATACGGCACCTGACGAGGAACGGGGCGAAATAATCGAGCCAAGGCTTCAGCAAAATATTACTTATGCTCGTAACATAGTGGAATACACAGATATGCCCGTAGAGATATTCTACGACCTCAAAGGATATGTAGATCCGGAAATGTACAGGATGAAGAATGTTCTGGTCGAGGGTAACTATTTCCTCTATACGGGATATGGCTGGGCAAGTAAACAGTACAATAAGGAGAAGGACAGTGCTGCCTATCAGGGACACGCGCAACCCAACGCTGCTGAGAATTTCCGCATTATAAACAATGTATTTTACCTGAGCACCGGTTCGCTCATCAACACCGGCGCTCCGAAAGAATGGCAGCCTGTTCTTGACGGAAACACCTATGTGCAGCATGAAGGCGGTGTTTTGGCATACTGGACAACGGACGATGGGTATGGTCATCCCGAAACGTTCATTTATGAAAGCGCAACTGCGCTGGATATTATCTATAATATTTTGGGTGACGAGAATGGAGTAATTCTGGAGGATTAACATACCATTGCATTTATGAATTGAAATCCTTTCCCCTTGTTCAACTTTCTGGATCCAAAGAAGGGAAATCGGGTCTAAAATTTAACTGCGAGGCCTGGGACGATACGTTGTGCGTCCCAGGCTTTTCTATCGGCTACAAACCGGAAGTCTACGGAGATATGATTCTGCATGGGTAATATGAATTGCCCCAGAACACTTTACGATGTGATAGAGTGTTCGGGGGACGTTCTTTACTTGGCGCTTTGGAAATTATCAGAACGCTTTGCTGTTTTTCTGGCATTGGCTTTGCGTTCCTCACTATACGGTGCTGTCAAGCGAATACTGATTCTGCTTTTGTCGATCTCGAAGCGCAGGCCGCCTTGCTCGTCATCGTCGGTCTGCTGGCACAATTCCGGGAATTTGGCTGCGTATTTAAGCAGACGCTTTTTCAGCTTGGTATCGTGGGTGTAGACCTCCGCAATAGGGTCTTTGGCATTGTAATATACTTCCGTGACTTTCTGTTTCTTGGTAAGTCCTGTTCTCATGGAAAATCCTCCTTTTTTGTGAATTTTTCTCGGCTCTTGAACCGGGAAAAAGGGGTCGTTTTCCGCTGGGATTGCCTTAGATAATGTCTGCATCGTTTAGATTGCTCCCATCGGGTAATTTGCGTTTTTCTCGGGTCTTGAGCTAATTTCACTATGTAAGCACCGCCAGCGGAATTTCTTCCGCTGAGCGGTGTGTTTTTTGTTGTCAAAGTTACCGTTCGTAATCCCGATTTCTGTTCCTGGGTTTCTTCCGACCTTCCTCTTGAAGCCTGCGAAGCTGTTCCCGGACACTTTGCTTCTCGGGCGGCTTTTCTGTGGGCCGTTTCTTTTCCTGCATCGACCGTTCCCATTCAGCAAGGTCTCGGTTATACTGGCTGACGATCTTTTCTGCCTTTCGATAGGTAGCTGTGAATGCCTGCACATCGGGATAGCCGTCCTCTTCCAAAATGGTGGGCAGTGCGTCGAGTTCTTCCCGGATGGTCTGTTCCAGTTTCTGAATTTCCTGTTCCAGTGCTTTGCGCTCCTTGCCTTTGAATATGCCCTTTACATCGGCAAGTTGTGCTTTCAGCCTGGGCAGTTCAGTATCCTGCATCTGCCGGATGTGCTTCGCCTTGTCCTGCACCTTGATCATCAGCTTCTGCATTTTGCGGAACTCCGCTATGTCCATATTCAGCACTGGCTTGGGCGGCATTGCTTTCTCCCGGATCATGCCTTGCAGCAGTTCCTTTGCTGTGCGGACGATCTTTCGGAACAGTTCCGGTAGCCAGCCATGCTTAGTCACGGAGTCTGCAGCCTTGTTGTGGATCTCCTCGTTTTTCAGTTCGATGATGGTTTCCTCCGCAATACCGGACAGTAATGCCATGTCCGCTGTGCGGTTCCATTCCTGCCTTGCGGCATTGTCCGCTTCGATCTCTGCCGCCTTTGGGTTGTTCTTGCCGATCTTCTTGGTGGCAAGATACACACCGTTGGGGTCGAACACCCGGAGCTGTTGCGCCGGGTCGGAGATATGGCGATTGATCAAATCGGTATAGATTTCTTTCAAATTGTGTAGAAAGCCTTTGTCCTTGAACCGTTCATCCTTGGGGGTGAACATATGCTGTTCGTAGATTTCACCTTTCTTGATGACCGTGCATCCCGGTCTGATTTTTCCATCCTCTCCGGAAAGTTCTTTCTTGGTGCGTACTCGCTTGCCGGTCTCGTCGTAGAACACGCTGCGGCTGGCGATCTTGATATCCGGCTCCGGCAGAAGTGTCCGTTCACTGAATATCAGGTGTATGTGGTAGTTGGTCTTGCGTTTGTTGTGGTGGAGTGCGCTGACGCATTCTACACCATACCGCTTGTGAAATACCTCTGTAAATTCCTTCAGAACCTGCTGGGGGTCATAGGTGGTGTACACTTCCGGCAGAGCAATGATCAGTTCTCTTGCTTCGATGCACTTACCCTCTGTACCGAAGCGCCGGAACTCCTGCTGACTTTCAAAGGCCAGGTTTTTCCAGAACTCCATATCTGCGGTTTGGTAAGTTGCGTATAGGTTTTCCTGCCTGTCGGGGCTGGAAATATAGTCGATTCTTCCCTTAACATTCGGCAGCTTTGACATTCGGATAAAGCTGTGCCGTGCCATATATCATCTCCCGTTCTTTCGTTGATTTCTCGTTTTCTCTGGCTCCCGTCCGTGCTTGGTCTCGTTCGTTCTCTCTCGTTTCCCCGTCGTTCTCCCCGCGTTCTCTTTTGCAACTGCATTATGCAGTTGCGCTGTTTTGGGTGCCGCAGCAGCCGGAACAGCAATGGAAATTGCTGCGGCAATTTCCGCTGGATCATAGCGCAGTTTACGCCCACGAAGCTATGTTCCAGGCTCCCGGCAGGGCGAAATACCGCTTGAACAAATCATCAGATTTGTGCGAGGGGTGTATTTCGCTCTCAAGCGCCGAGGGCTTCTGAGAGGTACTCATTCGATCCTCCGCACATCGTTCTGAACCAAAAGGTTTCGTCCCTGGTTGACCTCCATGAATCGCTCCAGGGCATCCTTACGGATGATGGTCTTGCGTCCCACCTTGAGGACAGGCAGTTTGCCCCAGTCAATCAGTTTCCGCATGGTATTGCGTCCGATCCCGGTGCTTTCCGCCGCTTCTTCAATGGTTAGTCCCATTTTGCCTACGCTCATTTCGCTTACCTCCTTGTTGAAATACTCGTTTTGCAACGGTTGTACCATTATTATACTTAGTTTGCTATTATCTGTCAACGCATTTTGCAACGATGTATGTGAATAAACTTAAAACAATATGGAAATATCTATTGCAAATTGCAACGGCATGTGCTACAATGATGTCAACGGAGGTGAAAAGCCTATGAATGAACCAAATGTGTTCACCGCAAAACAAGTCGGTGAGAGAGTCAAGGAGAGAAGAACGGAACTGAATCTTTCCATGGGCGATCTCGGCAAACGACTTGGTGTAAACAAATCCACCATACAGCGCTATGAATCCAAGGGTGTTGATCCTGAGAAACGGTATCTTGTCATTTCCCTGGCAGACGCACTTCTGACAACCCCGGAGTGGCTGACCGGACTTTCCGAAGATAAGGAATATGACGGTTACACCAAATGTTGCATGGAACTGGACGAGCATATCAAAGACTTTCTAAAAGAAATGGACAGTGTTGTGGGGACGGAAGCCTACCAAAGTTTCCTCACCGGACATCTGTGCAGCCTTATTGATTTGTTCTCTATCTACTCGGTACATTTCGCAAGAGCTATGCGAAAAGCCGATGAGGTTGCGACAGACGAAGGACTGAAGGAATCTTTGACCCGGTATGCCATTGAGTCCGGTGCTATTGTAGAACGGGTTTATCAGAAAGAGATGGAACCTATCATCGAGGACATGAAGCGTTACCTGGATGGACTGTTACATATCTACGACGAAGGCCGTACCAACGTCAAGATCGGTGACATCCACCGAATCAAGTACGATGCACGGAAGCGGTTGGAAGGCGCAGAGGACTAACCGTGGCACCTTATAAACTGAATAAGTAAGGAAAAGGCCGATTGGTAACCCAACCGGCAAATGTGACACAATTTATATCACGCACAGCATATGTCACAGTTCCGATTGCCACGGATAAGAAAGGAGACTAAGTATTATCTATGGCAAAAGGATCTGTAAGAAAAAAGGGCAAGAAGTGGTACTACCGCTTCTACATCGAAGATGAAAACGGTAACAGGGTTCAAAAAGAGTTCCCCGGCACTGAGAGCAAGAGCGAAACGGACACTATGCTCCGCAAGGCGATGGAGGACTACGAAGCCAAGAAAGTAGTTGCCAAGCCGGATAACCTTACGATTGGCGAACTGCTAGATATGTGGGTAGAAGAAGATCTGAAACCCAGTAATCTCAGCAACGGCACCGTGATGGCCTATCAGGGCAATGTGGAACGAATCAAGAAGCATCCCATCGCTGACCGGAAACTAAAATCTGTCACAGCAGACCATCTGCAGGCCTATGCGGATCAGCTCTGCTTCGGCGGTAAAAACGCAGACGGTACTACAGCGCAGCCTTTAAGTAAAGGCTACCTACGGCAGTTTGCGGCGGTGCTTCAACGGGCATTCAAGTTTGCGGTATTTCCGAAGAAGCTGCTGAGCATCAATCCCATGGAGTATGTGGTATGGCGGTGGCAGACAGAGGAATCCGAACTCTTTGCGGAAGATGATGACGAGGAAGCAGCTTCCAATGTGATCACCTATGAGCAGTACATCAAGCTGACGGACTATCTGAAGCAGAAAGAGAATCCGGCGCTGCTGCCCATCCAAATCGCCTACTACACCGGACTTCGGATTGGGGAAGCTTGTGCATTAACCTGGCAGGACATTGACCTGGACAACCAGTGCCTGACCGTGCGGCGCAGTATGCGATACAACGGCAAGCGGCACAAGACGGAGATCGGCACCACCAAGCGGAAGAAAATCCGTACCGTGGACTTCTGCGACACTCTGGCAGCACTTCTGCGGAAAGCCAAGACAGAGCAGAACAAGAACAGCTTAAAGTACGGCCCTCTATATTCCCTCAACTACTACAAGGAAGTAAGGGAAAAGAACCGGGTCTACTACGAGGTGTACAGCTTGCAGCGAACCGAGGAAGTGCCGGAGGGGTACAAGGAACTGTCTATGGTCTGCACAAGACAGGATGGAGCCTTTGAATCTCCCGCAACGGTAAGCAGTGTGTGCCGCAGAGCAAGAAAGGTAATGCCTGATTTGGGAGAGTTCCATTTCCACCTGCTCAGACATACTTTCACCACCAATCTGTTGACCAACGGTGCAGCACCGAAGGATGTACAGGAGCTTTTGGGTCACTCCGATGTAGGAACTACCATGAATATCTATGCCCACGCAAACCGGGAAACGAAGCGATCTTCCGCACGGATGCTCGACCAAGTAGTAAGCTGAGCATAAAAAAGTTTCCCTTGTTTTTCCTCATAAGGGAAGAATCAAGGGAAACTACATGAGGTAAGATGCAAAACACGCGAAAACCCACCATATAGCACTGTTTTTGAGTGGTTTTAGAGGATTTGTTAGATAAATTCCAATTTGTCTAACCCTCATAATAAATCCCGGCCTATGGTTCCATAGGCCGGGTTCATTGTTTTAATTGGGGGTTCGGCTGCTGCTGCAGGTCAAATACAGGATCTGCCGGTGCTCCGACAGTTCCTTCAGCAGCTTCAGCGCCTGCTCCGTATGCTCGTCGTCCAGATTCACAAAGGGATCGTCCAGAATAACCACAGGATTCTCCGCTTCAAACAGGGCATCCACCAGGGCAAGGCGCATGCACAGCATCACCAGGTCCGACTGTCCCGCGCTGAAATAGCCCAGCTCCCGGGCCGCGCCATAGCGCTCCAGCTGCACCTGAAGATCCTGGGTCACCAGCATCTTTCCTTCCTGCTGTCCCCAGAGCTTCTCCATATAGCCGCCGAAGCTGCGCCGGATGGGCCCCAGATAGCTGAGGGACAGATTCTCCCTGGCCTGTTCCAGGAAGGCCATGGTGTCATCCAGGATGTCCGCCCGGTGCTGATCCTCCTGCTTCTTCTCCTGCCACAGCTGCAGATCATCCATCAGCAGCGGGATCTGCTCCGTCTGGGCTTTCAGCTGCCGGTGCTGCTGTTTCTTTCGCAGCAGTTCATCGGCGCAGGCTGCCAGATCCAGATTCAGCCGGACTTCCTTTGCCCGAAGCTCATCCAGGTCCTCCGGTGCTTCCGGCAGAGGCTGGGCCAGCTGCTGACGGTGCTCTGCGCGGAACTGCTCCAGAGCCCGGGAAAACCGCTCCGTTTCTTCCTTTGTTTCTTCCCAGGCCTTCCGGTCATCCCGGATCGAAAGCAGCTGACTGGATACATCCTGATTCCTTTCCAGACCGAATCTTTCAAAGAATCCATTCAGTTCCCGGCTGCATTCGGCAATTTTCTGCTCCTGCTGATGCTTTTCTTCTTTCCATTTTTCGACCCTTGCCTCAGCCCGGCGGTAGGCATCGCTGCTGCGCTCCAGCTCCGACAGGGCGCTGTGGATATCCTCCGGCTCCGGATTGCCGTAGCTGCCGAGGAATGCCTTGATTTCTTCCAGCATTTCCTCTGCCCGGCGGTGCAGGGCCGCGGCTTCCTGCCCGGCCTGCTGCAATTCCTGCTGCAGGTTCAAAAACCGTTCCCGGTCCCGGTGCAGCTTCAGAATGCTGTCGGCAAAGTTCCCTTCCCCCAGTTCCCGGCGAAGCACATCTGCCAGCGCAGCCATGCTTTCATCCAGAAGCCGCTGCTTTTCCAGAATCTGCCGTTGCTTTTCCAGCAATGCCAGATAGTCCTCCCGGTTGTCCCGGATCTCATAGAGGGCGGTGGCCATCACATCATCGGTCGAATACCGGGCTGCAAAGGCTCTGAGGGGCTGCTCCAGCGCCTCGATCCGCCGGGTAAGGGTCTGGATCATCTGCTGCTCCGCCCGGATCTCGATTTCCATTTCCCGGCGGCGCATCATCCGGATTCCGGCAAAGACCGCGCCCAGAAGGCCCAGTGCTCCGGCCCCCAGGGCAATGCCGCCCCACAGGAACTGCCGCTGCACCAACAGCAGGATTCCTGCCGCTGCCAGGGCGGTTCCGGCGATCAAAAACAGGATCATCGGCAGGGGGCTCGCCTTTACCCGGGGCCGCTGGGCCGCCGAATCCTTCAGCTGTCTGCGCTCCTGCCGCAGCCGGCGGATCTGCTCCAGTTCCTCCTGCTTCAGTCCAAGGGTCTCTTCCTCCGGAACACCCGCTGCGAAGTAGTGCTCCAGTTCCCGGAGCTTCCGGTCATCCTCTTCGGCAAGCTCCGCAGCTGCGCGCTGATGCTTCTTTTCTTCCAGCTCCCGGTTGGTTTTTGTCAGCGACTCCAGCCGCTGATTATCCAGCTTTCCTGCATCAAACAGAGGTTTCAGAACTTCATATTGGGTCTTTTCGCTGTCGGAAAGGCCCTTGCTTCTTTCCTCCGCCAGGGTCGCAAAATAGTCCCGGCACCGGCTGCGGCAGGCTTCCAGTTCTTCCCGGGAAGGGAGACCTGCTTCAAACCGGCTCCGGTTTTCTTCCAGGAACGCCTCTGCCTCCAGGTCCTCCGGCTCCGTCACTTCCCTGCTTTTCAGAATCTCCAGCCGGGAAAAAACAAGCCGGGCCGATTCTGTGATCCCGGTTTCCGGGATTTCTCCCCGGTAGCGGGATTCCAGGGCCCGCTGCTTTTCCAGACTTTCCTCCAGATGCCGCGAAAGGTCCTGTTCCTGCCGGTGTACCGCCCCGATGGCCGCCGCTTCCGAAGCCCGGCGGATGGCGGTGCGGATTTGCCCGCATTCTTCGGTCAGATCCTCATTCTGCTGCTCCAGCTGGCAAATATCCTTTTCGCAGTCGGAAAGCTCCGGAAGCAGGCGTTCAACTCCCCGCAGCTGCTCCTGCAGCCGGGAGATGCAGCCCTGGGCCTGCATGACGCTGCCGCCGCTGCCCCGGTAGGGAATATAGCTGCTGCGCTTGCTCTTCAGAGCCGCCACCGCCTTCTCGAAATTACCCACATCATTGGTATCTTCCAGAAGATTGGAAAGCTTGGAGCGGATGGAGTCGGTGGTCAGATTCCCAACCTCCGCCATCTGAGGCAGATAGGTGCTGCGCTCAAAGGCATCCGCATCCAGCCCGAACAGCTCCAGACCGATTTCTTCTGTAAACCGGCCGGTTTTTTTGTTGGTGGTCAGGTCAATCAGCTGGAAGGTATCGCCCTTGGGCGTGGTGCCGAAGCTCCGCTCCAGCCGGTAGCGTACACCCTCTGCTTCAAATATCAGATTGCCGCCGAATTTTCCGCCGTTCCAGGGGGTGTATTTCTGGCGGCGGCTCTTGTCCAGGGTCTTTGCCTTCCGGGGGAAGCCGTAGAACATGGCCCGCAGAAATTCTGCCAGGGTGGTCTTGCCGAAGCCGTTGGCCGCCTCCACCACAGTCAGACCCTCTTCAAAATCCAGCGCATACCGGCTGAGGCCGCCGAAATTTTCAATATAAAGGCTGATCAGTTTCACAGTGCCACCTCCTCGCCGCTTAAGGCCCGGATGCCGCAGCTGATGATCTGTTCCTTTTCTTCATCGGTTTTGTCCGATGCCATCACAAGGCGGATGAATTCGCCCTTCAGGGAAATATCGTGCTCGTAGGTTTCCTTCTCGATTTTCAGACGGCTTTCGTCCTTGATCTTGAGAAAATAGAATTTTCCCTCCAGCATTTTCTGCAGAAAATGCAGATCTTTCTGGGTTTCCAGGGTAAAGCTTCCGGTGAGGGTCAGCTTCACCAGGTTTTCCCGGGAAATGCCGGCCGTGGCCTGCTCCGCCGCCTCCAGAATCCGGCTGACTGCGGTAAGGCCGGTGATATCCACCGGAACCTCCAGAAGGGTGCGCCGGGCGAAGGGCACAAATTCCGGCATCACCCGGCCATTTTCCACGGTAAGAAGCACAAAGCCCTTTTCGCCGCATTCGTCAAAGCCCCGGCCCTCCAGGCAGCCGCAGTAGCAGTACTTTCCCTCCAGGTCCAGCTTTTCGCATTTGTAGCTGTGGATATGGCCCAGGGCCAGATACCGGATATGTTTCCCCCGGAGCATGGGCAGGCAGACCAGTTCCTCCCCCGGCTGGGTGGATTCCTGGCCGTGGAGCATGACGATGTTGGTATCCTCCGGGCTCAGCTTCAGATCCCGGTACATACTCAGGCAGTTGTCCCGGTCCTGCTCCAGGCCGGCAATCACCACATCACCGTAGCGGTAATAGGTCCACTCTGAGGAAAAGGTTTTTAGATTCTCCGGCTTCTGCATCCCGCCAAAAGCCGCTTCGTCATGGTTGCCCCGCAGGTACAGAAAATCCACATCCGGGGCTCCGGCGATCCGGTCCAGCACAAAACCCACCGTCTGGGCGGTGACCCGGGCGGTATCGAACAGGTCGCCGGCGATCAGCACCGCCGTAACATTCTGCTCTGCAGCATAGTCCACGAGCCTGCCGAAGGTGGCGCAGATCTCCGCATTCCGTTCCCGGGCCTGGGAAGCCGAGAGGTTGCTCTCCATTCTGGAATCCAGATGAATATCACTGCAATGGATAAACTTCATCTCATTTCCTCCTTTTATCTGTCTTATGTAAGCATACCACAAAAGGGCCTCTCTTTCAAGGCAGCAGAAAAGACGGCGGATAGAAAATCCGCCGCCTTTGCATTTATTCGGTTGGCTCTGCCGCTTCCTGCTGCAAGTAATAGGATTCATGGGGGTATTTGTTGACAAAGAAGCAGCGGGTATAGGGGATCTGCACCTTCCGGGCATGGATGCCTTCGATTTCCGCAATAGCTGCCGCCTCGTCGGTTGATTTGCCCCAGGCATAGTCCAGCTGATCCAGCTGTGCCCAGAGCACCAGATTTTCATCGGTTTCCCCGGAGGCCGCCATGTAGATTTTCTCCACATTGCCCTCCCCGGCGATCCGGTAGTCTTCCCAGCGCTGCAGAATACAGTATTCACCGAAGACCGTTTCTTCCACCCGGTAAGGACCGGAGCCGATGGGCGCTTCCCAGAAATCATCCTGCTGGAGCCGTTCCGGCTTCACTTCTTCCAGGCAGTGCTTCGGCAAAACAGGCCACTGGGAGAATACCTTCAGCACATCGGCCCGGGGCTCGGCAAACCGGAAGGTGATTTTATTCTCCTCCACAGCGATGCCGGAGCATGCTTCCGCATCGCCGTTTTTCCAGGCCTCTGCCCCTTCCAGGGCGTCCAGCACTCCGGTCAGCACCGAGTTGGCACCGGGGCATTTCATGTAAAGCTCAAAGGTGAATTTCACATCCTCCGCCGTCAGCGGTTCCCCGTCCTGCCAGAACAGGTCCTCCCGGAGAGTAAACTCCAGGTTCCGGTCCTCCATCGTATAGCTTTCTGCCAGCTGGCCTTCTCCGGGATTCAGCTGGCCGTCCGCCTTCAGCAGCCGTTCAAAAACAAGCTCCTGGTACAGATACTGACCCGGGTTGACCGTGGGATCCATGAAATATTCCACCGGGCCGCCGTCCGTATAGAGGGTCCCGTCTTCCCGGGTGGTGGTCCAGTTCAGAATGTCCTTTTCATAGGCAAACTGATCGTTGCCGGCAGCCGCAGCAGCCGTATCGATGTAATCGCTGGTATAGATGAAGCAATCCTGGTGATACAGAGGGATCGCCAGCACATTTTCCGCCAGGATCTGCTGAATCTCGCCGTAAAGTGCCTTCTGGGTTTCTTCATCCGGGGCCTTCGCTGCCCGGAGAATCCGTTCATCCAGGCCCTCCACCGGAGGTGTGTGGGAATTATTGGAGGCAGTGGATGCAAAGCGGCCATAAAACTCCGATTCGGACAATGCCGCCACGGCGCCGTAGGCTAAGTCCCAGGAAACCCGGGCATCATCCTCCTCCGGGTTTTCCGGAGCCAGCCAGAGCTGGGAAGCCAGATCTCCTTCGATCTTCCGGAAGCTGGACTTGACACCCACCGCGTCCCAGTAGCTGCCGATCACGTTCAGCACATCCAGCGTAAGCGGATCGTCGTAGTAATACACCACGTCCAGCACATACCCGGAAGGCCAGCCCGCTTCCGCCAGCAGTTCCTTGGCTTTTTCCGGGTCGTAGTCATACTCTGCCACCTCCGGATTCAGCCAGGGGCCCGGCTCCGTAAAGCTGACAGCCTTCCGTCCGTTGCCCTGTAAAAGGGCCTCGATGACGGTGTCCATGTCGATGGCATGGACCAGGGCCTGCCGGACCCGGATGTCCGCCAGGGGGGTGCCCAGTTCCGTGCAGTCTTCCAGATTGGGCCGGGACTGGGAAATCGGTCCCCGGGTTTCGGTTTCCGCCTCCGCTTCCGGGCCGCAGCCTGTCAGCACCAGCAGCAGTACCAGCAGCAGGACGGTCAGTTTTTTGATGTTCATTCTCATAAAGGGTCCTTTCTGTCCCGGCCCCGGAGGGCCGGGATGGGTGCGGGGTTACTTTTTGGGCTTGCGGATCCGGTTCAGCTGGGCATTGATCTTCAGCAGCTCTTCCTTGGTGAAGCTGACGTTGACCATGCCCATCATGCTCGTCAGACGAAGGACCGTAAAGCCGCCCAGCATCTGGGTCATATTGCCGACGGACTTCATATCGATGCTGAAGCCGCCCTTCTTTTCGCCCTTTTCACCGTTTCCTTTACCGGCATCCATCTTCTTTTTCAGGGTCAGCATCATGGTTGCCAGCCAGATCTTGCCGCCGACGGAGTCCATGATGTCGCCCATCTTGTCATTGAGGGAGAAGTAGCCTTCCTTTTCGGTGATATCGAACCAATTGAGCACGGCGCCCTTTTCCACCAGCCGGTAAGCCTCGTTGAAGGTATCGACCTTGCGGAGGAAGCTCTCGTCGGTCAGCTCCCCTGCTTTTGCAACCAGGGTGGTCTCGCCGCTGTTGGGCACATCGAAGTAGAAGAAATGGTCTGCAGCCTCCTTGATGCCCAGGCTCTCGCCGTTTGCAAACAGCTCCACGGTGGGCTGGTTGGTGTAAACGGTAACCCTGGTCACATCCTCCACCCGGTCGGTGTAACGCTTGCCGCAGATATGGACAAAGGGCTCATCGGACAGCCATGCCTTGTAGGCATAGAAGGAATCCTTCTTATACTTGCGGTCCATGGTCACCAGGCCCTTGTGGTTCTGGCCGTTCTCACCGCCCTCGGCCCGGGCATCGGCGCCGAAGTCGAACATATTCCACACGTGAGTGGCCCAGAGATATTTGCGGGTAAAGAGCTGGCGGATCAGCTCCTCATGGTAGTAGGCCTGGTATTCCTCGGTGTAGTCACCCTGCTTGGGATCGCTGGTGTGCCAGTTCAGAGCCTCGCAGCCGTATTCAGAGCAGCCGATGGGCATATCGGGATACTTTTCATGGAACTTGTCAAACCAGGGACCGTTCATGGAAGTATCGCCGCCGTACCAGCCGAAATAGTGGTTATAGGAAACGGTGTCGGGGATGTGGACATATTCCGCATCCATATCGCACATGGACAGTACTGCCATGGTGGTCAGGCGGGTCTTGTCCATCCCATGGACCAGGTCATTGAGAATATAGTGGTTCTCCAGCAGGTCCGGATCGTTGGGTCCATTCATGGTGATCTCATTGGAAAGGCCCCAGACCACGACGGAGGGGTGGTTGTAGTTCTGGGTGATCAGTTCCTTCATCTGAGAAACGGTGTTTTCCCGGCCGCCGGGCATGTGCTGGGAAATATAGGGAATCTCCGCCCAGATCACCAGGCCCCGCTCGTCGCAGAGGTCATAGAAGAACTGGTCGTGCTGATAGTGGGCCAGGCGAATGGTGGTGGCGCCCACCTCGCAGATCAGATCCATATCCTCGGTGTGGTGCTCCGGCAGCAGCGCATTGCCGATACCCAGCCGGTCCTGGTGGCGGGAAACACCCCGCAGGGGATACTCTGCTCCGTTGAGGATAAAGCCCCGCTGGGGATCAATTTCGAAGCTGCGGCAGCCGAACCGGGTGGACACAGTGTCAATGACTTCGCCGTTTTCCATCAGTTCCGCCTTGACGCTGTAGAGGTAAGGATCCTTCCGGCCGTTCCACAGGTGGGCATTTTTGATGCGGAAGTTCATCTTGGTGGCGGCGGTTTCATGGGATGCCACTTCCTTACCCTCGGCATTCAGCAGAGTATAGCGGACACTCTGGCCCTCCTTGTGATTGGTCACAAAGACCTCCACAGTGGTCTTGGCATCGCTGCCTTCCATCACCGGGGTCACCGCAATGCCGGGGCCACCGTAATAGTCAAGATCAAAGTGGGATTCTTTCACACAGATCAGATTCACATTCCGGTACAGGCCGCCGTAGAAGGTAAAGTCTGCCATCTGGGGATAGACCCGGTCATTGGGCTCATTGTTCACAGCGATGGTGATCAGGCCGCCGGGATTTTCGGTGATGTCCACACGCCAGGTGGAGTAGCCGCCGTCGTGATGAGCCAGGAGCTTGCCGTCCAGATACACATCGGCGGAGGAATTGGCACCGCAGATCTCCAGATAGTATTTTTCTGCTTCGGGCAGGTTTTCCAGCTGCTTGACATAGCAGCAGGTGCCCCGGAAGTAGTCATTGCCGCCGTCCTGGCCGTCGGTGGCGTTCCAGCAGTGGGGTACATTCACGATTTCCGCTGCCTCGGGAATGACAACGGGAGCCTCTTTCCAGTCTTTCAGAAAAGCCCAGCCCTTGTTGATATTCAGAATCTGTCTCATGATATATTCCTCATTTCATTTGATAAATGGGTTTTATTTTACTTTTTTATTGTAATGAATCGCATCTGTTCCGTCAAGAGCCGGCCTTTTGTTTTTCAGTCAACAGTTCTGTTTTTTTCGTCAATTTTGCCAAAAACAGCTTGTCAGCGCCAAGCGTTTCTGTTATACTGGTAATGTCTATTATTATGAACAAAGGAGCGAACTGCATGAAACCCTTTCTGAGCAAGGACTTTCTTCTGACTACCCCCACCGCTGTGGAGCTGTATCATGAGCATGCCGCAAAGATGCCCATCTATGACTACCACTGCCATCTGGATCCCCAGCAGATCTACGAAGACGTGCGTTTCGAGAACATCACCCAGGTCTGGCTGGGCGGTGACCACTACAAGTGGCGCATCATGCGCTCCAACGGCGTCGATGAGGAGTACATCACCGGCTCCGCACCGGACCGTGAAAAGTTCCAGAAATTCGCTGAGGCACTGCCTCGTGCCATCGGCAACCCCATGTACCACTGGTGCCACCTGGAGCTGAAGAACTTCTTCGGCTACGAAGGCACCCTGAACGGCAAGACCGCCCAGGAAGTCTGGGACCTGTGCAACGCCAAGCTGGCTGAAGCCTCTTTCTCCGCCCGGGGTCTGATCAAGCAGAGCAATGTTGCCATGATCGGCACCACCGACGATCCCTGCAGCGATCTGAAGTGGCACAAGCTGATTGCAGAGGATGCCTCCTTCGAAACCAAGGTCTGCCCCTCCTTCCGTCCCGACCCCGCCTTGAACTGCCACAAGGCAGGCTTTGCAGCTTACATCGAGAAGCTCTCCGCCGCCTCCGGCATCAAGATCGAGCATGCAGCCGATGTTGCCAAGGCCCTGACCCAGAGAATCGACTACTTCAACGAGTGCGGCTGCCGGGCTTCCGACCACGGTCTGGACTATGTGATGTACCGCATCGCTTCCCCCGAGGAAATCGAGGCTACCTTCCAGAAGGCCATGGCCGGCGAAGTTCCCAGTGTTTCCGAGACCGAAGGCTACCAGACCTACCTGCTGCTGCACTGCGGCCGGGAATACGCCCGCTGCGGCTGGGCAATGCAGCTGCACTTCTCCTGCTTCCGCAACCCCAACTCCAAGATGTTTGCAAAGCTGGGTGCTGACTGCGGCTTCGACTGCATCGCCGTCACCGACTCCTCCGCTGCCCTGCACGCCCTGATGGATGCATGGGAAAGCACCAACGAGCTGCCCAAGACCATCGTCTACTCCCTGAACCCCGCCGACAACCAGTGGCTGGACACCCTGCTGGGTGCATACCAGGGCACCGAAGTTCCCGGCAAGATCCAGCACGGCTCCGCCTGGTGGTTCAACGACAACAAGGTAGGCATGCAGGACCAGATGATCTCCCTGGGCCAGCTGGGCATCCTGGGCAACTTCATCGGCATGCTGACCGACTCCCGCTCCTTCCTGAGCTACGCCCGTCATGAGTACTTCCGCAGAATACTCTGTGAACTCATCGGCAACTGGGTGGAAAACGGCGAATATCCTGCCGATATGGAATTCCTGGGCTCCATCGTCGAGGACATCAGCGCCAACAACGCAAAGCGCTATTTCGGCCTGTAATTGCCACATTTTCTGCAATTATTGTCGAATTGCTTCCGGAAGTTGGTTTTCTTTCCTAAAAAAAACCAATCTTTTTTGGCTATTATTTCCGGCAGCACTTCATTGTCAGAAACCGCAATTTTATGTTATAATTCTAGCGATAAGATACCCCCGGTCTTTTCCGGGGGGAATCCCAAATTATATAATTGGAGGAATTTACTATGCCTATGCAGATGGGTTTCCGTTGGTATGGCGAGGGCAACGATCAGATTTCCCTGGACTATATCAAGCAGATCCCCGGTGTAAGCACCATCGTTTGGGCTCTGCACCACAAGATGCCCGGTGAGATCTGGGAAGAGCACGAGATCTCTGAGGTCATGGACCAGCTCCACAAGTACGGCTTCAACGGTGACGTTGTCGAGTCTGTCAACGTTCACGACGACATCAAGATCGGCAAGCCCACCCGTGACGCTCTGATCGAGAACTACAAGGTCTGCATCCGCAACCTGAGCAAGTTCGGCGTGAAGGTTATCTGCTACAACTTCATGCCCATTTTCGACTGGACCCGCTCCGACCTGTTCCATCCCGTGGGCGACGGTTCCACCGCTCTGTTCTATGAAAAGGGCATGATCCAGGACGACTACAACGCCATGGCCAAGTACATCCTGGACTTCACCGAGAAGTACAACATGTCCTTCCCCGGCTGGGAGCCCGAGCGTATGGCCCAGCTGGACCGTCTGTTCAAGGAGTATGCCGATGTTGACCACGAGAAGCTGTGGGCCAACCTGAAGTACTTCCTGGAAGCCATTATGCCCACCTGTGAGGAGTGCGGCATCAAGATGGCCATCCACATGGACGATCCCCCATGGGATATCTTCGGCCTGCCCCGCCTGCTGATCAGCGAGGAGAACATCGACCGGTTCCTGAGCATGGTCGACCATCCCAACAACTGCCTGACTCTGTGCTCCGGCTCTCTGAACGCCGATCCCAACAACAACGTCGCCAACGTGGTCCGCAAGCACTGCGACCGCATCGCTTTCGCTCACATCCGCAACGTCAAGCACTTCCCCAACGGCGACTTCTCCGAAGCTTCCCATCGCGACTGCGACGGTGAGACCGGCATCCTGGAGATCCTGAAGGCTTACCACGAGTGCGGCTACGAAGGCTACATCCGTCCCGACCACGGCCGTCATCTGTGGGGTGAAGGCCCCGGCACCGTCCGTCCCGGCTACGGCCTGTATGACCGTGCTCTGGGCATTATGTACATGCTGGGCGCATGGGATATGCTGGACAAGAAGGCCGGCACCAAGACCACTCTGTAATTAACCGACATATTGCGGGGAGCGGAAATTCCGCTCCCCGCTTCTTTTACATTTCCCTTGTTTTTGTCGAATTAATTTTACTGTCAAACAGGACTTTTTCACAGGAAAAAGCGGTAAATTTTGACTTTTTGCACAAATCAACCTGTTTCACCATTTAATTTTCAAATCACTATTGCACAAGGAAAATTAATCGACTATAATGTATTCGTCAAAATAATGCGGGTAGGGGCATTGCGTCCTGCCCCATCAATCAAAACATTTTGGAGGTAATTTATTATGCTGAATCTTCCCCTGACCCATGATTTTACCGGTAAGGTCGTCGTCGTCACCGGTGCCGGTGGCGTTCTGTGCGGTGACATGGCTCGCGCTTACGCTCAGGCAGGCGCAAAGGTTGCTGCTCTGGACCTGAACGAGGCTGCCGTTCTGAAGCTGGCTGAAGAGGTTACTGCAGAAGGCTTCATCATGAAGGGCTACAAGGCCAACGTTCTGGAGCTGGAGGCTCTGGAGGCTGTCCATCAGCAGATCCTGGCTGACCTGGGTCCCTGTGACATTCTGATCAACGGCGCCGGCGGCAACAACCCCCGTGCTACCTGCGACAACGAGTATCACCATGAGGCATGGGAAGGCTGCAAGACCTTCTTCGATCTGGATCAGTCCGGCGTTGACTTCCTGTTCAAGCTGAACTTCCAGGGCACCCTGCTGCCCACTCAGGTCTTTGCCAAGGACATGGTCGAAAAGAAGTCCGGCAACATCCTGAACATCTCCTCCATGAATGCATACATCCCCCTGACCAAGATCCCCGCTTACTCCGGCGCAAAGGCTGCCATCTCCAACTTCACCCAGTGGCTGGCTACCTACTTCGCAGGCTCCGGCATCCGCTGCAACGCCATCGCTCCCGGCTTCCTGGTTTCCAACCAGAACCGCGCACTGCTGTTCAACGAGGACGGCACCCCCACCAAGCGCTCCGCCAAGATTCTGGCCGGCACCCCCATGGGCCGCTTTGTCGACTCCGCTGAGCTGCTGGGCGGCATGCTGTTCCTGACCGACGATGCCTTCGCATCCGCTGTTACCGGTGTTGTTCTGCCCATCGACGCAGGCTTCGCTGCATACTCCGGCGTGTAATTGATAACTGGTAGGAGGATACTGAAATGACTGTAATGGAAAGACTGGCTCGCTCCGTCGTTGTCCCCGTTGTGGTTCTGGAAAAGGTCGAGGACGCGATTCCTCTGGCTAAGGCCATGGCTGTCGGCGGCGTTGACACCATGGAGATCACCTTCCGTACTGCCTGCGCTCCCGAGTGCATCAAGGCTGTTGCAGAAAACTGCCCCGACGTTCTGGTCGGTGCCGGCACCATCGTCAACCTGGATCAGTGCAAGCTGGCCATCGAGATGGGCGCAAAGTTCATCGTCTCCCCCGGCTTCTCCGATGAGATCGTGGGCTACTGTGTTGCCAACGGTGTGGCCGTTGCTCCCGGCTGTGTCACCCCCACCGAGATCATGGCTGCCATGAAGCACGGCCTGAAGATGGTCAAGTTCTTCCCCGCCAACGTCTACGGCGGTCTGAAGGCCCTGAAGAATCTGGCTGCTCCCTTCGGCTCCATGAAGTTCCTGCCCACCGGCGGTGTCAACAACGACAACATCAAGGAATTCATCGACACTCCCTTCATCCACGCTGTGGGTGGCTCCTGGGTCTGCCCCAAGGCTGACGTTGCAGCCGGCAACTGGGACAAGATCACCGAGCTGTGCAAGAGCGCTCACAAGGCTGCCAAGGGCGAATAATCATCGTACCGCTGCTGGCAATTCGTGACCGAGTCCGGCAGTAGCCGATGCACCGTTGGGTACCGCTCGATTCGTTACATTGTGCTTCCATAAAGTTTTAATAAGATGTAATATGAAAGGATTCTGATTACCATGGCAAGAATTGTTACCTTCGGCGAACTGATGCTGCGCCTGCAGCCCTTCAACTACGAGCGCTTTGTCCAGGCTTCCAATGTCGAATTCACCTTCGGCGGCGGCGAAGCCAACGTGGCTGTCTCCCTGGCAAACTACGGCATGGACGCTGCTTTCGTTTCCAAGCTGCCCGCTCACTCCATCGGCCAGGCTGCTGTCAACTCCCTGCGCCGCTATGGCGTTGATACCTCTCTGATCGTCCGCGGCGGCGACCGTGTGGGTATCTACTACAACGAGAAGGGCGCTTCCCAGCGTGGCTCCGTTTGCATCTATGACCGTGCAAACTCCGCCATCCAGCTGGCCAAGCCCGAGGACTTCGACTGGGACAAGATCTTTGAAGGCGCTGACTGGTTCCACTTCACCGGCATCACCCCCGCACTGGGCCCCAACGTTGTGGAAATCTGCAAGCAGGCATGTGTCGCTGCAAAGGCAAAGGGCATCAAGATCTCCTGCGACCTGAACTACCGCGGCAAGCTGTGGACCCGCGCTCAGGCCAACGAGGCTATGACCGAGCTGGCTAAGTACATCGACGTGTGCATCTCCAACGAAGAGGATGCCAAGGACGTCTTCGGCATCGAGGCTGAGGCTACCGACATCTACGGCGGCACCATCAACCACGAAGGCTACAAGTCCGTTGCAAAGCAGCTGGCTGACAAGTTCGGCTTTGAAAAGGTTGCTATCACCCTGCGTGAATCCCACTCCGCATTCGACAACGGCTGGTCTGCAATGCTGTACGACGGCGAGAACTACTGCTTCTCCAAGAAGTACAACCTGCACATCATCGACCGCGTCGGCGGCGGCGACTCCTTCGGCGGCGGCCTGATCTATGCTCTGCTGTCCGGCAAGGACACCCAGGCAGCTGTTGAGTTCGCAGTTGCTGCTTCCGCTCTGAAGCACTCCATCGGCGGCGACTACAACATGGTCACCGTTGCTGAAGTTGAGAAGCTGGCAGGCGGCGACGGCTCCGGCCGTATCCAGAGATAATCTCCGGAATACTTCATACATCCGCACCGCAGGGTTTATCCCTGCGGTGCTTTTTTGCAGCCCATCGCCGCTCAAATTCCGGGTCAGCCGCCACCGCCACCTACCCAGCTTGATAACCCCGGTCAAATTACAGTTTGTAGGGATACGGATTGCCACGTCGGCATTTCATGCCTCCTCGCAATGACACAAAAATTCGGACGCCAGCAGCACCATAATCAGCGCGGATTACTTTGAAAACCACTGTCATTGCGAACCAGTGCGCACACTGGTGTGGCAATCCGTTTTCCTCGGTAAACTCCAATTTCTCTTGTCGGAATTTACAGATTGTTTAACCATCCTCCGGAAGTTTGGGCTAAAATAATCTTAAATTATTAAGATTATTTTCAGAAAGGAGCTTCCTGCCGTGTCCGACACCTCCAGGGTTTCCCAGGACCATACCTTTGTCCAAAAAAGCAAACGCAGTCTGCTGCGGATCGTCTTCGGCCGCACCATGCTGATTCTTTTGCTTCTGGGAATCAACTTTGGCATTGTTTTCTATTTTCTTTTCGGATTGGCAAAGGACATTCCCCTCCTCTTCGGTTCCGTGGAGGTCTTTACCGCCGCCCTGCTGATCTGTGTGATTAACTCCCGGGATAACCCCTCCGTCAAGCTTTCCTGGGCCTTTGTCATTGCAACAGTTCCCCTTCTGGGTGCCGTGCTGTATTTTTTCATTCGCTTTGATCTGGGCCACCGGCTGAACCGGAAGCTGCTGGATTACAGCGTTGCATCCAGCCTGCCTCTGCTCCCGGAACAGGAAGAGCTGATGGAAAAGGTCCGGTCAGAAGACAAGAACCTGTATAACCTGTCGGCCTATCTGAGAAAATACGGCAATTTCCCCATTTATACGAACTCCGATGTGACCTATTTCCCGGTGGGCGAAGAAATGTTCCGGGAGATGGTTGTTCAGCTGGAGCAGGCGGAAAAGTTCATTTTCATGGAGTACTTCCTGGTCAGCGAGGGCTACATGTGGGAAATGCTGCTGGATATCCTGAAGCGCAAGGCAAGCCAGGGCGTAGAGGTCAGATTTCTCTATGACGGTATGAATGCCTTCACCAATCTCCCCTACGGATACCCCGGTAAAATGGAACAGCTGGGGATCCGGTGCAAAATGTTTGCCCCCATCCGTCCCCTTGTTTCCACCCACTACAACAACCGGGACCACCGGAAAATCATGGTCATCGACGGCCATACCGCCTTCACCGGCGGTATCAATCTGGAGGACCAGTACATCAACCGGAAGCAGCTCTACGGCCACTGGAAGGATACCGCTGTAATGGTGAAGGGCGATGCAGTTCAGAGCTTTACCATGATGTTTCTGCAGATGTGGAACTACAACGAGCGGAATCGGGTCTTTTCACCCTATCTTACCCTTCCGAAGGATCCCCCCAGGGCTGAAGGCTATGTGATCCCCTACGGTGACAGTCCCATGGATGACGAGGCAGTGGGCGAAATGGTGTATCTGGATCTGCTGAACCGGGCGAAGGACTATGTTTACATTATGACGCCCTATCTGATCCCGGACAACGAGCTGCTGACTGCACTGCAGTTTGCGGCAAAGCGAGGTGTGGATGTGCGGCTGATCTTACCGGGCATTCCGGACAAAAAGACCGTCTTTGCCCTCAGCCGCAGCTATTACCGGCAGTTGCTGGAGGCAGGCGTGAAAATCTATGAGTACACCCCCGGCTTCGTCCATGCAAAGGTTGCGCTGAGCGACGATATCCACGCTGTTGTGGGCACCATCAATCTGGACTACCGGAGTCTTTACCACCATTTCGAGTGCGCTGCCTATCTGTACCGGACACCGGTGCTGGCAGACATCCGGGCCGATTTTTCTCAGACGCTGGAAAAATGCCGCCGGGTCTATCCGGAGCATCTTCGAAGCTTCCCCCTCTGGGCCCGGATTTTCGCCTTCATTGCCAAATTTGCTGCCCCTCTGATGTAAGATCCCGGCCCCATCTTCCGATGGGGCCGTTGCTTTTTCAGGGGAGTGTGCTATAATATCCGTAAATTCTCAGAAGGGAGGGCAACACCGTGCGGTTTCGCAAAGTATATCTGGAAATTTCCAATATCTGCAATTTGAGCTGCGCCTTCTGTCCCGGCACCAGGAGAGCCAGGCAGGCCATGACGGAAGAGGAACTGACTGTGCTGCTTCCCAGGCTGCGCCCCTATACGGATTTTCTCTATTTCCATCTGATGGGTGAGCCCCTGTGCCATCCCAAACTGGAGCGGTTCCTGGAACTGGCCGGCAGCCATGGTTTCCGGGTGATCCTCACCACCAACGGCACGCTGCTGCCCAAAAAGCAGGAAATGCTCCTGGCTTCCCCTGCCCTGCACAAGGTCAACATTTCTCTTCATGCCTTTGAAGCCAACGATCTGGCTGTTCCCTTCTCGGATTATCTGAAAGGAACCTTTGCATTCGGCAGGGCTGCACAGGGAAAGGTTCTGATCTCCTACCGGCTCTGGAACCGGGGCGGCCAGGATGAAATGAACGATGAAATTCTGTCTGCGATGGAAGATTATTTCCCCAAACCCTGGACCCGGGAACGCCACGGCATCCGGATCGGAAACCGGGTATTTCTGGAATACGGCGACAAATTCGACTGGCCGGATCTGACTGCCCCGGAGGGAAGCGAAGGTGTGTTCTGCCACGGACTGCGGGATCAGATTGGTGTGCTCTGCGACGGCACGGTGGTTCCCTGCTGCCTGGATCACGAAGGGGACATCCCTCTGGGCAATCTGTTTGAGCAGTCTCTGGAGGAGATTCTGGATTCCCCCCGGGCCAAAGCATTGTACGAGGGCTTCTCCTGCCGGAAAGCCACGGAAGAACTGTGCCGCCGCTGCGGCTACGCCAGACGATTCGGATGAGGTGTGCCATGAAAGAAAAACTGATGCAGCAGATTCAGCAGTTTATTCCCTTCAACGAGCAGGAACAAACAGATCAAAAACTGATCCTCTCCTGGCTGGAAAGAGCTCCGGATGTGAGCCGCCGGGAAAATCTGACAGCCCATCTGACCGCCTCTGCCTGGGTGGTTACCCCCGACCGGAAAGCGGTGCTGATGGCTTACCACAAGCTCTATGATTCCTGGGCCTGGCTGGGAGGCCACGCCGACGGAGATTACGATCTTCTGCAGGTTGCCGAAAAGGAAGCCCGGGAGGAAAGCGGCATCACCGGTCTGATCCCATTGTCCCGGGAGCCCATCTCCCTGGAGATTCTGACCGTCAGCGGCCACGAAAAGAGAGGCGCATATGTCCCCTGTCACCTCCATCTGAACCTGACCTATTTGTTCCAGGCAGATCCCGCCGTACCTCTGCGGATAAAGCCCGACGAAAACAGCGGTGTGGCCTGGATCCCGGTGGAAGAAATCTCCGAAAAGTCCACGGAGCCCTGGTTTGTGGAACGGATCTATTCCAAGCTGGTTCAAAAGTCCAAAACAATATAAAAAACGCCGGAGGCAGAACCGCCTCCGGCGTATTGTATTGGCCATCAGATAAAGGGATTGTAGTAGCGGCCGCCGTTCCAGGCTGTCAGAGCAAAGGACAGAAGCATCACCAGCAGACAGATCACGATGGAGAGAATGTCCATTCTTGAGAATTTCCGGCCCATGTACCAGCTCCGCTTCTGATTCTTGCCGAAGCCCCGGAGCTCCATGGCGTTGGAAATGGTCTCGATCCGCTCCATGGAGGAAAGGATCAGCGGGATCAGGATGGCACCGGCTGCCTTCAGCCGTTTGATGACACTGGTCTTTTTGCTGCTCATTTCCACACCCCGGGCCTGCTGGGCCAGGGAAATATCCCGGTACTCTCTCTGGATATCGGGAATATAGCGCAGGGCCAGGGCCACCGCATAGCTGATCTTGTAGCTGACACCGATGCGGTTTAAGGATGCCGCAAACTCCGAAGGATTGGTGGTGCACACAAACAGCAGCACAATGGGAATGGTGCAGGCATTTTTGAGGATCACGTTCAGATGGTAGAAAAGCTGCTCCGCGGTTACCACATAGGGACCTGCAATCCGGAAGAGGATGGTTTCATGGCCGTAGAGGTTGCTGCCGTGATCGGGGCTGAACAGGAAGATCAGAAGGTTATTCAGCAGTACATACACACCCATCAGGCTTAAGGTAAAGGAAATATCCCGGATCTTCAGTTTGGCGATCCGAAACAGCACAAATGACGCAACGGTCATTCCGATCAGCAGCGGTGTATAGAAACTGGTCATGGCCGCCAGGCTCCACAGCAGCAGGCACAGCAGCTTGCTGGCACCGGTAAGCCGGTGGATGGGAGAAGGACGGTCGATGTAATTAAACAGATTGGTCATACCCGCACCTCCCGGTCCCGGGCGATGAAGCGCCGGGTAAATTCCTCCGGACCCGCGATCCCGCAAAGCTTGGACAGATGGTACAGGGAGGTTTCCTTTAAGTGGGCCGCTTGCACGATTTCCGGGCTGTTAAGCACTTCCGCAGCAGATTTGTCCGCAATGACCCGGCCTGCGTTAAAGACGATGGCCCGGGGGGTATACTCCAGCATCAGATGCATATCGTGGGTAATCAGCACCACGGTGACGCCCTGCGCGTTCAGTTCGCTGAGAAAATCCATGATTTCCGTATAATGCTTCAGATCCTGGCCGGCGGTGGGCTCGTCCAGGAGGATCATCTCCGGCTTCAGCGCCAGAATGGAGGCAATGGTGACCCGCTTCTTCTGGCCGTAGCTGAGGGCGGAAACAGGCCAGTTCCGGAAGGGATACAGGCCGCAGATTTTTAAGGTCTCCTCCACTGCGGGGCGGATTTCCTCTTCGGGTACGCCCCGGTTTCGCAGGCCCAATGCAACTTCATCAAAGATTTTTGTTTTGGAGATCATCTGGTTGGGGTTCTGCATCACATAGCCGATGTGATCAGCCCGCTCCTTGATGGAAAGATTCTGCAGATCGGTGCCGCTCAGCTCCAGAGTGCCGCTCTGGGGCTTTTCAAAGCCGCAGACCACCTTGGAGAAGGTGGATTTGCCGGCACCGTTGGTGCCCACAATGGAGAGCATCTCGCCCTTGCGGATGGCACAGCTGATGCCCCGGAGGGCATGGTGGCCCCCATCATAGGTAAAGTCGATATTCTCTGCCCGCAGAAGCACGTCCCGTTCTTCGGGCTCCCGGGCGGCGGGCTGGGATTCAAACCAGTTTCTCACCGCCAGTTTCTGATCGTCAGAGAGCTTCAGTTCGGGAAGATACGAGGGCCGCATGTCAGCGGTGAGTTCCACGCCGGCATATTTCAGCGCCGTTACATACAGGGGCTCCCGGATGCCCATTTCCTGAAGCAGTCCGCTGCAAAGAAGGGTGTCCGGATCACCGTCGTAGCGGATCCGGCCGTCTCCCATCACCACGATCCGGTCCACACTCCGGTAGAGCACATCCTCCACCCGGTGCTCGATGATGATCACCGCGCAGCCGGTGCGCTTCTGGATCTCGTCAATGAGGACAATGGCCTGCTTGCCGGTGGCAGGGTCCAGGTTGGCCAGGGGCTCGTCAAAGAGCAGAATATCCACCTCATTGACCATCACACCGCCGAGACCGACTCGCTGCTTCTGTCCGCCGGAGATTTCGTGGGGTGCATGGGAAAGCACCTGCTTCACATCCACCAGCTCCGCAATTTTCTCCACATGGCTGTGCATTTCAGCGGTGGGGATACAGTCATTTTCCAGGGCGAAGGCAATGTCCTCCGCCACGGTCAGTCCGATGAACTGGCCGTCGGAATCCTGCAGCACGGTGCCCACCATTTTGGACAGGCCGAAAAGATCCAGCTCCAGGGCATTTTTGCCGCAGACTGTCAGCTTGCCCGTGGTTTTGCCGGGGTAGGAATTGGGGATCAGGCCGTTGATGCAGTGGGCAAGGGTGGACTTGCCGCAGCCGGAGGGGCCCGCGATCAGAACCTTTTCACCCTTGGCGATATTCAGATTGATGTCATACAGCGTGGGCTCTGCCTGGGCTGTATACTGAAAACCGAAGTTTTCAAAAGAGATGACGTTTTTCATTTCCAACGGAAGAAACCTCCCTATAAACAAAGGCAGGCAAAGCGCCTGCCTTTGTTATTGCTTCGAATTATTCCTTGGTCAGGGAGCCGGCCTTGGTCTTGGTGGCTGCGTAAGCAACGCACAGAAGGCTGCCGACAATGATGGAGGACAGGGAATTGCCCAGGGTGGCAAACAGGCTCTGAGCAAAGATCTTGTCCAGGGGCTCGGAGTACATCAGAACGTCCAGAACGTTTGCAACAATGATCCAGGAGATGGCATGGGCAACGACCTGGGCGATGTTGAACTTGATGAGACCCTTCTTGCCGATTTCGCCCTCTTCCAGCTTCAGAGCCTTGGTGGAAACGCCCATCAGCAGACCGAAGACAGCGGAAGCGATGACCCAGCTCCACCAGATGCCCCAGCCGTAGCTGAAGTCGATCAGAGCATGGCCGATCAGGCCGATCAGAGCACCTGCAACGGGGCCGTAGACCACGGACAGGAATGCCAGCAGACCGTACTGGGTGGTGATGTTGGTGTTGGGAATGGGGCTGGGAATGGAGACGAAGCGGCCCAGGACAAAGAACAGGGCAGCGCCGATGCCGATGGCAACGATGGTTTTGACGGAAAACTTCTTCATTTGGAAAACTCCTTTCGTTTCTCTTCTTATTTCAGAGTTTGACACTCAAAAATAACCTTTAAAGGGTGCCACGGTAATGCGCCAGGCATTGCCGGTGCCGATGTTGTAGGCCCGGGCAAAGGAGCCCTGGTTAATGGCAAGGGCCAGGCAGTCCAGGCTGTTCACATAGGCCAGCGCTTCGCCCACATAGACATCGGCAAAGCTTTTTGCATACTGGATGATGTTGCGGTAAACCGTCTGATGGTCATGTTCAATGGTGATGCTGACCCGGTCGCCGTACTCCACGCCGGTTTCCAGAAACAGCTTCCGGGGGATATTGGTCCAGAGGCTGCCGAAACGGATATCCAGCACATCAATGGTGCCGTGAACGCCCTTTTCATCCAGATAGGGCTCCACGATGGGAAGTCTTACCAGTTCCTCCACCGGAATCTCAGGTCCAACGCCCTCAAAACCGATGATCCCCGCAGCCAGCCGGGCACCGGTATAGGCGTAAACATCCCGGCCGTGGAAGGTATAGCACTCGCCGGAATCCGGCAGCCGGTTGATATGTTCATCGATAATTCTGGCCTCGGCAATGCCCTCCAGCCGGAGCACATGGGTCAGCGTTCCGTTGTCGGGTGTGACGATATAGCGGCCGCTGCCGGTTTTGATCACCACGCTCTTCCGGTCGGAGCCCACGCCGGGATCCACCACGGAAACAAACACCGTGCCGGCAGGCCAGTAGTTGATGGTCTGGATCAGACGGTAGCTGGCTTCCCAGATGTTGTAGGGCCGGATATCGTGGGTCAGATCGTGGATGCGAAGACCCGGATCCACGCAGTAGGCAACGCCGTACATGGCGCTGACCGCGCCGTCCGCCAGGCCGAAATCCGTTTGAAAAACAAGAGGATGCATCTTCATTACCTCCAATTTTACTACCTGTTTATCATACAATTTTTTCCGCCAAAAGTCAACGTCCGGTGTGCGCTCAGACAAATTTGGTACCGCTTGTCAAGGAATCTGCACGCGGCCTTTTTCCGTCAATTTCCCCAACTGTAAACTTACACAAAAACTCACCCTTTCACTGGCCAAACAGTAGAAAAAAGAGATAAAATGCATTTCCTGCTTCGACTTTTCTTGACACTCATTTCCAGTCGTGATACAATTCACTTGTCGAAAAAGCCGGCCTGTCAGGTTTCGGGCGGTCCAGACGAAGTGAATAGCTGCATCGGATACTGACGGAAAAATGGTGGAGCACCACCAGGGAACCGATGCGTGCAGAATACCTGCCGACCGTCTGGGCGCATTTGACCTGAATCATGGGTCGAGTGCACCCTTTTTTTGTTGTCTATAGGAGGTAACATGAAAAAAGTTGGAATCATCATGGGAAGCGATTCCGATCTTCCCATCATCAAGAAGGCAACGGATATGCTGACTTCTCTGGAAATCCCCTTTGAAGTCCACATTTACTCCGCCCACCGCACCCCCGTGGAAGCCCGTGATTTTGCGGTGAATGCAAGAGCCAACGGCTTTGGCGCTCTCATCTGCGCAGCAGGCATGGCCGCCCATCTGGCCGGTGCCATTGCCGCAAACACCACCCTGCCCGTCATCGGCATTCCCTGCAAGGGCGGCATGATGGACGGACTGGATGCTCTGCTTGCCACCGTTCAGATGCCCACCGGTATCCCCGTGGCTACCGTCGCCGTCAATGGCGGCGCCAACGCCGCGCTGCTGGCTGCCCAGATTCTGGCGGTTTCCGATGAAGATATCGCCGCAAAGCTGGATGCCAAGCGCATCGCCGACGCCAAGGTCGTCCTCGAAAAGGATGCCGGCGTTATGGAAAGACTGTAATTTCATTTTCTGAAATCAAAGGAGAATTCAATACTATGGAAAAGAAGCTTGTTTACACCGGTAAGACCAAGAACGTTTATGCCCTGGAAAGCGGCAACTATGAGCTGCTGTTCAAGGACGACTGCACCGGCAAGGACGGTGTGTTCGATCCCGGCGAAAATTCCGTCGGTCTGACCATCGAAGGCGTGGGCGATGTGAACCTGCGCATGTCCATCTATTACTTTGAGAAGATCAACGCCGCCGGCATCCCCACCCACTATGTTTCCGCCGACCTGGCAAAGACCACCATGGAAGTTCTTCCCTGCAAGGCATTCGGCCACGGTCTGGAAGTCATCTGCCGCCGCAAGGCTGTCGGCTCCTTCTTCCGCCGCTACAACCAGTACTGCACCGAGGGTCAGGACCTGCCCTACTATGTGGAGACCACCTTCAAGAACGATGCTCTGGGTGATCCCCTGGTGACCAAGGACGGCCTGGTGGATCTGGGTGTCATGACTGCCGAGCAGTATGACTCCCTGAAGGCTCAGACCCAGGCCATCACCAAGATCGTTGCTGACGATCTGGCAGAAAAGGGTCTGGAGCTGTACGACATCAAGTTCGAGTTCGGCTACGATCCCAACGGCAAGGTCATTCTGATCGACGAGGTTGCTTCCGGCAACATGCGCGTCTACAAGGACGGCCAGTACATCGATCCCATGACCCTGAACAAGCTGTTCTTCGCTTAATCCTCATTCAATGTAGGGAGCGGCCATAAGGCCGCCCCCTGCTTTCGCGTTTTATAACCCCTATTATTCCTAAAGGAGGAACTGAAATATGGGTGGTTTTTTTGGGGCTGTGTCCCGTAAAAACTGCAAATATGACGTATTTTTCGGTACGGACTATCACTCCCACCTGGGCACCAAACGGGGCGGTATGGCATTCTGGGATGCACAGGCTGGCTTCCAGCGCCAGATCCACAATATTGAGAACACCCCCTTCCGTACCAAATTCGAAAACGATCTGAACAAAATGGGCGGCACCGTGGGTATGGGATGTATCTCCGATACCGATCCCCAGCCCCTGCTGGTCCGCTCCCATCTGGGCATGTATGCCATCGCAACCGTCGGCATCATCAACAATGCCGAGGATCTGGTGGCAGAGACCTTTGACCAGCCCGGCCATTACTTTATGGCCATGTCCAACGGCAAGGTCAACAACAATGAGCTGATCGCGGCTCTGATCAACCGTCAGGGCACCATCGTCGACGGCATCCGTTATGCCCGGCGCAAGATCAAAGGTTCCTGCACCATCTTGCTGATGTTCCGGGACCACATCATCGCCGCCCGTGACGAATTCGGCAGACTGCCCATCGTTCTGGGCAAAAACGACGACGGTCACTGCGTCTCCATGGAGTCCTTCGCCTGTCAGAAACTGGGCTATACTCCCTGCTATAACCTGGGCCCCAACGAGATCGTAAAGGTCACCGCAGAAGGCATCGAGCAGCTGGCAGCTCCCGGAGAGAATATGAAGATCTGCGCCTTCCTGTGGACCTACTACGGTTACCCCAACTCCAACTACGAAGGCCGGAACGTGGAAGTCATGCGCTGCCGCAACGGCGAGATCATGGCCCGGGATGAGCTTGCAAACGGCACCTTCCCGGATGTGGACTATGTGGCCGGCGTTCCCGATTCCGGTGTTCCCCACGCCATCGGCTATGCCAATAATTCCCACAAGCCCTTTGCCCGTCCCTTCGTCAAGTACACCCCCACCTGGGCCCGTTCCTTTACCCCCAGCAACCAGGAAATGCGCAACCTCATCGCAGAAATGAAGCAGATCCCCGTTCCCGAGCTGATCGAGGGCAAAAAGCTGCTGCTGGTGGACGACTCCATCGTCCGGGGAACCCAGCTGCGGGAAACTGTGGATTTCCTGTACAAGTCCGGCGCCAAAGAAGTGCATATGCGCTCCGCCTGCCCGCCCATCATGTACAGCTGCAAATATCTGAATTTCTCCCGGGGCAATTCCGACATGGATCTGCTGGCCCGGAAGAAGATTCAGGAGCTGGAAGGCGACGAAGGCCAGAAGCATATCGAAGAATATGCCGACGGCTCCACCTGCCGGGGCAAGTGCCTCTTAAAGTCCATCTGTGAGGAAATGGGCTTTGACTCCCTGGGCTATCAGAGCCTGGAGGGTCTGCTGGAGGCCATCGGTCTTCCCAGGGATCAGGTCTGCACCTACTGCTGGACCGGCAAGGAATAAATGCAAAATGCAGAATTATTTGAGTAATTACTACTTCTGAAAAAGGAGCTTGAATACTATGGATCACAAGAATTCCTATTCCGCCAGTTATGCTGCTGCCGGTGTTGACATCACCGCCGGCTACCGGGCCGTGGAACTGATGAAGAAGCACGTGGCCCGTACCCGCAACGAAGGCTGCCTGGACGATGTGGGCGGCTTCGGCGGCTGCTTCGGCCTGCCTGTTGCCGGCTACGAGGAGCCTGTTCTGGTCTCCGGTACCGACGGCTGCGGCACCAAGGTCAAGCTGGCCATTCTGATGGATAAGCACGACACCATCGGCATCGATGCCGTTGCCATGTGTGTCAACGATATCATCTGCTGCGGCGCAAAGCCCCTGTTCTTCCTGGACTACATCGCCTGCGGCAAGAACATCCCCGAAAAGATCGCCGAGATCGTCGGCGGCGTGGCAGAAGGCTGCGTTCAGTCCGGTGCTGCCCTCATCGGCGGCGAAACTGCCGAGCATCCCGGCATGATGCCCGTGGAAGACTACGATCTGGCCGGCTTCGCTGTTGGCATCGTGGACAAGAAGAAGATCATCGACAACACCCGCATGGCTGTCGGCGACGTGGTCATCGCTCTGCCCTCCACCGGCATCCACTCCAACGGCTTCTCTCTGTGCCGTAAGGTCTTCGACATCGACAACAACAATCCCGAGCTGTACGTAGCCCGGGAAGAGCTGGGCGGCAAGTCCATTGCCGAGGCTCTGCTGGTTCCCACCAAGATCTACGTCAAGCCCGTTCTGGCTCTGCTGGAGAAGGTGGATGTGAAGGGCATCTCCCACATCACCGGCGGCGGCTTCTACGAAAACATTCCCCGTTCCATCCCCGACGGTCTGTGTGCAAAGATCGACAAGAGCGCCATCAAGGTCCTGCCCATCTTCGACTGCATCGCCAAGTGGGGCAACATTCCCGAGCGCGACATGTACAACACCTACAACATGGGCGTTGGCATGAGCATCGTGGTTCCCGCCGCTGAGGTGGAAACCGCTCTGGCTGTTCTGAAGGAAAACGGCATCGATGCTTACGTCATCGGTGAAATCATCGAAGGCGAAGAAAAGGTGATCCTGTAATGAAAAAGAGAATCGCGGTTCTGGTTTCCGGCGGCGGCACCAACCTGCAGGCCCTGATCGACGCAGAAAATGCAGGCAAGATCCCCCACGGCGAGATTTCTCTGGTCATCTCCAATAACCCCAATGCCTATGCCCTGGAGCGTGCCCGGCTCAACGGCATCCCCGGCGCCGTTATCTCCAAGAAGGAATGCGGCTCCCAGGAAGCCTTTGAGGCTCAGATCCAGGCAGTTCTGGAGCGCAACGGCACCGACCTCATTATTCTGGCAGGCTTCATGTGCATCCTGTCCGGGAAGTTCACATCCCGCTGGCCCAAGCGGATCATCAATGTCCATCCCAGCCTGATTCCCTCCTTCTGCGGTGAGGGCTTCTACGGACTGCGGGTCCACAGAGCCGCTCTGGACTACGGTGTGAAGGTCACCGGTGCCACCGTTCACTTCGTCAACGAGATTCCCGACGGCGGTGAGATCATCGCCCAGAAGGCTGTTTACATTGAAGAAGGCGACACCCCCGAAATTCTGCAAAAACGTGTGATGGAGCAGGCCGAATGGATCCTGCTGCCCCAGGCCGCTGAAATGGTCTGCGCATCTATGGAGGAATAAAACTATGAACGTCTACGAAATCAAGTCCATGGCCGAGCGTCTGGACGGCAATACCTACCCCGGCCGCGGCATCGTCCTCGGCATCACTCCCGACGGTAAGACCGCTGTTGCTGCCTACTTCATCATGGGCCGCTCCGTCAACTCCCGCAACCGCGTCTTCTGCCTGGAGCCCGACGGCATCCGCACCGAGGCTCACGATCCTGCCCTGATGAAGGATCCCCACCTGATCATCTACCACCCCGTCCGTGAGATCGGCCGCGGTCTGATCGTCACCAACGGTGACCAGACCGATACCATCTGGGAATATCTGGCAAAGGGCGAAAGCTGGGAAGCCGCGCTCCGGACCCGTCAGTTTGAGGATGACGGCCCCAACTGGACCCCCCGTATCTCCGGCATCCAGGCAAACGACGGCTCCTACAAGATGTCCATTCTGAAGGCTGCCGATCCCGAAGGCAACGCCTGCTCCCGCTTCTTCTGGGAGTACCCCGCTACTGCCGGCCTGGGTCATTTCCTGCACACCTATGTCTGTGACGGCAACCCCGTGATCCCCACCTTCCAGGGTGAGCCCGAGCGTGTTTCCATCCCCGCGGACATCGATGATTTCACCGAGGAACTGTGGAACAATCTGGATGAGAACAATAAGATTTCTCTGTTTGTCCGTTACACCGACATTGCAACCGGTGACTATGAGCAGAGAATGATCAACAAGCACCAGTAATAAAGGAGAACTGACTGAAATGAAGAACTTTGAACTGAAGTACGGCTGCAATCCCAACCAGAAGCCCGCTTCCCTGTCCATGCACGACGGCAGCGACCTGCCCTTTGAGATTTTGAACGGCCGTCCCGGCTACATCAACTTTATGGATGCGCTGAACTCCTGGCAGCTGGTCAAGGAGCTGAAGGAAGCCACCGGCATGGCCTGCGCCACCTCCTTCAAGCATGTTTCCCCCACCTGCGCCGCTGTGGGCAAGCCCCTGTCCGCTGATCTGAAGAAGGCCTGCTTCGTTGACGACATTGAAGGCCTGGACGAGAATCCCCTGGCCTGCGCCTATGCCCGTGCCCGCGGTGCCGACCGTCTGTGCTCCTTCGGCGACTGGGTTGCCCTGTCCGACGAGTGCGACGCCATGACCGCTTCCATGATCGCCAAGGAAGTTTCCGACGGTGTCATCGCCCCCGGCTACACCGAGGAAGCTCTGGCCATTCTGAAAACCAAGCGCAAGGGCGGCTACAACGTGGTCAAGATTGACCCCAACTATGTCCCCGCTGAGCAGGAACACAAGCAGATTTTCGGCATCACCTTCGAGCAGGGCCGCAACAACATTAAGATCGGCGAGCATCTGCTGCAGAACATCGTCACCGATGCCAAGGAACTGCCCGAGGATGCCAAAATCGATCTGATCATCTCTCTGATCACCCTGAAGTACACCCAGTCCAACTCCGTCTGCTTTGCTTACGACGGCCAGGCTATCGGTGTCGGTGCCGGTCAGCAGTCCAGAGTCCACTGTGTCAGACTTGCCGGCGGCAAGGCCGATACCTGGTTCCTGCGTCAGCATCCCAAGACCCTGAACCTGCCCTTCCGGGCCGATCTGGGCCGTCCCGGCCGCGACAACGTCATCGACGGCTACATCAACGGCAATGAAGAGGATGTCTGCGCTGAGGGCATCTGGCAGAACTACTTCACCGAGCGTCCCGAGCCTCTGACTGCTGAAGAGAAGCGTGCATGGCTGGATTCCCGTGATGCTGTTTCCCTGGGCTCCGATGCTTTCTTCCCCTTCCCCGACTCCGTCAAGCGCGGCGTTGCTTCCGGCGTTAAGTACATTGCACAGCCCGGCGGCTCCATCCGCGACGACCTGGTCATCGAAGAGTGCAACAAGAACGGCATCGCCATGGCCTTCACCGGCATGCGCCTGTTCCACCACTAAGAATTATTCCCAGGGGACGGCCCATTTGGGCTGCCCCCTGTCGGTGCGTTTTGGAAACCCCCAAAATTGATTATTTTAGGAGGCAGATCCCTATGAAAATCCTGGTTGTTGGTGGTGGCGGCCGTGAGCATGCCATCATCAAGAGTTTGAAAAAGAATCCTGAAATTACCGAAATCTTCGCCGCACCCGGCAACGGCGGCATCGCAAAGGATGCCACCTGTGTCGCCATCGGCGCTACCGAAATTGACAAGATTGTGGCCTTCGCCGTGGAAAACGCCATTGATTATGCCGTTGTGGCCCCCGATGATCCCCTGGTTCTGGGCTGTGTGGATGCGCTGAATGAAAAGGGCATCCCCTGCTTCGGCCCCAAGGCAAATGCCGCCATCATCGAAGGCAGCAAGGTCTTCTCCAAGAATCTGATGAAGAAGTACGGCATTCCTACCGCTGCCTACGAAGTTTTCGACAATATGGAAGCCGCCCTTTCCTATCTGGAAACCGCTCCCATCCCCACCGTCATCAAGGCCGACGGCCTGGCCCTGGGCAAGGGTGTCATCATCGCACAGACCTGTGAGGAAGCCAAGCAGGCAGTCAAGTCCATGATGGAGGACAAGGTCTTCGGCAAGTCCGGCGACCACATCGTCATCGAAGAATTCCTCACCGGTCCCGAAGTTTCCGTTCTGGCCTTCACCGACGGCAAGGCGGTCAAGTCCATGGTCTCCTCCATGGACCACAAGCGGGCCGGCGACAATGATACCGGCCTCAACACCGGCGGCATGGGCACCATCGCGCCTAACCCCTACTACACTGCTGACATCGCAGACGAGTGCATGAACACCATCTTCCTGCCCACCATCGCTGCCATGAATGCAGAGGGCCGGACCTTCAAGGGCTGTCTGTACTTCGGTCTGATGCTGACTCCCAATGGCCCCAAGGTCATCGAGTACAACTGCCGCTTCGGCGATCCCGAAACCCAGGTTGTCCTGCCGCTGCTGGAAAGCGACCTGCTGACCGTGATGAAGGCCTGTACCAACGGCACTCTGGCCGAAACCGAGGTCAAGTTTGCAGACAAACATGCCTGCTGCCTGATTCTGGCATCCGCCGGCTATCCTTCTTCCTACAAGAAGGGCTTTGAGATCACCTTCACCGAAGAAGCCGAGAAGGCTACCTTCGTCGCCGGTGCCAAAATTGACAACGGCAAGCTGGTCACCTCCGGCGGCCGCGTCACCGGCACCACTGCCATTGCCGATTCCCTGGAGGAGGCCATCCGGGAAGCCTACCGGATCGCCCAGGGTGTCAAGTTCGAGAATTCCTACTGCAGAAGCGATATCGGCCAGCGGGCTCTGCAGGCTCTGAAATAAGGAGGAAATATCCGTGGTTTATCGTATTTTTGTTGAAAAGAAGAAGGGTCTGGATAACGAAGCCCGTGGCCTGCTCAGCGAAGCCAAGAATCTGCTGGGCATCTCCGCGCTGGAGAACATCCGCCTCTTTAACCGCTATGATGCAGAAAACATCACCGCTGAGCTGTTTGATTACGCCGTTCAGACTGTTTTCTCCGAGCCCCAGCTGGACGTTGCCCGGACCGAGATCGACCTGCCCGGTGCCTACGTTTTCGCTGTGGAAGCCCTGCCCGGTCAGTACGACCAGCGGGCTGACTCCGCTGCCCAGTGCATCCAGATCATCTCCCAGGGCGAGCGTCCTCTGATCCGCACCGCCAAGGTCTACGCCCTCTACGGCAGCCTTACCGATGCAGACATCGCTGCTTTCAAGAAGCATGTGATCAACGCCGTGGAAAGCCGGGAAGCAGAGCTTACGAAGCCCGAGACCCTGGCCATTGAGTATGCCGCTCCCCAGACCGTTGCCACCATCGAAGGCTTCATCACCATGGATGAAGCAGCCCTGGCAAACCTGCTGGATGAGAAGGGTCTGGCTATGGACCTGGACGATCTGAAATTCCTGCAGGCTTACTTCCGTGATGAAGAAAAGCGGGATCCCACCATCACCGAGATCCGTGTGGTCGATACCTATTGGTCCGACCACTGCCGTCATACCACCTTCTCCACCCACATCGACAATGTCCGCATTGACGATCCCGCTGTTCAGGAAGCTTATGACCGCTACCTGGCTGCCCGTGTGGAAGTTTACGGTGAAGAAAAGGCTGCCAAGCGTCCCCAGACGCTGATGGACATCGCTACCATCGGTACCAAGACCCTGAAAAAGCGCGGAATGCTTCCCGAACTGGACGAGTCCGAGGAAATCAACGCCTGCTCCATCCATGTCACCGCCACCGTTAACGGCGAGGACCAGGACTGGCTGCTGATGTTCAAGAACGAAACCCACAACCACCCCACCGAGATCGAGCCCTTCGGCGGTGCCGCCACCTGCATCGGCGGCTGCATCCGTGACCCCCTGTCCGGCCGTGCCTATGTCCACCAGGCCATGCGCATCACCGGTGCTGCCGACCCTAGAAAGGCCATCTCCGAGACCATCCCCGGCAAGCTGCCTCAGAGAAAGATCTGCCAGACCGCAGCAGCCGGCTACTCCTCCTACGGCAACCAGATCGGTCTGGCCACCGGCCATGTTTCCGAAATGTACCACGACGGCTACGTTGCAAAACGTCTGGAGTGCGGCGCTGTGGTTGCTGCTGCGCCTGCCTACAATGTCCGCCGGGAACGTCCCGCTCCCGGTGATGTGATCGTCCTGCTGGGCGGCCGTACCGGCCGTGACGGCATCGGCGGCGCCACCGGCTCCTCCAAGAGCCACAACATGAAGAGTCTTACCACCATGGCTTCCGAAGTCCAGAAGGGCAACGCCCCCGAGGAGCGCAAAATCCAGCGTCTGTTCCGGAATCCCGAAGTCACCCGTCTGATCAAGCGCTGCAATGACTTCGGTGCCGGCGGTGTTTCCGTTGCCATCGGTGAGCTGGCTCCCGGCCTGCAAATCGATCTGGACGCCGTCCGCAAGAAGTACGAAGGCCTGGACGGCACCGAGATCGCCATCTCCGAGTCCCAGGAGCGTATGGCCGTTGTGGTCGCTGCTGAAGATGCCGACAAGTTCATCGCTGCAGCTGAAGCTGAGAACCTGGAAGCCTACCGGGTCGCCGTGGTCACCGAGGAAGAGCGGATGGTCATGCACTGGAAGGGTCAGACCATCGCTAACCTGAGCCGTGCTTTCCTGGATACCAACGGTGCTGTCAAGCACACCCAGGTGGAGGTCACCCCCAAGGATCTGTCCCAGCTGAGCAAGCCTCTGTTCGGCAATCTGCGGCAGATGGCTTCCGATCTGAAGACCGCCAGCCAGAGAGGCCTGGTGGAACGCTTCGACTCCACCATCGGCGCAGGCAGCGTTGTGATGCCCTACGGCGGTAAGAAGCAGCTGACTCCCACGCAGTCCATGGCAGCTGTGCTGCCCATGCTCCCCGGTCAGGAAACCGATGCCGCCAGCGTCTTCAGCTGGGGCTGCGATCCCGACCATCTGTCCATTGATCCCTACACCGGTGCCCATGCATCCATCTACAATTCCGTTGCCAAGCTGGTGGCTGCCGGCTGTGACTACAAGCAGGCCTACCTGACCCTGCAGGAGTTCTTTGAGAAGCTGAAGACCGAGCCTCAGCGCTGGGGCAAGCCCTTTGCCGCCCTGCTGGGCGCTCTGGATGCCCAGCTGGAACTGGGTGCCGCTGCCATCGGCGGCAAGGACTCCATGTCCGGCACCTTCCTGGATAAGGATGTTCCTCCCACGGTCATCTCCTTCGCCATCGCTCCCATCAACAAGAACGATGTTCTGAGCCCCGAGTTCAAGGGCGCTGACCATCCCGTTTACCTCTTCGGTGCCGCTGACGAAACTGCTGAGAGCCTGAAGGCAACCTGGGAAGCATTCCATGCGCTCCATAAGGCCGGCAAGGTCCATGCCGCCTGGGCTGTGGAACGGGGTATCGGCGAAGCTGTCATGAAGATGTCCTTCGGCAACCACATCGGCTTCAAGGCTGACGCCGATCAGGGCGAAAACTGGCATCTGGGCCTGTATGGCTTCCTGGTTGCTGAGCTTTCCGAGGATGTGGAGATCCCCGGTGTTATGAAGCTCGGTGTCACCACTGCCGAGCCCGTCATTGACCTGGTCAGCGACTGTGCTTCCATTGACGAACTGTATGCACTGCATGCTGCCGTTCTGGAGGATGTCTATCCTGTCCACGCAAGAGAGAACGAGGAAGAGATCCCCACCTTCTCCTTCGAAGGCAAGTCCAGCCTGGCTCCTGCCGTGAAGGTTGCCAAGCCCAAGGTTCTGATTCCCGTCTTCCCCGGCACCAACTGTGAGTTTGACTCCGCCCGGGCTGTGGAACGTGCCGGTGCTGAGCCCGAGATCTTCGTGATCCGCAACCTCACCGCCGATGCTGTTGCCAAGAGTGTGGAAGAATTCTCCGGCAAGGTCAAGGAGAGCCAGATGATCTTCATCCCCGGCGGCTTCTCCGGCGGCGACGAGCCCGACGGCTCCGCCAAGTTCATCACTGCTTTCTTCCGCAATGCTGCGGTCAAGGAAGCCGTCACCGAGCTGCTGGACAACCGGGACGGTCTGATGTGCGGCATCTGCAACGGCTTCCAGGCACTGGTGAAGCTGGGTCTGGTGCCCTACGGCAAGATCATCGACACCGATGAGACCTGCCCCACCCTGACCTTCAATAACATCGCCCGTCACCAGAGCCGCATCGTCCATACCCGTATCGCTTCCACCAAGTCTCCCTGGCTGAGTCTGATGAACGTGGGCGACATCGTCAACGTGCCCATCTCCCATGGCGAAGGCAAGTTCCTGGCTTCCCCCGAGCTGATTGCTCAGCTGGCTGCCAATGGTCAGATCGCCACCCAGTATGTGGATCTGAACGGCAAGGCCACCGGTGATATCAACTTCAACCCCAACGGCTCCCTGTGCGCCATCGAAGGCATCACCAGCCCCGACGGCCGTGTCTTCGGCAAGATGGGCCACAGCGAGCGTATCGCAAAGGGCCTGTACAAGAACGTTCCCGGTGAATACGACATCCGGATGTTCGAGGCTGCCGTCAAGTACTTCAAGTAAGCGGCAGACAGCATTCTGTCCCCAAATATCAGTGCCCCTCCGGGATTCCGGAGGGGCACTTTTCTTGCATATTTTCTGCGCCTGTGGTACACTAACCACAGAAAGCAGGTGATCCCGTGAAGAAACTGAAATTTGACATTTCCTCCGCCGGGCTTCATGTCCTGGCCATGGCGCTGATGCTCTGCGACCATCTCTGGGCAACGATCGTTCCCGGAAATGACTGGCTGACCTGTCTTGGGCGGCTTGCCTTCCCCATTTTTGCCTTCATGCTGGTGGAAGGGTATTTTCATACCCGGAATCTTAAAAAGTATGCCCTCCGGCTTCTGCTCTTTGCTGTCATTTCAGAGATTCCCTTCAATCTGATGTACAGCAGTTCTGTTGTCTATCCCTTCCATCAGAACGTAATCTGGACGCTGCTGATCGGTTTGGGTATGATCCACCTCAATGAGAAAGCCAAAAAATCAAAACCCCTTGCTTCTGCCCTTACCCGGGTGGGCACCGTATTCTTGGGCGGACTTTTGGGTATCGTCACCTTTTCCGACTACAATGCTGCCGGTGTGCTGATGATTCTGGTATTTTACTTCTTCCGGGGCGATACAGTTCTGTGCCGTCTGCTGCAGGCAGTCGGTATGTACTATATCAATTTTGAAATGCTCAAGGGGTTGGTTTTTCCGGTCACCCTTTTCGGCAGCAGCTTTGAAATTCCCCAGCAGGGTCTGGCAATTCTGTCGCTGATCTTTATCTGGCTCTACCGGGGCCGGAAGGGCTATTCCGCCAAATGGTTTCAGCAGCTTTGCTACTGGTTCTATCCGGCCCATATGCTGCTTTTGTGGCTGATCCGCTATCTGAAATAAGAGAAACCGGCATCCTTTCGGGTGCCGGTTATTTTTACAGCTGGGAAAACTGACGGGGAGAAATGCCGTATTCCTGCCGGAAGGCCCGGTAGAAGGTGGAGTAGTCCGCAAATCCCACCCGGTGGGCGATCTCCTCCATGGCTACCTTCTCCGCAATCAGACTTTTGGCCGCAATCAGCCGCCGCTGGGTAATATAACGGTACAGACTGACACCCATTTTCTGCTTGAACAGGTGGCTGATGGTGGAATTGCTGACATAGAATTTCCGGGCCAGATCATCCACGGTAATATGCTCCGGGTAGTACTGCTCAATGTAGGCCGTAATCCGGTCCAGAAGCTCCGGCTTTTCCGCCTTCATGGTGCCGGCCGACCGCTCGATGTACATCCGCTTCATATAGGTAAATATCAGCAGAGTATTTCCCATCACCGCGCTTTCCCAGCCGGGACGCTTCTGCTCTTCTTCCAGGACCCCCGCCCGGAAAACCTCCTCCAGAAACTCCCACCGGGTTCCGGCGGTCCGGATAGGCACACTGTGGTCCCGCTGGGCCATGGTGTCATCCGGAAACATCTGCAGCATATTCTCCATAAACTCCTGGCTGATCCAAAGCACATCCCGCTCGTAGGGCACCGTCAGCTTTTCCGGCAGAATGGGCCGGTGGCTCACACCGGGCGGCACATAGACAATGTCCCCCTTCTGAAGCCGGTAGCGGTCCGAGCCGATGAGATATTCCACACCGGCGGAGGTCCTGCAGTAGAGAAGTTCAATATAATTGTGGCTGTGCAGGGACACCGTGGTATTGGAATAGCTTGTATCCCGGTGGGTATTGACATAGCGGGAGGACATTTCCAGCTCCTGGTAGATATTCCTGGGATCAAAGCCTGCCTTTTCCAGCTGCTGAAGCATCCTCTGGTGCTCCGCTTCCGTGTGGGCAAATTCCATTTTTGCCATTTTCCGCATATCGTCAATTTTCACAATTATCACTTCCATCGTTTGTAAATTGCAACCATATTGTACCACAGTTTTGCAGGAATTGCAATATTTCTTACGAAAATTGCAATTTTATTTGCGTTCATAATTTGTTAAGATATACTTGCAAAATGCGGACACGGTTCTGATCCGCAAAAATTGAATGGAGGAAACACAAAATGGCTAAAGTCAAAACCCCCAAGACCGGTCTGACTACCAAGCATTGGATCGGTTATATGCTGGGCGACTGGGGCGGCTGCATGACCTTCGCGCTCATGGGCTCCTTCGTTACCCGCTACTACACCAACGTTCTGCAGGTCAACACCGTTGTTCTGGCAGCACTGCTGGCAATCTGGAACATCTGGGATGCCGTCAATGACCCCATGATGGGCGCTCTGATGGACAAGATGTTCGCCAAGAACCGCAACCCCAAGGGCAAGTTCCGTCCCTGGCTGCTGCGGGCTACCCCCATGCTGGCAATCACTTCCATCATCTTCTGGACTGTGCCCACCATGTTTGAAGGCACTGTGATGATCGTTGTGCTGTTCATCTGCAAGATCCTGTACGAAGCAACCTACACCATGTTCAACATCCCCATGGGCTCCCTGCTGTCCGCCATGTCCAACACCGACCAGGAGCGCGCTTCCCTGTCCTCCGCCCGCGGTGTCGGCGGTATGATCGGCAACATGCTGCCCGCTATGCTGTTCCCCATCTTCCTGAACATGTACGGCGATTCCAACCCCAAGGGCTATGCCATCGGTGCTACCGTCTGCGCTCTGGTTGGTGCTGTGATCTGCTACGGCCACTACGCTCTGACCGAGGAGCGCAATGTGGTTGAGTCCGAGGCAAAGGCTGACGACATCAAGTTCACCGACATTCTGAATGTCTTCAAGGTCAACCGTGCTTTCCTGGCTCTGTGCATCCACGGTGTCTGCATCTGCACCATGCAGTATGTTACCTCCACCCTGGGCACCTACATGTACGCTGACGTTCTGGGCAATGTCTCCCTGATGTCCCTGACCAGCGTCATCTCCATGCCCTTCATGATCGCCATTCTGGTTTTCGCTCCCATGCTGGCCAAGAAGTTCGGTCTGGTTCCCACCATCCGCGCCAGCCTGCTGATGGGCTCCGTTCTGTACATCTCCCTGTTCGCTCTGCACATGGTCATGGACGTTCCCGCTATGGTCCATATGCTGTGGAGCTCCATCGCTTCCGGCGTGGGCATGATGTCCATCCAGATGCAGTGGGGCATGGTCGGTGAAGCCATCGACTACAACGAGTACCTCACCGGCAAGCGCACCGAAGGCTCCATCTACGGCACCTTCAACCTGACCCGCCGTATCGGCCAGACCATCGGTAACTCCGCTGCTGTCCTGGCTCTGGGCTGGATCGGCTACGACGCAACCATCGCTGCTGCCGGCGGCGTTCAGGCTGCTTCCGTCCTGACCGGTATCAAGGCTCTGTGCGTTCTGGTTCCCGGTATCTTCGTCCTGGGTTCCTGGGCTGCATTCAAGTATGTCTGGAACATCACTCCCGAGGTCAAGGCAGAAATGGCTGCCAAGAAGGCCGCTCAGAAGGCTGCTCAGGAGTAATCCCATCTGACCGTTTTACGAGCGGCACGGCACTGCCGTGCCGCTCATTCGTTTTCAAGGAAAGGAGTAACCCTTTTATGCGTACCCGTATCCTCGGCAAAATGCTGAACAGCGAGGTTCAGGATTATCTGAAGAGAAATGACATCATTATCGTTCCCGTGGGCACCACCGAAATGCACGGCGGTCTGCCGCTGGACTGTGAAACCGTCCTGTCCGAAGCTCTGGCCCTTAAAATGGCAGAAGCCTGCGACGGCCTGTGCCTTACCGGCCTGCCCTATTTCTATGCCGGTGCCACCGCTTCCGGCCGGGGCACCGTCCAGGTTACTGTCCGCCAGGGTATCGACTATTTAGGTGCCATTGCCCGGAGCCTGCTGCGGCTGGGCTTCAAGCGCCAGGTCTATATCTCCTTCCACGGTCCCGCCCACATGACCATCTGCCCCATGGTCCGGGATTTCTACGATGAGACCGGTGTGCCCATCCTGTACATGGACAGTGTGATGAAGATTCTTGGCAACATCTCCGCACTGGGTGGCATGGAGGGACTGAACGATATATTCGTCGGCGCTTACAAGGTTATGAACCGGCTTGAAGATGTGCCTCTGGTTACCGGTTATTCCGATCTTGTCCCCCAGTCCTGTGCGCCCTTTGACGATCTGTTTGCACTGGGTTATCAGAGCGCGGCGGTCGGTTACTGCTTCGGTGAGAATCAAGATCATGCGCCCACTCCCGATATTCCGGATGCCCAAACCCGTGACCGTATGGCGGAAAATGGTGAAAAGGTCATCGACAGTCTGGTTGCAACCATGAATATGCCCCATGTGGTGGAGCAGCTGCGCAAGCTGGAACAGTACGGCCTGGAAAATGAGGCCAAGTATCCCTGGATGCCCGCTGCCTGGAACCGCAATCATTAATTATTACGAAGGAGAAAACATATGGAAATGCGTACCCGTATCCTCGGCAAAATGCTGAACTCCGAGGTCCAGGATTATCTGGAAAGAAACGACATCATCATCATTCCCGTGGGCACCACCGAAATGCACGGCGGCTTCCCCCTGGACTGTGAAACCGTGATCAGCGAGGCTTACTGCCTGCGGATGGCAGAGGCCTGCGACGGTCTGGTGCTCACCGGACTGCCCTATTTCTATGCCGGTGCCACCGCCTCCGGCCGGGGCACTGTCCAGGTCAGTGTCCGCCAGGGCATCGACTACCTTGGCGCCATCGCCCGGAGCCTGCTGCGGCTGGGCTTCAAGCGCCAGGTCTACCTCAGCTTCCACGGCCCCGCCCACATGACCATCTGCCCCATGATCCGGGACTTCTACGATGAGACCGGCGTCCCTGCCCTGTACATGGACTGCATGATGCAGGTGGGTAAGAATGCCAAGATTCTGACCAATTTCCTGGAAGACTTCCATGCCATCACCGTCGGCTCTTACAAGGTTATGAACCGTCTGGATGATGTTCCTCTGGTCACCGGCTATCAGCACAGCAACAAGCAGTCCTGCGCTCCCTTCCAGGATCTGTTCAACCTGGGTTACCAGAGTGCTGCCGTGGGTTACTGCTTCGGCGAAAACGGCGACCATATGTCCACCCCCGATATCCCCGATATCGAAACCCGCAATGCCATGGCTGACCGTGGTGAAGAGCTGATCAACAAGATGGTCGCCAACATGGATATGCCCCATGTGGTGGAGCAGCTGCGCAAGCTGGAAGCCTACGGCCTGGAGAATGAGGAAAAGTATCCCTGGATGCCCTCTGCCTGGAACCGGAACCACTAAGGAGCAGCTCCCATGAAAATGATCCATATGAACGTCCCGGGCCATCCCGAGGCAACCCTGGAAGGCTATATTCTGGACTGTGAGCTGACCCTGGGCCAGAACCGGAACCGCCCTGCCATCGTGGTCTGCCCCGGCGGTGGCTATCTGTACTGCTCTCCCCGGGAAGCAGAGCCCGTGGCTCTGCGCTACGCTGCCCGCGGCTTCCACGCCTTCATCCTCCGCTACAGTGTGGGCTGGGATGCTGCCGGCTTTTCTCCCCTGCAGGAGGTTTCCTGGGTCATCGGCTACCTGAGAGAGCACGCGGAAGAATGGCACATTGATCCCAACAAAATTGCCACCTGCGGCTTCTCCGCAGGCGGTCATCTGGCTCTGGCCGCCGGCGTCAAGGGTGAGAACAAGCCCAATGCCATGATCCTGGGCTACCCCGCCGTTACCACCCCCAATAACCCCATGTCCAATTTCATGGTCAAGCTGCTCTCCGGCAAAAAGGAAGTTACCGACGCCGACTGCGCCGAATTCTCTCTGGAGAATTACATCACGAAGGATGCACCCCCGGTCTTCATGATGGCAACGGCAGAGGACGGTCTGTCCCCCTACGGTGCCCTGCTGGTGGCCAACACCTACTCCCGCCTGGGTCTGGGCTATGAGCTGCACATGTTCCAGCACGGCCCCCACGGCTACTCCCTGGCCGACGAAACCACCGCCGACGGCAGCAGCCAGGTGCTGAATTCCTCCTTCGCCCAGTGGCATGATCTGAGTGTGGACTGGCTCTACCGGATCTTCGGCAAGAACGAATTTGTGGACAAGAGCACCAGCCGCATGGGAAAGATCATGGCAGATATGGGCCTGATCCCCGGCAAGGGTGCCGATTTCGCATAACGAGGTAAACAATATGGATTATATCGTAAATACCCCCTGCGGCCCGCTGAAGGGCTGTGAGGGCCGTCTCCCCGGCGTTGCCGCCTACAAGGGCATCCGCTATGCCACAGCCGGCCGTTGGGAATACCCCAAACAGGTGACCGGCTGGGATGGCATCTATGATGCCACCCGGTACGGCAACTGCTCCTATCAGCCCCGCTCTTTCTATGACGAGGAAGAGAACCTCAAGAAGATCTTCTACTACTATGAGTTCCGCAAGGGTGAAACCTACACCTACAGCGAGGATTGCCTGTTTCTGAATGTCTGGACGCCCTCCGATGCCCGTGAAGGCGACAAGCTGCCCGTTCTGGTGTACATCCATGGCGGCGGTTTTACCGGCGGCTGCGGCCACGAGAAGCACTTTGACGGCCCCGTGTGGCCCACCAAGGGTGTCATTGCCGTGACCCTCAACTACCGTCTGGGACCCATGGGCTTTATCTGCCTGCCGGAGCTCCGGGATGAGGCCGGCTTCACCGGCAACTACGGCCTCTATGACCAGATGACCGCCATCAAGTGGGTCAAGGACAACATTGCCGCCTTCGGCGGTGACCCCGAGGCCATCACCATCATGGGTCAGAGCGCCGGTGCCATGAGCGTTCAGCAGCACTGCCTGAGCCCCATGACCGACGGACTGTTTTCCAAGGCCGTCATGTCCAGCGGCGGCGGTGTAAACAAGATGATGGCACCCCAGCCTCCGGAAAAGATTTATGACTTCTGGAAGGCCGTGATGGACCGCTGCGGCTGTACTAACCTGGAGCAGTTCCGGGCTGTGGAGCCTGCCAAGCTCTTTGAGGTCTGGCAGGAAACCAAGAAGGATGTCAAGGGCGGTGCCCAGTCCTGCTCCCCGGTGCTGGACGGCCGGTTTGTGGTAGGTGCCGGTGCCGACCTGCTGGCAGCGGGCAAGCACAAGCAGATTCCCTATATGTGCGGCTCCACCAGTGAGGACATCATGCCTCCCATCATCTATTCCATGGGCCGCAGCTGGTGCGAAGCCCAGGATAAGCCCAGCTTTGCCTGGTTCTTTGACCGGCAGCTTCCCGGCGACGGCAACGGCGCCTGGCACTCTTCCGACCTCTGGTACTGGTTTGGCACCCTGGACAACGGCTGGCGCCCCTGGGAGGAAAAGGATTACCGGATCTCCGGACTGATGGTCGACTACCTAATGAACTTCGTTAAGACCGGCAATCCCAACGGCGAAGGCCTGCCCCAGTGGAAGCGGGCCTGCCCCAAGTGCAAAAAGGTCATGCGCATCGGCGAAGGCGAGCCCAGAATGGGCAAGGCATCCATGGCAAAACTGACCTATACCCTGCTGACCAACAAGGCTGTGGGCGAATAACTCCTGTGACACAAAAAATCCCCTCCGGATAATCCGGAGGGGATCATTTTTACTTGTTCAGATAATTCTGAAGGGCTTCAAAGTCACTTTGCACCTTTTCATCGCTCTGATGGCTGAAAACGAACAGACGGCCGTCGTTCAGATAAACGAGGACACACTTGTCGGTCTGACGGTCAATAATACCGTAATACTCGCCCCACTCCTTGCTGATGCAGTGGCCCGTCAGCAATGCAATGTCGCCCTTGCCCTTAATGATCTCATCGTCCTCATCCACATCACCGATCTGCACAGACTCGATCATATCATAGGGAATATTCATGGAATACCGGTTTGTCACCACATCAACAGCTTCCTCACCATAGGTCACTGTGATCATATTCTCTGCCCGGCAAGAGGCAACGGTAAGGATCAGGGTAAACAGCACAACTGCAAACGCCAGGTCCCGCCATTTGAACAGATACTTCAGTTTTGCAAAATACTCTTTCATTGGTTTTCCTGCCTTGTACAAAATAGTAGCTACATCATAGCACACTTTTTCCCCAATTCCAACCCTTTTCCCAAAAAATTCCCTCCGGATTACTCCGGAGGGAATCAGTTTCAGAAAGCAGCTAATTCTGTAAGACCAGAATTAATTCTGTGCAGCGTGGCGCTCAGCCAGATCCTTCTGCATCTGAGCCATGGTCTTCTTGTCCAGGTTGTAGACGATAGCCAGGCCGATGAACTGCAGCAGACCTGCAACCAGGTAGAATGCAGCAGCCTGATAACGCATACGCAGAGCGACTTCGAAGGTCTGGTTGCCCTGGTTGGCTTCCACGAAGCCCAGAGCGCCAGCGACCAGCAGGCCCAGAGAGGGTCCGATGCCCTGTGCCAGCTTACGGAAGAAGCTGTGCAGAGCGTAGGTGGTGCCCTCTTCGCGGACGCCCAGCTTCCACTCGCCGTAGTCCATGGCGTCAGCCATCAGGGACCAGGAGATAGCGGAGTACAGACCGCCGCCGACACCGGCCAGAGCGGAGCAGGCAGCCCAGATCAGCATACCGGTGGTGTTGGGGGGCATGGGAACGATCAGCAGCAGTGCATAGCCAACCAGAGTGACAATTGCACCGACGGTGACGGATTCCTTCTTACCAAACTTCATGACGATCTTGGTAGCGAAGGGCATGAACAGGAACATGGGGATGTAGGAAATCATGCCCATGATGCCGGACAGGTGAGCGGCATGGAAGTAGGACTGGTACATAGCGGTGGTAGCGTACTGTGCGCCGTACATACCGATGAACTGACCGACGGGAGCCAGGGTAGCACCGACGGCAGCGCGGTTCTTGAAGAAGGAACCGAAGGACTTGAAGACGTTGAAGTTGAAGCCTTCGTCCTCGTTGCACTGAACCTGAGTCTCAACACGGACAACAGTGTTCTTGATCATGAACTGGAAGCACAGGAAGCCGAAGCCACCCATGATCAGAGCAGCCCAGAACACAACATTACCCTTCAGGTTGTTGTTGGAGTCGTAAATCAGGAAGGGCAGGATCATGGGAGGAACCATGTTACCGGCCATGGAACCGACGGAGCGGAACACGGACAGGGATGCGCGCTCAGCGGGGTCGGTGGTGATCAGGGACATGACGGAGCCATAGGGAACGTTAGCGATGGTGTAGAATGCGTCCCATGCAATGTAGCCGACCACGAACAGAACGTACTTCAGTACCATGGGGGCATTGGGGAAGGGCAGGAACATGACGGATGCACCAACGATCAGGCCGATGGAGCCAACCCAGATGTACTGCAGGAACTTGTTGCGCTTGTAGACGTGCTTGTCAGCGTCGACCATGGAGCCGATCAGGGGGTCATTGATTGCGTCCCAGACCTGCACGATGATCATCAGGATAGCCATAGCTTCCAGGGAGACCTGCATGTACTGAGTCCAGAAAATGGAGACGGTGCCCTTCAGGGCGAAGCTCATGTTACAGCCCAGGTCGCCTGCAGCATAAGCCAGCTTGTCGCGGATGCCAAATTTGCGGTAGCCATTTGCATCCAGCTGAACGGTTTTTGCCATTTGAATATCCTCCTCTTATTTTGCAGACTTTGCATTACACCAAAAGTCCGCAATTTATAAGGCTATTATAAGTTTTGAACAAAATTTAAACAAGGGACAAATTCTGGAATTTGTAACCTCGAATTGAAATTTTACCGCCACCTTATTATGTAATATTGACAAAAGGTCCTTTATCTATTATGATATATATAACAAAATCGACGGAATGGTGAAATATGTATAAACATTGCGCAACAGAAGAAAGTGTCCGCCGGCAGCGCCAGCTGGAAGGCTGTCTCCAGGAGCTGATGCTGACAGAAAGCTACCCCCAGATCACCATCAGCCATATCTGTGACCGGGCCGGTATTTCCAGAAAATCCTTCTACCGGTACTTCAGCAGCAAGGAAGGCTGCCTGTACGCTTTGCTGGATCATGCCATCTTCGACGGTGCCTCCTACTACCTGCCGGATCATCGGGACAATCAGTCCGTCCGCTTTATTTACGAGCGTTTTTTCAGCTACTGGAAAAGCAAGGCACTGCTGCTGGATGCCCTGTACCGCAATACCATGGGCCAGCTTCTGGCAGAACGGATGCTGGAGTACATCGTCCAGGAAGAGCATGAGTTCCGCTATTTTTTCCGGGATCAGGCCGACGAATCCTATGAGCGCAGCGTTTTTTATATCGCCGGCGTGATGGGGCTGGTTCTTTCTTGGCATAAAAGCGGCTTTTCCAAGTCCGTTTCCCAGATGGCAAAGATCCTTTCCGATATGGTCAGTTAATTCCGATGCAAAATCCCGGTGCCGAAAGCACCGGGATTTCCTGTTTCTCTTATCGCAGAAGCTCAGCCGGGATTTCCATGGCCATCCGCTCATAGCCCGCCTTGCTGGGGTGCAGATGGTCGCCGGAATCATACTCCGGCAGAAAGTAATCCGGCCTTTCCGGGTCCCGCAGGGCCCTGTCAAAGTCGATGCAGCCGTCGATCAGATCGGTGCTGCGGATAAACTCGTTGTAGGCATGGCGCATGCCCTGGCGGAAGGGTGCATCGGTGCGCCAGCCGCCCATGGGAAGCAGGGTTCCCACATAGACCCGGTAGCCGTAGGACCGGGCTTTTTCAATATAGCCCTTCAGGCCATCAATCAGTTCCTCCACCGTCGGAAGATCGCTCATGGGCCGGAAGGCATTGGACCGGCGGCCCACCGGATGAATGATATCGTTGATGCCCTGCTGGATGATCACCACGTCCGCGCCGTCGGTGGGCACCTCATGGTGGAACCGGCGGTGGCCGGAGAGGCCGTAGGACTCATAGGTCAGACAGGTATACTCCCGCAGGATCCGGGAGCCGGAGGTGGCCCGCCGGATGATGGCGGTGTTGTGATAGCCCTCCCGGAAGCACCGCAGGGCCAGATCATCGGGCCAGTCCTGGGCGGTGATGGAATCGCCGTAGCAGACGATGGCCCGGTTTCTTTCATCAGTCAGCACGGAAACATTGCTGAGGAAGTAAAAAAGGTGGGTCTTTCGGGAGGATTCCATATGGATATGGGCATTCTCCGTTTCGTCGCCGTTGGCGTAGAGTCCTTCGGACAGGGGGCCGCAGGCATACACAACAGACCGCATCAGCGTAAAATCCGCCAGATAGAAGCTGACCTGAAGCACTTCTCCCTCTGTGATTTCCAGTTCCAGCGGGTCTGTGACAACGGTCTGCCCTGCTCCGATGGTCATTTCCCGCTTCTGCTCCAGATATACCGGGTAGAATTTGCCGCCGTAGAACACCGTCACCTTGTGCAGTGTTACCGGTTCGGTGCCGCAGTAATTGTCAAAGGTCAGCCGCAGGCCATGACCGCTGAAGGGCACATGGATGGGGTAGCGGATGGTGATATCCTTTGCGTAGCGCTCCGGGCGGTTCTCCGCCACACTCACCGCATTTCCCCACACACTGACCCAATGATTGTTTCGTTTCATGGTCCCGCTCCTTTTCCTGTTCTTACTCCCATTATACGACAGTTTTAAAAAAAGAAAAGCCCCATATTCCCATTCCCTTCCGTTTGTTTCAAAAATCAACATTTCTATTGAAATTTTAGTGCAAGAATGGTAAAATACTCTACACGCAGAAACCATCTTCCCCGCTGTCTTTTGGAGGTACCCCATGATACATCTCATTACCGATTCCGCAGCCGATTTTGAACCCAGAGAGCTGGAACAGCTGAATATTACCTGCATTCCGCTGTCTGTCCGGTTCGGTGATGCGGATTATCAGGAGAATGTCAATCTGACCAAGGATCAGTTTTATGAGCTTCTGCTGAATTCCGGCGAGCTTCCCAAAACCTCCCAGGCATCCCCTCAGATCCTGCTGGATCTGTTTGAAAATGCCCGGGATGCCGGTGACGAGGCCATTTACTTCACCCTTTCCTCCGCCCTCAGCGGTACCTATCAGAGCGCCTGCATGACCCGGGATCTGGCCGAATCCGACCGCTGCCATGTGGTGGATTCCCTGAATGCCACCGGCGGCCAGCGTTTGATTCTGGAGCATGCCGCAGGCCTCCGGGCCGAAGGAAAAACCACCGAAGAGATTATCGCCGGTGTGGAGGATCTCCGCAGCCGCATCGTGCTCTTTGCCTGCATCGACACGCTGGAATACCTTTACAAGGGCGGACGGATCTCTCAGACCGTTTACAAGCTGGGCACCCTGGCCAATATCAAGCCCATCATCACCGTCGAGCCCGACGGCAGCATCGGCATTCCTGCCAAGGCCATGGGCATGCGCAAGGGTATGGATCTTCTGTGCAAGCAGGCCCAGTCCAGACCCGCAGACCCTGCCTTCCCCTTCTATGTGATGTACACCAACAACCGGTCCGTGGCCGAAGCCCTGGCTGCCAAGCTGGCTGCCGTGGGCATCCCCGTTCCGGATGAGCGGATCATCCAGGTGGGTGCCGCCATCGGTTCCCATATCGGTCCCGATGCCTGCGGACTAGTCTATGTTGCAGCGAAATAAATAAGAAACCGCCGGAGAAACCTCCGGCGGTGCTTTTTTATGTATTGGCATCGATGGCTGCCTGGATCCGCTCTTTAACCAGTGCGGCAACTTCCGTTGCCTTGAGTCCGGCAAATTCTTCGTAGGGAATGGGGTCCAGATAGTGCAGCTGCACCGTCACCGGCTTACTGCCCTTCTGATCCAGAACCTTGAAGCTGTCAATCACCGCAAAGGGAACGATGGGGCACTTGGCCTTGACGGCGCAGCGGAAGGAACCGCCGTGGAATTCGCCCATCACATTGCCGTTTTTGCTCCGGGTTCCCTCGGGAAAAATCAGATAGTTACGGCCCTTCTGGACTTCCCTGGTCACATTCTGGATCACCTCCAGGGACTGGCGCACATCCTCCCGGTCCATGCAGAAGGAATTGGTGCACAGGCGGATCTGCTTCAGCAGGGGTACATTTTCCAGTTCCTTCTTCAGCACCGCTGCCAGAGGACGCTCCCAGGTAGCGGCAATAGCCACCACATCAAAGAGGCCCTGGTGGTTGCCGTAGAGCATGAAGCCATCCTTTTCCGGCAGATTCTCCAGGCCGGTCACCTTCAGATCGATGTTGCCGCCCTTCACTGCCCGGTCCATAACGTAGTGGATCTGGCTCCACATCTCAAGCTCTTCATATTTTTCGGGATTTGCGGCATAACGCCACAGCTTCGCAAATGCACCCGGTACCACATGCAGATTTTTCAGCACCATCGTTGCAATTCGGTTCATTGGAAATCCTCCTCGGCTTTCTGCAAGCCCTTATTTTCCATATATCCTACCATATTCCGAACCGTTTGGCCAGTCCTTTTTTGCGACGGGTTTTCTGAGGCCTGAGAAATCGGAAGCATCTTGATTTTCTAGGTTTCAGCTGATAAACTGAAACCATAACCAAGAGAAAAGAGGTCGATTGCAATGTTGGATGTTGTGGCGCTGGGTGAGCTTCTGATTGATTTTACCTGTGTCAGCACAGATCCCGAGGGTTATCCCACCATGGCCGCCCATCCCGGCGGCGCACCTGCCAATTTTCTGGCCGCCCTGGCCAAATTCGGTGCCAAAACCGCCATGCTGGGCAAGGTTGGCTCCGATGCCTTCGGCAGGCTTCTGCTGGGCACTCTGGACCGTGCCGGAATCTCCACCGAAGGGATCGTCATCACCGATGATGTGTTCACAACCCTTGCCTTCGTCACTCTGGATGAAACCGGAAACCGGGCATTTTCCTTTTCCCGGAAACCCGGTGCCGATACCTGCATTGCCTGTGAAGAGCTGAATCTGAAGCTCATCGACGAAGCCCAGGTTTTCCACTTCGGCTCCCTGTCCATGACCGACGAGCCTGCCCGCTCTGCCACCCGCCGGGCTGTTGATTATGCAAGAGCCGCCGGAAAACTGATCACCTATGACCCCAACCTGAGAAAGCCCCTGTGGAAGGATCCGGAAACGGCCAGAAGCCAGCTGATCTGGGGCATGTCCAGGGCCGATGTGGTCAAGATCAGCGATGAGGAAGTGGAATTTCTCTGGGGTCTGGGGGCTGCGGAAGGGGCAGATTATATTCTCCGTCATTTTGATGTAAAGCTGGTCTTTGTGACCTGCGGTGCCGGGGGCTGCTATTTCAAAAACGCTGTTGCCTCCGGTCATGTTCCCAGCCTTTCCGGTATTCGGGTCCTGGATACCACCGGTGCAGGTGATATCTTTGGCGGAAGTGCCCTGTGGAAGCTGCTGCAGCTGGGGAAGGCACCCGAAACCCTCTCCGCAGCGGAACTGACCGATCTGGTCCGCTTTGCCTGCACCAGCGCAGGTTTGTCCACCACCCGTCCCGGCGGCATCTCCAGTGTTCCGGATTATGAAACTGTGCTGAAAAATATGTAACCGCAAAAAATGGGAGAAGCCCGCGTGGCTCCTCCCATTTTTTATTTGGTTTTTACAGAAGGCTCCTGCCTTCCATTTCCTCGGAGGCAAGGCCGAAGACCTTACAGAGGGTGGGGGCGATATCCAGAATGCTGTGGTCAGCGGTTTCCCGGGCTTCCAGATCCGGATGGGACAGCACAAAGGGCGGTTTGTCGCCTCTGCCGGGGAAATGGCCGTGCTTGCCGATGTACGCACCGCCGTCCTTGGCAATGCTGGGGGTGAAGAACTCCGGCTTCACCGCATCCACAAAGAAGTATCCCTCTCCTGCTTCCAGCACATAGTCAAAGGGGCCGGTGAGGCCCTGCTCTGCCGCAGCAGCCTTGGTATACCAGGCGGTCAGCCAGCCTTCCTGCTTCAGCTGCTCAAAAAGCGATTCCGCTTCCGGACGGATGGCTTCATCATTCACATAAATCTGGGCGGAGACACCGGCTGCATGGCAGAAAGCCCGGCAATCGGCCCGTTTTTCCGGGAAGGGCACATCCACCCAGCCCTGCCCGGCAAAGAGCTTGTTGACGGACAGGCTTCCCTTGCAGTTGAGATGGCCGTGGTCACCCAGAATCACCAGGGACAGCTCATCCAGGCTGGTTTTATCGGAAATATGCTCTAGCACCTCCGTAAGCCACAGGGCACACTGGTCAAAGGCCTCCTCCACCTTTTCATGGCGGATGCCGAAGCCGTGACGGGTGGAGTCCACCAGAGAAAGATGCAAAAACATCACATCGGGATCAAATTCATCCACAATGTCCAGGGCGCAGTCCTTAGCAAACCGGTCCAGCTTGAATTTGGAGGTAAAATCCACATCCTCCCGGTGGCGCTCAATGATGTGGGCTGCCTTGCCGCCGGAGGTAGCCTTGATGATGTTCACCGGATCATCGGTATAGGACCAGATCTCCGGCACCAGATAGTCCACCGGCGCATTGGCGCTGACGGGCCAGAAAATGGCAGCGCTGGTCCAGCCGGCTTCCCGGAAATAATCAAAGAGGGTCTTGCAGTGGATATCGGTATAGTACCATTTCCAGTCCTGGTATTTTGCATTGGGCTGGCACTCCAGATTGTGGAAAACGCCGTGCTTTTCCGGGGTGTTGCCGGAAACGATGGACACATGGCAAGGGTATGTCAGCGCCGGATAGATGGGCGCCATATTTTTGGAGATCAGCGCCCGCTCCAGGAAGGGGGCGATCTTCGGATACTTCCGTAGTTTGTCCACGTCCTCAGAAAACATGGCGTCGATGCTTAAAACCAATAATTTCATAATTGTCCTCCCGGAGGGCGAAATTCAGGCAATATGCCCCTGCACAAAAGGTTTCTTTCGTGCAGGGGCAGCTTATCAGCTCATCTTGACAACGATCTTGACAACGTCATCAGTGGGGTGTGCGCCCAGCTCGAATGCCTTGTCGGCATCTTCCAGAGCGAACTCATGGGTAACCAGCTTGCTCAGATCCACCTTGCCCTCAGCAATGCCTCTTGCAGCGTCCATAAAGTTCTTGGAGCTGAAGCCGAAGGTGCCCACCAGGGTAACCTCGCTGTAGTGGATGATGTTGGGGTCGATGGTGATGGTGGAGCCGGTCTTCAGGCCGCCGAAGATGTTGACCGTGCCGCCCTTGTCCACCAGCAGCATGGCATCTTCAACAACGGAAGGAATACCGACGCAGACGAAGACCTGATCCAGCTTCTCGCCGTTCAGAATCTTCTTGACCTCGGCCTTCACATCGGGGGTCTTGCCGGGATTGATGACGGCAGCACCCATGGATGCAGCCAGAGCGCCGCGGGTCTCGCTGAACTCAGAAACAATGATGTTCTTTGCACCGGCCATCTTCAATCCTTCGATGTGCAGCAGACCCATGGGGCCGGCACCGATGACCAGAGCATTCTGGCCGGGCTTGACATTGGACTTGCCCATGGAGTTGAGGATGCAGGCAAAAGGCTCGGCCAGGCTGGCGACCTTCATATCCATCTCATCATCCAGAACCAGCATCGCAGCCTCGGACAGAGCCTTGCTGACGGTTAAGTATTCGGTGAAGGCGCCTTCGGTGCCGGGGCGGGGCCAGGTGGTGCACAGTTCCTCAAAACCGGTGGTGCACATTGCGCAGTGGCCGCAGCCGGCGTAGGGCGCAACGACGACCTTCTTGCCGACCAGGGAAGCATCCACTTCGGGGCCTGCAGCCTCGATGACGCCGGCAAACTCATGACCCAGGACACAGGGAGGGGTGAAGAAGCGGTGACCCTGCTTGTAGGTCTTGATGTCGGTGCCGCAGAGGCCTGCATACTTAACCTTAACCAGATAGTCATCAGCCTTCATTTCGGGCTTTGCGATTTCTTCAACGGCAACCTGACCGATGCCGCGGTACATAACAGCTTTCATGGAATATTTCCTCCTGTAGGTTCAATTATTCACCGTGGACGATCTTGCGCAGAGCCTTGATCCGGGCACCGGGATCGTCGGAGCCATAGACATTGCGGCCGATGGCGCAGCCCTTGGCACCGCAGTCAATGGCGTACTGGACCACATCCTCCAGGCTGGCGCTCTTGGGGCCGCCGGCCATGACAACGGGAACGGGGCAGTGGGCAACGACCTTGTCGAAGTCCTTGGCAGAGCACAGGATCTTCACTGCATCGGCGCCGTACTCAAAGCCGGCACGGGCGCAGGCATCGATCCAGTCGAAATCGGTCTGGTCTTCCCAGTTGCAGTGCAGCAGCTCGGGGAAGAAGGGCATGCCGTACTTGTGGCACTCCCAGCGCAGCTCCTTCATCAGGGTGATCTGCTCGTGCTCGGAAGGATTGCTCTCCTCGCCCACGAAGACCATGGTCATGATGGCATCGGCACCCAGGGCAACCGCTTCCTCCACGGAAACAGTCAGGGTGTGGTTCAGGGCATTCTGGGAATACTTGGTAACGCCGCCGGTAACGCGCAGGATCAGACCGCACTTGCCGCCGTAGATGTCGGCAGTGGCCCGGGCCCAGCCGGGTCCGCAGATGATGGCGTCAGCACCGGCATCCACAACTGCCTTGGTGATGGCACGGACATCTTCCAGACCGGGAACAGTGCCGTTGAACAGGCCCATATCCAGGGCGGAGATAACAGCCTTGCCGTCATCTTTGAAGATTCTTCTCATTCTGATTTCCTTGCCGCTCATAACATTCATGGTAAATTCGCTCCTTTTATGTATTGTAGGTTGATAGGTTTTATTCTGAATGCCAGACTGATTCCGTTATTAGCGGACAGACTCAAGCAGTTTCATGCAGGCTTCCACAGTGAAGGATTCGTAGCCGGTGATATCGGTGGGGCCCCAGGGCAGAGCCTTCTCGGCGCAGGCCTTCACCTGCTCTTCGGTCAGATGGATGTTTGCCTCCGCCAGGGTCACAGGCATACCCAGCTTTTTGAAGAATTCACGCATCAGCTGTCCTGCAGGGCGGCCGGGCTGGCCGAAGACCTCAGCAGACAGCCGCGCAATACGGCCGGACACATCGGTGGGGGTAACCAGGTCCACATAGGCGGGCATCACGATGGTCATGCCGGCGCCGTGGGCCAGATTGAACATGGCGGAAATGCCGTGCTCGACCATGTGAGAAATCCAGTTTTCGTCATGGCCCACGCCCAGCACCTGGCTCATGGCCAGATAACTTGCCCACAGCAGATTGGCCTTGGCATCAAAGTTTTTGGGATCTTCCATGGCAACAGGGCCCCACTGAACCACCGCCTTCATGACGCCCAGCAGCATATTGTCGCTGACATCCACATGGGTATCATTGTGCAGATACTGCTCCAGCAGATGGGACAGGATATCGCAGATGCCGCAGGCTGCGGGATAGGCAGGCAGAGAATAGGTCAGGGAGGGGCTGGTGATGGAGAACCGGGGACGCATGGTTGCCTCGGTATAGATCAGTTTTTCCTGGACTGCATCATTGCTGATGACGGCGCTGGGGTTGGATTCGCTGCCGGTGGAGGGGATGGTGACCACCAGGCCCACGGGCAGGGCCGGATTCTCCGGCTGCTTGGTAAAGCTCACATAGTCCCAGATGCCACCTTCGGTGGGGTTGGCGATCAGCATGGCCACAGCCTTGCAGGAATCGATGACGCTGCCGCCGCCGATGCCGATGACAAAGTCGCAGCCCGCTGCCGCAGCTTCTGCAGCGCAGGAATTGACATAGACATCGGTGGGGTTGGAGATCACATCGGTGCGCATCACATAGGGAATCTGCACTTCCCCGAATGCCTCGGTGGGAATGTGGGTCATGAAATCCAGGCACAGCACGAAGGGCTTCTTCGGCTGATGCTTCTGCAGCTGATTTTTCAGCGCATCCACGGGATTCTCTGCAAATACATACTCGGTTTTCAGAGAAAACTCAAAGGCTTTATAAGACATAACAGACTCCTTTACTGCCAGAATGTGGTTTCAATGTTCCGGGCTACCTCTTCCAGGTCCAGATGATTATTCTCGATAACGGTCCGGAGAATATCTTCGGGGATGTTATGGCCGCCGGCATAGGCCGCGCAGAGGGCACCGGTGAGGGCTCCTACGGTATCGGTATCGCCGCCCAGGGAAGCACAGAGCTTCAGTGCGCCGAATACATCCTTTCCCTTTGCAAGGAATACCGTCATGGCCACGGTAAAGGCATCGATGGACTCCAGGCCGTTGCCGTAGACATGGAACAGCAGATGGCGGATCCGCTCATCGGAGGCATCCTCCTCCAGATCCTCCCGGATCTTCTTCAGCCGGGCGATGCAGTCCGGGGCAGCAGCCACATAGTCCACACTTTCATAGGCCCGCCGGGCACCCCGCTCCGCAGCTTCCAGAATTTCCGGAATCTCCCTGCCGTCCAGAATCGCCCGGAGGGCAAAGCCGTAGGCTGCCGCCGCAGAGATTGCCTGGGAGGTATGGTGGGTGGGAATACAGCCCATGCGGATGCAGTGCAGCAGGTGATCCTCGTCACCTCTGCCGGCGCAGAGCACCAGAGAAGGAGTGCGCATGATGCCGCCGTTGGTGGTACCGCTGCGGCCTGCCTCCATGGGAGATACGCCTTCCTTGATGGCATTGAGGGCTTTCATGGAACTGGGTCCGATATATTTCTTCGCAACGGCATCACATTCCACAACCCAGCGGGAAAGTGCCTCTGCGGAATTTTCAACAGTAATTTCACCCGCGGCCGTGTAGGCCCGGGCCAGATACAGATTCTGCTCCGTATCGTCGGTAACACTGCCGTAGGGCAGTTCAAAATGGGTATAGGACTTGCCGGGATCCAGCAAGCCATTAATTTCCGGATAGACCCGGTCAATATCGGTCTGGGTCATGAATTCGGTGGGCATGCCCAGAGCATCACCAACCGCAAGAGCCTCCAGAATGCTTTTCAAAACAGTCAATGCTTTTCCTCATTTCTATCGGTCCAAAGACAACAAAAAACTCACCAACTGGCACCGCTTGCGCGGTGCCAGTTGTGCGGGAGTTAATCAAAAATCAGATCATTTTGAGTGCGGTGAGATTACATCTCGTCCAGCAGCTGATCAATACCATCGTTCAGAGCTTCCTGAACGTCAGCACCGTTCTCGATCTCGGACATAACGGAGCCCAGGATGGAGTCCATGGTGCCCATCTCGTCGAAGTGCCAGTAGGACCAGGAGTTAGCCATGTAATCATACACGGTCTGACGGCGGCCGTCCTCAGCGATGGCGTTCTTGACGTAGTCAGACTCCATAGCGGAAGCGTAGATAGGCAGGTAGCCGGTCTCGATGGCGAACTCGGTGTGCTTCTCTTCGCCCATCAGGAACTTCAGCAGATCCCAGGCAGCAGCCAGCTTGGCATCATCGCCGTTGGGGAAGCAGACCAGGTGGTTGCCGCCCAGAGCGACGGATTCCTGTGCGAAGGAAGGCATGGGCAGGCAGCCGAAGTCAGCAATCTCAGTATTGCCGGCCCAGCGAGCCAGACGGACGGAGGAAGAAACCAGGAATGCAGTCTGACCAGCCTGGAAGGACTTGTCAGCGTTGCCGTGCTGGTCGACGGGCATCAGACCATTGGCAGTCAGCTTCTGCCAGAACTGGCCGACTTCGACAGCAGCTGCGTCGTTGTAGACGGGTTCCACGGAGCCGGAGGAAGTGTCGATGATGGAGTTGCCATTCTGGTTCAGCATGCTCTTGAACAGCCAGGGCACGTCGTTGACGTCGAAGCCGTAGGTAGCGCCGCCGTCCTTGACAGCACGCTCAGCCAGGGCATACAGGTCGTCCCAGGACTTGGGAGCTTCGGTAGCCAGGTCGATGCCGGCAGCCTCAATGATGTCCTTGTTGTAGTACAGAACGGGAACAGAGATGCCGTAGGGCAGAGCGCAGATCCGGTTCTGGAACTGAGCATACTTCCAAACGCCTTCGTAGATGCCGTTCTTATCGAAGGCGGGATCTTCGATCAGGGTCTCGATGGTCCAGTCTTCGCGGGCGCCGGTGTACAGGGGAGCTGCGGAGATCAGAGCCACGTCGGGAGCAGTGTTGGTCAGCAGGTTAGCAGAGATCTTCTCAGCAGCATCTGCATAGGAACCTGCGTAGGACAGTTCGATGGTGACATTGGGGTGAGCGGCGTTCCACTCCTTGACCAGAGCTTCGAACTTCTCACCGGTGACACCGGAAACAGCGTACCAAACCTGCAGAGAAACGTTCTCAGTGGGCATGGTGTACAGGGGGTTGTTCTCGTCGACCTCGGGAGCAGCGGGAGCTTCAGCCTCGGGAGCGGCGGGAGCGTCAGCCTTGGGGGCTTCGGGAGCGGGAGCTTCGGGTTCGGAAGCGCCGCAGGCAGCCAGACCCAGAACCATGACCAGGGCCAGCAGCAGAGCAATGAGTTTCTTCATCTTCATTTTTTCCTTTCGCTTTTTTATTTGATTCCCGTGAGGGTAATCGACTTGACAAGCTGCTTCTCGTAGATGGAGTATACGATCAGCACGGGCACCACCGTCAGCACAGCGGCGGCCATCATCACCTGATACTCGCTGGAGCTTTCCTGAACCAGGTACTTCAGACCGATGGGCAGAGTGCGAAGCTTGGTGGAGTTGGTGACGATCAGCGGCCACTGATAGGACTTCCAGTGACCCAGGAAGGAGAACAGGGCTGCGGTGGTGATGCCGGAAACGGAGCTGGGGAGCATGATCTTAAAGAGGCAGCCCATATAACCGCAGCCGTCGATTCTTGCAGCTTCCAGCAGCTCATTGGGCACGGAAACAAAGAAGGACATGATCAGCATGGTGGTGAAGGCGCTCATGATCTGGGGCAGGATAATACCGGCATAGGTGTTGACCAGGCCCATCTTGCTGATGATCAGGAAGGTGGGAATGATGGTAACAACCGTGGGCACAAACATACTGGACTGCAGGAACTTATACATAAAGTTGCGGCCGGGGAAGCGAAGCTTCGTCAGGGCGTAGGCCGCCAGAATGGAAATTGAGATCTGCAGGAAGGTCTGAACCACGGAAGTAAAAATGCTGTTTCCGTAGTAGGTCCAGAAAGGAATCAGGTCGAAAACGGCCTTGAAATTATCCAGATTCCACTGGCTGGGCAGCCACTTGGGGGGATATGCATAAACATCGCCGGGAGTTTTGAAGGCGGAGAGGATCATCCATACAAAGGGGAAGATCATAATGAAAGAACCGATCAGAATCACGATGGAACCTGGCACATTGGTCGGATCTTTCCGCAGTTTCTTCTGTTTAGCCATTGCAATTCCCTCCTTTCCTTAACCGTCGATTTCCTTGCTGCCGCCGATCTTGTCCTTCAGTGCGGTCAGTGCATAAATCACACAGAACAAGATGATGGAGCAGGCTGCACCGCGGCCGAAGCGGCCGTTGGTAAAGGCCAGTTCATGGATGTAGTTGACCACCATGGCGGTGGAGTAGCCGGGGCCGCCGTCGGGGGTCATGACGTTGACTTCCGAGAATGCCTTGAATGCGTTGATGATACCCATGGAGATAACAAAGCTGATAATGGGCATCAGCATAGGCAGCTTGATGTGCCAGACGATCTGCATCTCAGATGCGCCGTCCAGCTTGGCTGCTTCCAGATACTCACCGGACACGCTCTGAAGACCGGAAAGCAGCAGCACCACATTGTAGCCCAGACCGTGCCAGACAGAGAATGCAATGATAGAGCCCATGGCCGTATCCGAACTGTACAGCCATTTCAGCGGTTCGATGCCGAACCAGCCCAGGATCTGATTGAAGGGGCCCAGTTCCGGATCGTAGAACCACAGCCAGATCAGGGAGCATGCAACCACGGGAACAACCACAGGGGAGAAATAAATGGTACGCATGACTCTGCGGCACCAGACCTTGGAGTCCAGCAGCAGTGCCACACACAGGGCAAGGCACACGTCCAGGCTCAGCTTGACCACAGCAAAGATAACCGTATTGCGCATGGCCTTCCAGAACTTCTCCGCCCGCATCAGATACAGGAAGTTCTCGATGCCGTTGAAATCCAGAACGCCCTTGTTCACACGGAAGTCATTGACACTGAGCACCAGCAAAATGATCAGAGGCAGGACAAACAGAAGGATCAGCGTAATGATGGTGGGAGTCAGCAGGGTATAGGCCACGGCAGTTTCGCCCAGGTGGTACTTTTCTCCGCGGACTCTGAATTTACTGTTGTAAATATTGAAGTACTTTTCCTTGACTGCTGCCATGAAAGAAGGCTTTTCCGCAGTCGGTGTCTTTTCATTCGGCATAAGCGCTCACCTGCTCCTTACAGTTTGATGGTTCTTGCCAATGCCGGTTCATAGCGGACGCTGAACCGATCACCGGGCAGGAAATATGGATTACCGTCACAAATGATGCAGGCCTCCCCGGTGAATCCCCGGAGTGTGACCTGATCATCAGGGCCAAAAATAAGATACTGCGTGGACGAAAACCGGTCCACGCCGGTGCCGTCGTCTTCAAAACTGACGGCGATGTAGTCGCACAGGGCGATGACGCCCTTTTTCTCGCTCCAGTCGCATTTGCCCACAACACTGTAGACGGCTCTGCCGTAGTGGTTTTCATGGGCAACGGGAGAAAGAATGATCTGCTTGATGATGCCGGGACAGGGTTTTACCTCCCTGCCGTTGAGCTCCACCAGAAAACCTTCCGTTACGATCTGCTCGGTGGGTGCTTTGGGACGGATGACGCCTTCCTCCAGCAGGGCACGGACCGAGACGCTGTGGGTCTGGCCTTCCACAGTTCCCAGGAAGGTGTCGCCCACAATCAGATCATTAAAGGCCAGGGACAGGAATTTTCCATCCAGGAATGCCGCAATGCCGTCGAAGCAAACTTCCTTTGCCTGGCTGATATGGCGGCCTTCCAGCTCCTCCAGGGTAACGGAAACGATGGGACCCACATTGGCGGTACCGGCAGCCACGCCCAGAATCGGAAGATTGATCCCCAGTTCATACATGGCATTGCGCACATAGGTTGCAGTGCCGTCGCCGCCGACACTGACAAACCGCTGGGCACCGGCCCGGGCCAGCGCCGCTACCTTGGCCAGGATCTGCGGATAGTAGCCTTCCGCCTTCTCCGGCTGCACCAGGCAAACCGGCAGTTCCGGAAAAACCAGGCCTTCATCGGCAACCAGCAGCTCATCGCCGGCAAAAAAGTTGCAAAGCCTGCTGACAACTGCTTCAGCAGGCAGCCCTTTTCCGGCCTTGTAGTTATAGAGCAGGGCAGTTTTCACCTTTCCTGCCCCCCTTTCTGACATATGTTCCAAATATCGTCTTTTCAGTTGTGCAATTTCAACAACAACTCACTGCAATATATGGATTGTTTTTTATATAATAGCAAAATAAGTTGCTATATGCAAGATTTATTTTGAAATCTGCAAATCTTTTTATTTCCCGACAGAATTTGGTAAATCAGTCTGTTTTTTCGTTGACTTCGGGTCCAAAACACAATATGATAATAGGTAACATCGATTACTGCGGAGGTTCATCAGCAATGGGTAACGGATTAACGCAACGGCATACTGCCAAATCCCTTCTGGTTTTTGCAATGCCCACCATCGTCATGACGGTGTTCATGTCCCTGTACACCATGGTGGACGGCATTTTTGTGGCCAATTTTGTTTCTGCGGATGCGCTGGCCGGTCTGAATCTGGTGATTCCGGCTCTGAGCATGCTGGTTTCCCTGTCCGTCATGATCAGCGCCGGCGGCAGCGTGGTTATTTCCAGAAAGCTGGGTGAATGCAGAGACCGGGAAGCCAAGGAGGACCTGTCCTTCATCGTCTTTCTGACTGTCCTCTTCGGCGGGGCGGTGACCGTTCTGGGAATCATCTTCGCCGATCCCATTCTGCGGCTGCTGGGCACCACCGACGGTCTTTACCAGGTGGCCCATGATTATTACAGTGTGCTGGTGCTGTTCACCGTCCCCTGTCTGCTGCAGGTCCAGTTCCAGTATCTCTTCATTACCGCAGGCGCACCCAGTCTGGGTCTTTGGTGCGTGGTGGCCGGCGGTGTTTCCAATGTGGTTCTGGACTATATTTTCATCGTACCCTGCGGCATGGATATTCAGGGTGCCGCATTGGCCACCGGCATCGGCTACAGCATCCCCGCGGTGGTGGGTCTTGTCTGGTTCAGCCTCAACCGCAACGGCATGCTCCACTTCACCCTGCCCCGGTTCCGGCTGTCCACCCTCCGGGAAAGCGTGGTCAACGGCATCGGCAGCATGATCATCAACCTGGCAGGTGCTGTGGTCACATGGCTTTACAACCGGGTCATCGTCCTGTACCTGTACGAAACCGGCATTGCCGCCGCCACCATCGTGCTCTATGCCCGGTATATGTTCAACTCCGTTCTGTCGGGCTATTCCAGCGGCGTGGCTCCCGTCATCAGCTTCAACTACGGCCGGAAGGATTTTGAGCAGGTAAAATTTCTCTTCCGCACCTCTCTGAAAGCAGTTCTGGCCGGCTCTGCCCTGGTATGCCTGATCTCCGTCTTCCTGCGGGATCCCATTGTTGCCCTCTTTGCCTCCGGAGAACCGGAGCTGGCCGAGCTTGCCCGCCGGGGTATCTTCCTGTTTGCCTTCAGCTATCTGTTCAACGGTGTCAACACCTTCGCCGCCACCCTCTTCTCCTCCCTCAATAACGGCAGGATCTCCGCCTTCATGGCCTTCATGAACACCTTCGTATTTCTGGTGGGTGCCATGTTCCTGCTGCCGAATCTGGGGCTGGATGCCGACGGTGTGTGGCTGGCAGTTCCGGCAGCAGAGCTTCTGAGCCTGGGCCTGTCCCTTTACTTCCTCCGGAAAAACCAGAAAACCTACGGCTATTGATCCCGATGAAAAAGAAAGGACTTGCTTCCAAACAAGAAGCAAGTCCTTTTTGTATGTAATGCAATCAGACAGCCAGCAGGCCCATGCCCATCAGCACGCAAACTTCTGCAAAAATCGTAAAGATGGAGAAAATGCTGGTCCATACCACCAGCTGGGTAGCCAGCTGTTCATCGGCGCCCATGGAAGAAGCCATGACAGCGCTGGACACCGCCACGGGAGAACCGAACAGCGCCACCAGCGCCGGGAATTCGTTGACGCCGCAGGCCATCAGTCCCATGCTGTTCAGCGCAATTGCAAGGCCCAGACCCAGTACCGGAGCCAGCACGATCCGCCAGAGGGTGCCGGTAACGATCTCCTTCAGCAGGCCCTTCACCGCAGAGAACTCAAACTGTCCGCCCAGAACAACCAACGCAAAGGGTGTTGCAATGGATTTGAGGTTATTGACGGCGGTATAGAGGAATTTGGTATGGTGGCTGAACCGGAACACAACATCGCCGAATAGGGCGACCTGTGCCTCCCGGATTCCCAAAAAAACCAGACCCAGCACACAGCCGATGATCAGAGGATTCTTTGCAATATTGATCAGAACATTCTTAATACTGTGCTTGTCGGATTTGTCACCGGTGGCAAACATGCTCAGAGAAAGAACCGCCAGCACATTGTTCACCGGCACCGTGAAGGAGGATACGATGGCGGCCACCGCCACAGCCTCCTCGCCGCCCAGGGCGCTGGCCAGGGACAGACCGATGATGGCAATATTGCTGCGGAAGGTGCACTGGAGGATGACGCCCCGGCGCTCCGGCACTTTTGTGACAAGGATCGCCGTACCCAGACCCAGCACAAAGAAAACCACAAGCATCACCACGCCGTAAAGCACGATCTCCCAGTTGATGGATGCAAAGCTTTCAATGTTGTAGACATTGATGAACAGCATGCACGGAAGGCACACATTGAAAACCAGCTTGTTGCCGATCTTCACGAAATCCTTGTTGATGAAATTCTTCTGCTTGAGAATATAGCCCAGCAGAATCAGCAGCACCACCGGCACCACCGCATTGACCGCGGTAAACAAGATAACGGACAAACCCATAGCAATCCACCACTTCGCCCCACCGATCCCGGCAAAAACCGGCTCCGGAGCGGGGCATCCTTTCCAAAAATGTCCTGCAGACGCAGGTTTTCGATGTATCTTCATAATAACCATTCTGCCCCGGGAAAGTCAATAGCGAAGCCGGATTTCCACCCGGGTTTTGGCCCAATCTTGCGCTTTTTGTGATTCTGTGATAAAATTGAGCGGCACAGGGAAAGGAGCCGATTGCATGGATACTTTGAAAACCCTTCTCACCGCCCACGGTGCCCGATACCCCGAAATGCAGCCGACGGATGCGGTGAAGCTGATCTACCAGAACGAATTCGGCGGCGGCCATCTGATCCGGGACGAGGAAAAATGTCTGGCCCGGCTGAAAACGGAATACAGCCAGCTCATCCAGTCAGCCGATGAGCCTCTGGCGGAGGAAATCGGCAACGGTATGGTCCGGGTAAACCTGCGGGCCCTGGATGCCCACGGTTACTGCGCTGAAAAGCTGGGTGCGGACTTCATCCGCTGCGCCGCCCTGCAGCAGGGTTCCCCGGATTCTTTCCGGAAAAAGCTGGAAATTTTGCGGCAGATGGCAAAGGAGGGTTCCCTCCCCTTTTCCTTTGATGCCCTGGAACAATACCTTGACCAATACGAAAAGGCGGGCTTCCCCATGGTCTCCCACAGTCCGCAATACCGCGCTGCCTATGCCCCGGCATACCGGGTCATCCGGAAGGAATTCCTGCCTTTATAACCCATTCACAGAAAGTTTACTGCCCCTTGACGAATCATTCATTGATACAATTGGAAAAATATGATATGATGGGCAAAAATGAAGCATAAAAGCCGAAGGAGGCGATCCAATATGGATCAAAACCGCAACAATCCCTCCCAAAACGGGCCCAACAAGCCCGGTGGGGAAGGGCAGAAACCCAATAACCGCTGGGTAGCACTGCTGATCGCCGTGGCCATTGTTCTGGCCATCAGCGGCATTTTCAATGCCGTGCGCAGCAGCCAGTACACCCAGACCACCTGGTCCGATTTCCGCTCCGCCATGAACGCCGGTCAGATCGTGGAAGCAGAACTCCAGTACGACCGGATCATTTACCTGACAAAGGAAGAGGCCGCAAAAGACCCCGCCGTCCAGAAGGCCTGCTTTACCGGCCTGCCCAGCAGCTATAATCTAATGGAGCTGGCTGACGAGCTGATCGCCCGGGGCGCCACTGTTGACAGGCTGATCGTGGAGGACAATTCCACCATCATGATGATCCTTTCCTATGTCATGATGCTGGGCGTTGCCTTCCTGTTCATGAACATGCTGACCAAGCGGATGAGCGGCGACGGCATGATGGGCGGCTTCGGCAAGTCCAAGGCCAAGGTTTACATGGAAAAGAGCACCGGCGTCACCTTCCGGGATGTGGCCGGACAGGATGAAGCCAAGGAATCCCTCCAGGAGATCATCGATTTCCTCCATAATCCCGGCAAGTACACCGATATCGGCGCCAAGCTGCCCAAGGGTGCCCTGCTGGTGGGCTCCCCCGGTACCGGTAAGACCCTGATTGCCAAGGCTGTGGCCGGTGAAGCCAATGTACCCTTCTTCTCCATCTCCGGTTCCGACTTTGTGGAGATGTTCGTGGGCATGGGCGCAAGCCGTGTCCGGGACCTGTTCCAGCAGGCCGCAAAGGTGGCACCCTGTATCATCTTTATTGACGAGATCGATGCGGTGGGCCGTTCCCGTGACTCCCGCTACGGCGGCAACTCCGAACAGGAGCAGACATTGAATCAGCTCCTCAGCGAGATCGACGGCTTCGACTCCACCAAGGGCATCGTGTGTCTGGCCGCCACCAACCGTCCCGAAATTCTGGATAAGGCCCTGCTCCGCCCCGGCCGCTTTGACCGGCGGATCATTGTGGACCGGCCCAATCTCCAGGGCCGTCTGGATACGCTGAAGGTCCATACCCGAAAGATCAAGCTGGCGGAAGATGTGGATCTGCGGAAAATCGCCCAGACCACAGCCGGCGCCGTAGGTGCGGACCTTGCAAACCTGGTCAATGAAGCCGCCCTCCGGGCTGTCCGGAAGGGCCGCAAGCTGGTGACCCAGGAGGATCTGCTGGTATCCTTCGAGACCGTCATCGCCGGCACCGAGAAGAAGAATACCGTGCTGACCGATATGGAAAAGCGCCTGGTCGCCTACCACGAGGTGGGCCATGCCCTGGTCTCCGCCCTGATGAAGAAGAGCCAGCCCGTTTCCAAGATCACCATCGTGCCCCATACCACCGGTGCCCTGGGCTACACCATGTACACGCCCGAGGAGGAAAAATTCCTCTCCACCAACGAGGAGCTTCTGGCAGACCTGTGCGGTCTGCTGGGCGGCCGGGCCGCCGAACAGGTGGTCTTCGGTGTCAAAACCACCGGTGCTTCCAACGATATCCAGCGGGCAACCGCTCTGGCAAAGAACATGATCTCCCTGTACGGCATGAGCGAGGAACTTGGTCTGATGGCCCCTGCCGTGGTGTCCAACCAGTATTTGGAGGGCCAGGCTCACATGGACTGCTCCCAGGAAACTGCCGCCAAGGTGGATGCCGCGGTGCAAAAGCTGCTGGACAAGTGCTACGCCGATTCCAAGCAGCTGCTCCTGGATAACCGGAGCCTGCTGGATGAGATCTCCGAGTATCTGCTTGCTAAGGAAACCATCACCGGCGAAGAGCTGATGGCTTACGTCAATGCCGACAAACAGCAGGCGGAAGAAGCAACCGAAGAAGCGTAACTTTTAAGGGAGCCTGCGGGCTCCCTTGTTTTTGTTCTTTCTTACAAATCAATCAAAGTTTATTGATACTAATTTATCGAATTTTCATCTTTACAAAAAGCATAACAGCATCTATAATAAGAGTATCAAAAATAATTACTAAGGAGGTCCTTATTATGGGCTATTTTACCGGTAAAACCGTTATCATCACCGGCGCAGGCCGGGCTGTTCTGTCCGATGGCCGCTGCGGCTCCATCGGCTACGGCATCGCCACCGCTTACGCCAAGGAAGGCGCCAACATCGTCATCACCGGCCGTAATGTCAAGAAGCTGGAGGATGCAAAGGAAGAGCTGGAGCGTCTGTACGGCGTGAAGGTCCTGCCCATCCAGGCTGATATCTCTGCCGGCGCTGACAACGCAGCTGTTGCTGCCGACGTGGTCGCAAAGACCGTTGCAGAATTCGGCGGCATCGACGTTCTGATCAACAATGCACAGGCTTCCGCTTCCGGCGTGACCCTGGCTAACCACACTCTGGAGCAGTTCAACCTGGCCATGTACTCCGGTCTGTACGCTGTGTATCACTACATGCAGGCCTGCTACCCCTACCTGAAGGAAGCCAAGGGCTCCGTCATCAACTTTGCCTCCGGCGCCGGTCTGTTTGGCAACTACGGCCAGTGCTCCTACGCTGCTGCCAAGGAAGGCATCCGTGGCCTCAGCCGCGTTGCCGCCACCGAGTGGGGCCCCGACGGCATCAACGTCAACGTGGTCTGCCCCATTGCCTGGACCGCTCAGCTGGAGAACTTCCAGAAGGCTTACCCCGAGGCATTCAAGGCAAACGTCAAGATGCCCCCCATGGGCCACTACGGCGATCCCGAACTGGAAATCGGCCGTGTCTGCGTCCAGCTGGCACACCCCGACTTCAAGTATCTGTCCGGCGAGACCCTGACCCTGGAAGGCGGCATGGGCCTGCGTCCCTAAGTCAAACTCCCGCATTTCTGCCGGGCCCTTCGGGGCCCGGTATTTTTTTGACGTATTTTGCCAATTTACTTTCCCTTCTGCCGATGCTATAATGGGTACAATCTGGAAATAAAGGAGCAAACATATGACGATCACCAAAGACATTCTCTACATTGGCGTCAACGATCACGACATTGACCTGTTTGAAGGCCAGTATACGGTGCCCAACGGCATGGCCTACAACTCCTACGCCATTGTGGATGAGAAAATCGCCATCATGGATTCTGTGGATCAGAATTTTGGAGCCCAGTGGCTTGCCAATATCGAAGCTGCCCTGGAGGGCCGGAAGCCGGATTATCTGGTGGTGCAGCACATGGAACCGGACCACTCCGCCAACATTCTCACCTTCATGAATGCCTACCCCGAAGCCATGCTGGTGTCCAACACCAAATCCTTCATCATGATGAAGCAGTTCTTCGGCACGGATTTTGCAGACCGGCGGATTGCCGTGGGTGAGGGTGATACCCTGTGCCTGGGCAAGCACACCCTGACCTTCTACACCGCTCCCATGGTCCACTGGCCGGAGGTCATCGTCTCTTACGATTCTTATGATAAAGTCCTCTTCTCCGCCGATGGCTTCGGCAAGTTCGGCGCTCTGGATGCAGAGGAAGACTGGGCCTGCGAAGCCCGTCGGTATTACATCGGCATCGTGGGCAAGTACGGCGTCCAGACCCAGGCCCTACTGAAGAAGGCCGCCAAGCTGGATATTGCCGCCATCTGCCCCCTCCACGGTCCCGTTCTTACAGAGAATCTGAGCTACTATATCGGTCTCTATGACACCTGGTCCTCCTACCGTCCCGAGAGTGAGGGTGTTGTGATCGCCTACACCTCCGTCTACGGCCATACCAAGGCTGCTGTGGAGCTGCTGGCAGAAACCCTGCGCAGCCGGGGCTGCCCCAAGGTCACGGTGACAGACCTTGCCCGGGACGACATGGCAGAAGCAGTGGAAGATGCCTTCCGGTATAACAAGCTGGTGCTGGCCACCACCACCTACAACGGCGACATGTTCCCCTTCATGAAAGAATTCCTCCACCATCTGACGGAGCGGAACTTCCAGAACCGGACCGTCGGCATGATTGAAAATGGCACCTGGGCCCCCGTTGCCGCCAAATTCATGCTGAAGATGCTGGAAAACAGCAAGAATCTGACCTTTACTTCCAACAATGTCAAGATTTTCTCCGCGCTGAACGACGACAGCCGGGCACAGCTGATGGCCCTGGCTGCAGAGCTCTGGCCCTGAAGACAAACAAACCCCCAACCCGATTTGAATTGGGTTGGGGGTATTTTTTATCCGATCAGCGCAACGGCCACATCGTTGACATTGGTTCCGGTGGGGCCTGTAAAGATCAGTCCGCCGGATTTTTCCAGGGCATGGTAGGCATCGTTGTTTTGCAGAACATCTGTTATGGAGATTCCCTGTTCCCGGAGTACGGTGGCCGTGGTACCGTCCACAAAACCTCCCGCAGCATCGGTGGGCCCGTCGGTGCCGTCGCTGCCGATGCTGAACAGGCACACATTTTCCTGCCCATCCAGTACCGCCGCAGCCGAAAGAGCCAGTTCCTGGTTCCGGCCGCCTTTTCCGGTTCCGGTGAGCTTTACCACCGTTTCGCCTCCGGCGATCAATGCAACTCTCCCGCTGCCTATCTGCTTTTTCGCTTCCAATGCCAGCCATTTTCCCGCATCCCGGGCTTCGCAGGCAAGGCAGTCCGTGAGAATCCGGGGCTCATAGCCCAGTTTCCGGGCCGCCTCCGCCGCAGCCAGGCACAGCTGCCGGACAGAACCGGTGATGTGGGTGGTTACATTGGAAAGCACCTTGGGTGTTTCCGCATCCAGACATTTCCCTGCTTCTTCGGACAAACGCAGCCCATACCGGGATGCGATTTCCCAGGCCTGCTCACAGGTACTGCTGTCCGGGCAGGCCGGTCCCGATGCGATCATGTCCAGCGGATCTCCAATGATATCCGACAGCACAATAGAAAATACCTTTGCCGGGGCGCAAGCTTTCGCGAAGCGGCCGCCCTTGACTTTGGAGAGGCGTTTGCGGATGGTGTTGATTTCGGTGATTTCTGCGCCGCAGGCCAGCAGCTGATTCGTAATATCCTGCAGCTGCGCTCCGGGAATCAGCGGCACTTCAAAAAGGGTGCTGCCGCCGCCGGACAGAAGAAACAGCACCGTATCCCCTTCCGTCAGACCGGAGACCAGCTGCAACGCTTCTTCCGTGGCCCGGAAGCCGTTTTCATCCGGCACCGGATGCGCCGCTTCAAACAGGCGGAAATTGCCGATGGGCCCGTTCACATGTCCGTACTTGGTAATGACGATGCCATCGCAGATCCGTGCGCCCAGCTCTTCGTAAGCAGCCTTCGCCATCTGCCAGGCCGCTTTGCCTGCCGCCACCAGGATTACCCGGCCGGGAAAAGATACATTTTCCAGCGCCTGCCCAACCGCTGTATCGGGCAGCACTGCCCCGATGGCTGCAGAAACGATTGTATTTGCCTGCTGCCGTAAAGTCTGTGTCATATCAAACATAGAACAGGCTGGTTGCGATCATCAGCTGACCCAGATAGTATAGCGACAGATTGGTAATGCGCATGGAGAATTTTTGTTCTTTTCCAAAAGTGTTGAAGATCAGAACAATATCGGACAATGTAAACAGCACCGCACCAACAGCATGCATCCAGGCTGCTGCGGAGGCTACTGCAAGGACATTGCCGATGGCGACTGCCGTCATCAGCACGATGGCGCCGATATACAAAATGCCAAAAATCTTGAAGGCCAGTTTGACGGTCAGTGTCTTGAAAATCCAGGTAAGCAGCGCTGCTGCAAAAACAGCACCCACGACCAAACAGGGCAGCAAATTCTGAGAAAGGGGAATAATGGCGCACAGATACAGAATATGTCCCGTTAAGAACGCCACAACACCCAGCAAAAAGATTTTCTGGCCGATTTTCGGAAACACGAACCGCAGATTCAGCAGAATATCACCGACCATGCCGCAGAACAGACCGATTACCACCAGCCGGGCAAAGCTGTGATTGACCGATGCCGTTGCCATGGCTACAGTACCGATGATGCAGAACAGCAGGGCGGCAGTGCCTTTCAAAACAACCGCCGGTATGTACTTTTCCTTATGCTCTACGGCAATAAAGATTCCCTGCAGGGTCATGCCCGCCAATGCAAGCAACAAAATACCTGTACTCATTGTGAAACCTCCTTACATTACAGCATAGCGGAGCCGCCGGTGATGATCCAGGCTGCCATGGAAGCAACGGTGAAGGCACCGGTGTAGACATTACCGGTACGGCGGTAGATATATGTACAGAGCAGGCTGAACACCACCACCTGGGGCACAAAGACGATGAGAATGCTCATGAAGGGGCCACCGAAGGTGGAGCCGAAGAGCAGGTCCGCACCGGGGCCGATACCGGCGAAGAAGGGAATGTACTCGATCAGCACGATCACCATCACACCGCCGATCATCAGCAATGCGCTGCGCCACCAGTTGCCCAGGAAGCCCTTTGCGCCGGGCTTATAGGTTGCTTCGGTCCGCATACCGGCGAAGATTTTGCTGTTATTGAGCAGGAAGAACAGTGCAAAGCCGGGAAGATACACCAGGAACTGGCCGAACCGCTGGAGGCTGAAGGGCTTGAAGAAGGGCCAGATAAACCGGAAGTCCAGCAGGAACAGCTTCTTGTAAAGCGCCACCTGCAGATACATGGAACCCAGCATCACCAGTGCCAGCAGAGCGCCCTTGCCGCAGAGGGCCCAGTCGATTTTTCCGCTCTTTTCTGCACCGGAAAGGCCCAGACTGTGCCAGGGAGCCTCCCCTGCCTTCTTTGCCTTCTTAACAGACAGCCAGGTGGTCACCACCATGATCAGAATCAGCAGCATATACCAGCACAGGAAGCCATTGCCGATGGTCATCCGGAAGATCCCCTCCGGGAAGGGGAACAGGGCATGGCCCAGCTGGGTCATAAAGGGATAGGTGGCACCTGCCAGGAACATGGTAATGGCCGCATTCTTTGCCCATTTCTTTTTGGGAAGAATGCCCTCCTTACCGGGCAGGGGCTGGGAAACAGCCCGGAAGAAAGGTGTCTGCAGCAGCACTTCCATCAGCGGCAGCATGGCAAAGACCGCCAGCAGCATGGCTGCAAAAACGAGCAGTTCCTTGTTCATAAAGACCAGGTCATGCTTGCTCAGCGGGTAGCCGAAGCCCAGGGCTTCACCAAACCAGCTCAGTGCAACGGCAAGGCCCGGTGCATCGTGGGTGGCCAGACGGTGGTTGGTTTCCAGCAGTTCCATCCGCCGGGCACTGCCATCGGCAAAGCTGCCAAAGGTGGTATCCCAGGCAGCATCTGCATTGCTGCAGCCCAAAAATTCTGCCCGGAGGTCGCTGTGGAGCACTTCGTCAGTCAGGAAGGGCTTATAGTCCCGGAAATAGCTGAATTCGTCGTATTTGGACTGGAGCAGCAGCACGTTGTTGAAGTAGATATTCTCTGCGTCATAGGCGCTCTCCCGGAACAGCTCGCCGCACTGGAGCACCGTTGCCTTGGGCGCGATGTCTGCGCCGGTCTCATCGGTGGCACCGGCATAGGCTGCCGCCACAGACCAGCTGGACCAGGTACCCATGGAATGGCCGCTGAGGCCCAGACGGGTGGCATCCACATTCTCCATGGCCGCCAGGGCTGCATAGGCTGCGATACCGCCGCAGGAGCTGTCGGTGATGGCATTGCCGGCGCCGTCTTTCGTATAGCGCTCGTCAAAGAAGGAAAGATTGGAGAAATTCATCAGCAGGCGATAGCGTTTGGTGCTTCCGGCTTCCACAAAGGTGCCGTCTTCCACGCTGTCCTCACCGAAATTGACCTTCACACGTTGGTTTACATAACCTCTGTTCAGAAGGCCCGCTTCGCTGTCGCCGTGGCCATACTCATCCAGGGACATGACCACCACACCCCGCCGGGCCAGCTCAATGGAGTAGGCGGCGCAGGTTTCGCTGTCATTCTGATAGCCGTGGAGCAGCAGCACACCGGGGGCCGGATGCTCTGCCGTAGCGCTTTTGGGGGTATAGAGCTTGTAGGTCAGATCACCCACATCCGTTTCGATCACTCCGGCGGACACCTTCACATTTCCGTGGTCCGTCTGGATCCCATGGGCAATGCACATGCACCCAAAGGCAGCCAGAACCAGCGCGAGAAACATCGCCAGGGGACGTTTTATGGCCGTTTTCATAAGATTTCCTCCTTTTTTAGTTTTCTAAGAAAAGTATATCACAGGAAATCTTTCGCCGCAACAGAGGATTCAGTTCTCATAACGGATTTGTTCCGTCAAAACCAGCGGATAGCGCACCAGGAACACATCGTCCAGCTTTTCCCGGTGCAGATGGACTGCGGTGATCTGGTGGTTGTCGTAGGCGGTGTAATAGTAAATCCCCTTGTCCGTATTGCAGCAGGAGGAATAGATGGTTCGCTCGAAACTGCCATCTCCCAAATCACAGCAGCCCCGGGGCTGGGCAACCGACTCCAGAATGTGAAAAAACTGGCTGACGCTTTCCGTTTCCATCGTGCCGGAACGGGAGTTGAGCTTTACAAAGGCGGCTCTGACAAACCGGGACTGGGAGGACAGATCCCCCGGCAGACCCAACGCACCCATCCCCCGGCTGTATGCCCGGAGGTCCAGCTTTTCCGAGAAGCGGTTTTCCGGCGGTTTGGGCGATAAATGCATAAAATTGTTCAGCTGGAACAACTGTTCATCAAAGGGGGGATTGTTGGTCAGCACCCCGGCAGGGTTGTCATAGACCCGAAGTCCCGCCTCCACTGCTTCCACCGTAATGGCTTCATGGTGGTCCGCAATGATCCAGTGCAGCTGGGCAGGCGGGAGATCGCCGCTGAATGCGGTATCGGTCAGATTGATCTTTTCGATCCGTTCTCTCGCTTCCTCCACACTGGCGCACCGGGCCAGAATCCAGGGAATAAACTCAAACTGGGCCACATTTTCCTTCCCCGGCTGCATCTTCCCATAATGGGCATAGCCCACAAAATTCAGCCCCGCCATGGCAAGCCCCTTCTCGTTCACCCCGTCAAAATACAGTGGATAGTCATCCACCACATGGGCCATGCCGATGATGGCATAATGCCGGTCCAATGTCCCCATATCCCGGAAAGTCAGGGGAAAATTTCGGGGGGTGACGGTGACTTCCTCTCCATAGGAAGCATCATAGTCCAGGGTTCTTCCGAAATAAAAATCCTTGGTTTTGTAGGTAACTGCCGTGCACATGGATTCTGCCTCCCGCTGTTTCTGAAATCTGCTGTTATTCTGAGCAGTTTTTTCTCCATCATTCCTGCTTTGCAAATAAAGCGGAATCTCCCGGGCATACTGATATCATCACAGAAAAAGGAGCAATCACAATGATCGAACAGGATACCGTCAAACTTCTGCGGGAATGCGATGCCGGCACCAAAATGGGAATTTCCTCCATTGATGAGGTTCTCAGCCATGTGGAGAACAAAGATTTCAAGAAAAAGCTGACAGTCTGCAAGGAAGAACACGAAAAACTCCAGGCAGAAATCGACAAACTGCTGGGCAAATACCACGACGAGGGCAAGGACCCCAATCCCATCGCCAAGGGCATGTCCTGGATGAAGACCAACATGAAACTGGGGATGGAAGATACGGATGCCACCGTTGCAGATCTGATGACCGATGGCTGCAACATGGGCGTCAAATCGCTGAACCGGTATCTCAACCAGTACAAAGCCGCCGATGAAGTTTCCAAAGACATTGCCAAAAGGCTCATCAATCTGGAAGAAAAACTGACCATCGATATCCGCCAGTTCCTGTAAGAAAAGCCCCCACCTTTCGGTGGGGGCAAAATCTTTACTTGAGTCCCAGTTCTGCCTTGGTCATGACCTTGATCCGGTGCTCACCCAGAACGCCCAGGAATTTGGCCTCATCGGTGACCTTCATCACCATGTAGGCTCTGCCCTCCCGGTGGGTAAACAGGGAGTACATATACTCCACATCCACATGCCTTTCAGCCAGCACACTCAGAAGGTCGGACAGACCGCCGGGGGTATCGGGGACCTCCACTGCCCAGACAGGGGTCATGGACAGAATATCCCCGTGCTGCAGCAGAATGGAGCTTGCCTTATAGCTGTCGTCCACGATCATACGGGCCAGGCCGTAGTCCGCCGTTTCTGCGATGGAGATGGCCCGGATGTCCACATGGGCCTGGGCCAGAAGGCCGGTGATCTGAGCCAGCTGACCGGTACGGTTTTCCAGGAATACAGAAATCTGATGAATATTCATAGCCTTACCTCCTTAGTAGAGCTTGCGCTTGTCAATGACACGGACAGCCTTGCCTTCGCTGCGGGTGATGGACTTGGGGGTGACCAGCTTGACCTTGGCGGCAATACCCAGCATGGACTTGAGGGCATCCACCAGCTGCTTTTCTGCCTGGGTGATCTTGGCCAGAGAGTCGGAGAACATGCCGGGGTTCATTTCTACCATGATCTCGAAGGTATCGGTGTTGTTGACCCGGTCCACGATGATCTGGTAGTTTGCAGCATAGCCCTGCTGCAGCAGCACCGTCTCGATCTGGGAGGGGAACACATTGACGCCCCGGATGATCAGCATATCGTCGCTTCTGCCCATGGGCTTCGACATCTTCACGTGGGTTCTGCCGCAGGGGCACTTCTCCCGGCTCAGGACACAGATATCTCTCGTCCGGTAGCGAAGCAGGGGGAATGCCTCCTTGTCGATGGCGGTAAAGACCAGTTCGCCCTTGCTGCCTTCGGGCAGGACCTCGCCGGTATCGGGGTCGATGATCTCGGCGATGAAGTGGTCCTCATTGATGTGCATACCGGTCTGGGCTTCGCACTCATAGGCCACACCGGGACCGGAGGTCTCCGTCAGGCCGTAAATGTCGTAGGCCTTGATGCCCAGTTTGTTTTCAATATCCCGGCGCATATCCTCGGTCCAAGCCTCCGCGCCGAAGATACCGGCCTTCAGCTTGATCTGGTCCTGAATGCCCTTTTCATGGATGGACTCAGCCAGATACAGCGCGTAGGAGGGGGTGCAGCAAAGGATGGTGGAGCCGAGGTCGGTCATGAACTGGAGCTGCCGCTCGGTATTGCCGGAGGACAGGGGCAGGGTCAGGCAGCCCACCCGATGGGATCCGCCGTTGAGGCCGGGACCGCCGGTAAACAGGCCGTAGCCATAGGCCACGTGGACCACATCTTCCTTGGTGCCGCCGGCGGCCACGATGGCCCGGGCGCAGCAGTCTTCCCAGAGGTCAATGTCATGCTGGGTGTAGAATGCCACCACGCGCTTGCCGGTGGTGCCGGAGGTGGACTGAATGCGGACACACTCAGAAAGAGGCTTGCCCATCAGACCGTAGGGATAGGCCTCCCGCAGGTCATCCTTTTTCAGGAAGGGCAGCTTGTGCAGATCCTCGACACCATGGATGTCGTCGGGGGTCACACCCTTTTCCTGCATCTTTGCCCGGTAGTAAGGGACATTGTCCCAGACATGACGGACCTGCTTGACCAGCCGCTCATTCTGCAGCTGGCGAAGCTGCTCATAGGGCATGGTCTCGATTTCTTTCTGGTAGTAGTTTGCCATGGTTTACCGTCTCCTTTTCTCAGGCATTTCTGCCCAGCATGAATGCTTTCTTGTTCAGTTCCAGGAATTTGGCCGGCACACTCTGCTCGATGGCGGTCAGCCACTCTTCCTCGGTAAAATCGAAATTCCGGGACAGGTGGCCCATCAGCACGATGTTCACCGCCTTGGACGAACCTGCCTCTTCCGCCAGACTCAGGGCATCAAAAGCATCCACATCGATACCGGCAGCCTTCATTTTCTCCACCAGATTCTCAGGGTAGGATGCTGCACCGATGATCACAGGCATGGGATTGATTTTCTGGGTATTGACAATAATCTTGCCGCCGGGCTTCAGGTACTCGGTCCACCGGGCAGCCTCCAGCAGTTCGAAGGATACGATGTAATCGGCCATGCCCTTGTCAATGACCGGCGCATAGACCTTGCGGCCAAAGCGCACATAGGTCACCACACTGCCGCCCCGCTGGCTCATGCCGTGGACCTCGGAGACCTTGATGTCGTAGCCCCGGGTCAGCAGCAGACGGCCCAGGAGCTTGGAGGCCAGCAGACTTCCCTGTCCGCCTACGCCGACGATCATAATATTCTTGGTTTCCATGATCATACCTCCTTCAAGGCGCCGAATTTGCACAGCTGCTCGCAGACACCGCAGCCAACACACTGGGTGGCGTCCACTTTCGCCTTGCCGCCCTCCATGCTGATGGCCGGGCAGCCGATCTTCATGCAGGCCTTGCAGCCGACGCACTTACCGGCTTCCACTGCCAGAGGGGCCTTATGCTTGACATATTTGAGCAGGGCGCAGGGCCGGCGGGAAATGATCACAGAGGGCTCATTGGCAGAGAGTTCTTCCTTGATCACCTCATCGCACTGCTTCAAATCGTAAGGATCGATGACCCGAACCCGACGGATACCCACAGCGCGGCACAGGGTCTCCAGATCGATCTTGGCGCAGGGATCACCCTTCAGGTTGAAGCCGGTGGTGGGATTCTGCTGATGGCCGGTCATGCCGGTGATGGAATTGTCCACGATGATCACAGTGGCATTGGATTCGTTGTAGGCCATGTTCACAAGGCCCGTGATGCCGGAGTGCATGAAGGTAGAGTCGCCGATGACTGCCACGGTTTTTCCGTCGGCAGCACCGTTCTGGCTCTTGCAGAAGCCGTGGATACCGGACACGGAAGCGCCCATGCAGATAACGCTGTCCACAGCCTGCAGCGGGGCCACGGCACCCAGGGTATAGCAGCCGATGTCGCCGAGGACCGTCAGCTTATTCTTCTTGAGGGTATAAAACAGGCCGCGATGGGGACAGCCTGCGCACATCACAGGGGGTCTGGGAGGAATGGCATCCTCCAGCCTGGGACCGATTGCCCAGGGCGCACTCAGCTGCGCAGCCACGGTCAGAGGCATCAGCTCGTCGATGTTGGAGAAATTGCTCTTGCCCACACAGGCAAGGCCCAGATCCCGGCAATGGGACTCAATAAAGCTGTCCAGCTCCTCCACGATTACCAGCTGATCCACAGAAGCAGCGAAATCCATGATCTTCTGCTCCGGCAGGGGCCAGATCATACCCAATTTCATCACCGGGTAGGCATCGCCCAGCACTTCCTTCACATTCTGGTAGGAGGTGGAGGAGGTGATGATGCCCATCTTACGGTCCTTGCCGTCTTCGATCCGGTTGATGGGGGCAGTTTCCGCATATTCGACCAGTGCCCTGGTTCTGGCCTCCACCACCGGGTGGCGCTTCTTGGCATTGCCGGGCATCATGACATACTTGGGAATGTCCTTCCTGTACTCGCCGATTTTCTCGATCCGCTCTCCGGGCTCCACGATGCTCTGGGAGTGGGAGATCCGGGTGCACATTTTCAGCAAAACGGGGGTATCGAACTGCTCGGAGAGCTCATAGGCCAGCTTTGCAAATTCCAGAGCCTCCGCAGAGTCCGCCGGTTCCAGCATGGGAATCTTGGAGGATTTTGCATAGTGCCGGGAATCCTGCTCATTCTGGGAGGAATGCATGCCCGCATCGTCGGCAACACCAATGACCATGCCTGCATTGACACCGGTGTAGGAAATGGTGAACAAGGGGTCGGCAGCCACGTTCAGGCCCACGTGCTTCATGCCGCAGAAGGAGCGGCGTCCGGCCAGGGATGCACCGAAGGCTGCCTCCATGGCCACCTTTTCATTGGGTGCCCACTCGGCATAAACCTCGGGATATTTTGCAACTGCCTCGGTAATTTCAGTGCTGGGGGTGCCGGGGTAGCTGGATACAAAGGCGCATCCGGCTTCGTATAATCCGCGGGCAACGGCCTCGTTGCCCAGCATCAGCTGTTTCATGTTGTTTCCTCCTTAACCTCTTGTCTGGACTTCCACCAGGCGGCCCTTGCAGTACTTTTCCCGGAGCACCGGCTTTTCGATCTTGCCGGTGGGATTTCTGGGAACCTTGTCGAAGAAGATCTTCTTCGGCCGCTTGTAACGGGGCAGCGCCAGGCAGAACTCATTGATCTGGGCCTCCGTTGCGCTTTCGCCCTCTTTGATTTCAATGATGGCCGCGGTAATTTCGCCAAGCCGGGCATCCGGCAGACCGATGACCGCCACATCCTTGATCTTGTCATTGGTGCGCAGGAAGTCTTCGATCTGAACGGGATAGATGTTCTCACCGCCGGAGATAACCACATCCTTCTTCCGGTCCACAAGATAGATGAAACCTTCCTCATCTTCTCTTGCCATGTCACCGGTGAAGAGCCAGCCGTCCTTAATGGTTTCGGCGGTGGCAGCCGGGTTCTTGTAGTAGCAGGTCATAACGCCGTCGCCCTTGACAATCAGCTCGCCCACCTCACCGGGCGCAACATCCGCACCCTTCTCGTCCACGATCCGGGTCTGCCAGCCGAAGCCGGGCTTGCCGATGGCGCCCACCTTCCGGACATTTTCCACACCCAGGTGGACACAGCCGGGGCCGATGGACTCGGACAGGCCGTAGTTGGTATCGTACTGATGGCCGGGGAACACCTTCATCCAGCGGCGGATTAGGCTGGGGGGCACCGGCTGGGCACCCACGTGCATCAGCCGCCACTGATCCAGCCGGAATTTACTTAAGTCCACTCTTCCGTCATCGATGGCATCCAGCAGATCCTGGGCCCAGGGCACCAGCAGCCAGACGATGGTGCATCTTTCTTCCGTCACCGCCCGGAGGATCCACTCAGGCTTGACGCCCCGCAGCAGCACCGCTCTGGAGCCGGAAAGCAGGGAGCCGAACCAGTGCATCTTGGCACCGGTGTGGTACAGGGGCGGAATGCACAGGAACACATCCTCCCTGCTCTGGCTGTGGTGGTTCTGCTCCACCAGGCAGGCATGAACCAGAGACTTGTGATTATGAAGAATGGCCTTGGGAAAGCCCGTGGTACCGGAGGAGAAGTAGATGGCCGCGTCATCCGTTTCATCCAGCGCAACAGGAGGCGCGCTGGAGGAGCAGAAGCCCATGAGAGCCATGCCGTCTTCCGTATAGGCGGGGCCGTCTTTTCCCACATAGAACATGGTTTTCACACCGGGAATCTCATTTGCGATGGCATCCATCCGGCTGACAAACTCGGGTCCGAATACCAGCACGCTCACATCCGCCAGCTCCAGGCAATACTTGATCTCATCGCTGGCATAGCGGAAATTCATGGGAACGGCGATGCATCCGGCCTTGAGAATGCCAAAGTAAATGGGCAGCCACTCGATGCAGTTCATCAGCAGCACCGCCACCTTGGTGCCCTTCTTCAGGCCCCGGCTCAGCAGAAGGTTTGCAAACCGGTTGGCTCTGCGGTCAAAATCCTTCCAGCTGATTTCCCGGCGGTAGGGAGCATCCTGGCCGGCGCTCTCGATCAGGTTAAAATCCCACCAGGTAACGGCCTTATCCCGCTCTTCGGAGGGGTTGATCTCCACCAGAGCCGTTTCCTGGCCGTAAAGCCGGGCATTTTTCTCCAAAAAATCAGTTATGATCATATTTTTCTCTCCATTTCCTAAAAAGAAAGCCCTCTGCTCCAACAAGCAGAGGACAAGAAAATTCTTGTGGTACCACCTCAATTTGCCCCGAAACGGGGCCTCAGGGGATCCAGACAGATCCGCAGGCTATACCGGGCCCTACCCGTCTTCCCCTACTGAAATTTTCAGAGAAGCCACTCCGAAAGGAATTCCATATCCCGGCTCTCCCTGCCTCGCACCCACCGGCAGTTCTCTGGCAGAACCTTCTAGATATGTACTGATTTTCATCATCGTGTTGGGGTGTGTTTACTTGCTACCTAGTTTAGCACCACCGCAGGCACAAGTCAATAAAAGATATTTTTCCTCTCCCGCTTTTGTAAATTTTGCACAACCGGCCCGTTAATGCTCCACCGCTTGTGTACAATTATTTACATAGCGCAGACTCCCGTTCTCCTGTCCCTGCCGGAGCATAAAAATGAGCGCTGAGGAAAGCCTCAGCGCTCACAGACCTTATGCGAATGCACGGAATGCATTGTAGATGCAGATGCCGATGATCACAACCATCAATGCAATGAACAGCTTGTCCACCGCCCGGTTGTCCATCTTCTTGTTCAGCGCCCGGCCCACGATGCCGCCGCCGATGCCGCCGGCCACCATCAGAATCAGAACCAGAGGTCTGAATTCCGGAACACCGGAGATCAGCGTTGCGATCAGACTTGCCAGCTGGCTGAACAGGATGATATACAGGCTGTTGGCCGCGGCAGTCTTGCTGTCCATGCTGAACAGGTACCCCAGCACCACCAGATTGATGGGGCCGCCGCCAATCCCTAAGAAGCTGGACATGATGCCGAGCATCAGTCCCACCACCACGCAAAACAGCTTGGAGGTGATCTGCCGGGTGGAAATCTTTGCCTTATTGACGGTGTAAAGCAGTGTCCCCACGGTGATGAGTCCCAGAGCTACGGCCTGGACACCGCCCACCATCTCGCCGTTGGCAAAGAGGCCCTTGATAATGCCGAAGAGCTCCTTGCCTGCCACGCCGCCGATGGCCGCGCCGATGGCAAGAGGCGTTCCGGTGGACAGAGCAACCTTGCTGTCCCAGGCGATCATGGATTTGCCCACAGAGTAAAGGCTCATGGACAGCACCGTGCAGCCGGAGAGGAAATTGATGGTGCTCACCGCGCCCAGCTGCAGCATGTCCAGCACCGGCTTGATGACCACACCGCCGCCGATGCCGCAGATGGCACCCACAATGCTGGACAGGAAGCTGACAATCAGAAAAATCAGTTCCATCTTACTTCACCTGCTTGCCCCGGGCAAAGACATGAACCACATTGGCCTGCTCATCCAGCAGCACCAGGTCCGCATCCTTTCCGGTTTCGATGGAACCCTTCCGGTCCCACAGGCCCATTTCCCTGGCAGGATTTTCAGAGAGGGTGGGAAGAATCTCCTCCAGAGTGTTGGGCAGCCAGGCCAGCATATTCTTCAGTGCCACATCCTGGGTCAGGGTGGAACCGGCCCGGGTGCCGTTGCTGGCAAGCTTTGCATCGCCGTCGATGACCACCACATCGTTGACACCCAGATGGTAGTTGCCGTCGGGCAGGCCGGCTGCCATGATGGAGTCGGTGATGGCAACGATCCGGTCAAGGCCCTTGCACTTGGCATACATCCGCACAGAGCCGGGAACCAGATGCCGTCCGTCGCAGATGGTTTCACAGTACACATCGCTTTCCATGATGGCACCGAAAATGGCAGGCTCATGCTGATGGAACAGGCGGCTGGCATTGCCCACATGGGTACCGACGGTGGCACCCTGGGCGATGGCGCTCATGGCCTCGTCATAGGTAGCACCGGAGTGGCCGATGCCCACCACGATGCCCAGTTCCTTCAGCGTGGGGATCATGTCCTGAACCCCCTCCAGCTCGGGGGAGATGGTGATATAGCGGATATTTCCCTCAGCCAGTTCCTGGTAACGCTTCACCAGCGGAATGTCATTTTTCTTCAGCAGATGCTCGGGCATAGCACCCTTGTATTCGGGTGCCAGGAAGGGACCTTCCAGATGGATACCGGCCAGTTCCGCACCGTTCTGCTCCATCTTTTTGTGGGCCTTAAACTGCTCGATGCACCATTCAGTCTGCTCCTGGGTGTCGGTCAGAACAGAGCACAGCCAGGAAGTGGTGCCCTTGGATGCCATGAAGCAGGAGATTTTCTCCAGGTCTTCCGCGGTTGCACCGTTGACATCCACGCCCACAGCGCCGTGGGAATGGGTATCGATGAAGCCGGGTACGATCTTCATGCCTGCAGCATCAAAAACGGTGCCATCGGAGGTGTCGCAGCCGGCATCCAGTACTGTCAGACGGCCGTTTTCCATCGCCAGGGTCTTATCCTCAAAACGGCGGCCAATATAGACCCGGCCCTTTACCAGATAAGTCTTTGCCATGGGTTAATCCTCCAGATTTGCAACAAACTCGGTCATGCGGATCAGGGCATCGGGATGCTCTGCCACCATAGACACGGGGAATTCCGCAGTCATCTCGCCATAGCCGCAACGGCGGGCAACAGCCCGGTGCCAGTCGCGGAAGATGCCCAGGCGGATCTTGCGGGCATTGTAGATCTCATTGAAGCCGATGGTGACACACCACACAGGCATATCCTCCAGACGGCCGCCGAAGTCGCCGATGGCATTGGCAGCACGGGTCTCGGGAGAGATGGGCAGCACCCGGGTCTTCAGAGCCTTAAACTCTTCGCAGGTCAGGCTTCCGTCAGCTTCGTTGAAGGCCAGATGGCCGTTGATGCCGATGCCGCCGAAGCAGATGTCCACGCCGCCCAGTTTTTCGATCAGGTTGGGGATGTACTCCACATTGTTGGGATCGGGGAACACCCGATGATCCTCGGGAACATTCAGTTCGGGCTTGATCTTGGAATAAACGGTCCGGTTCATGAAGCCCCGGAAGCTCAGGGGATGATTGATGTCAATCCACTGCTTGTTGTCGTCCAGATACTCGTCCATGTTGATGAACCAGCAGTTGTTTAGGCTGATATTCTCGTTGTTGACAATGTCCACAAAGTAGGGATACTGACCGATGGGGCCCACGGGGCAGATGAAAACGGTGGTCTCACCCTTTTCATTCTGTGCCTTGATAAAGTCAGCCATTTCCCGGGCGATGGTCTTAAAAACGGTGGGCTTGTCCTCCATGACAACCATGGGAATCTTAGGATTGGCAAGCAGCTGTTCCTTATTGTAGTAATAGTACTCGTGATGCATTTTGCTCTACCTTCCTTTATCTGTGATAAAAGGGGATGCAGAAGCATCCCCTTGCGTTTATTACTTCTGAACTTCCAGGTATTCCTTGTAGACGTTCTGCCAGATGTAATTCTTCAGTTCGGTGAAGCGGGGCAGCATCTTGGTCTCCTGGTTTCTGGGATAGGGAATGTCGATATCAATAACTTCCTTGATACGGCCGGGACGGGCAGACATAACCACCACGCGGGATGCCAGCAGAATGGCTTCCTCAACGTCATGGGTGATGAAGAAGCAGGTCTTCTTCTCTTCTTCCCAGGTCTTCAGCAGCTCGGTCTGCAGCTGGGTACGGGTCTGTGCGTCCAGAGCGCCGAAGGGCTCATCCATCAGCAGCAGGCTGGGGTTGACCGCATAGGCACGGGCGATGGCCACGCGCTGCTTCATACCGCCGGACAGTTCCTTGGGATAGGCATTGACAAACTTCTCCAGGCCCACCATCTTGATGTACTTCATGGCGGTTGCTTCCCGCTCAGCTTCGGTCATGCCCTTCTTCAGGTTCAGACCGAACATGACATTCTTCTTAACAGTCAGCCAGGGGAACAGGGCATACTGCTGGAACACAACACCACGGTCAACGCCGGTGCCTTCCACCTTGACGCCGTCAACCAGCACTTCGCCGGAGGTAGCTTCGTGGAGGCCTGCGATGATGTTCAGCAGGGTGGACTTGCCGCAGCCGGAGGGACCGACCACGCAAATAAACTCATTGTCATAGATATCCAGATTGGCACCGTTCAGAGCGACAGTCTGGCCGTTGCGGCCCTCATAAATCTTCTTAACGTCCTTAATCTGGACCTTGGGCATCAGATTTCTCTCTTCTCCTGCCATGAGGTCAGTCTCCTTTCAAAGAATTTCAGAACCTTCTCAGCCAGCATACCGATGACGCCGACAACGATGATGTAGAACATCATTTCCGCATTTTCAAACACCTGGCTCAGTGCCTTGATGCGCATGCCCAGACCTGCCACAGCACCGGTGGACTCAGCTGCGATCAGGGTGGTCAGTGCAACGGAGATACCCAGACGGACGGCGGTGATGATGAAGGGGGTGGTTGCGGGGAAAATGACCTTGACGAACAGGACGGTATCGTTGGCACCCAGAACACGGGCAGCCTTGATCAGCGTCTCATCCACATTGATCACGCCCTGGAACACGGTAACCGTGATGGTCAGGAAGGTTGCAATGCAGATAACCACGATCTGAGCCTTGGCGCCGACACCGGCAGCCAGAACCACCAGGGGAACGTAGGCCAGAGGGGGAATGTTACGGACGAACTGGATCCAGGGCTCCAGAATGAAGCGCACAGGACGGTACCAGGCCATCAGGAAGGCAACGGGCACGCCGAACAGGAAGCCCAGCAGGAAGCCGATGCCAACGCTGCGCATGGAGGCCAGAACGTCGGGCCAGAACTTGCCGCGCTCAATGGCCATGGTCTTATATGCCTTGAATACTTCGGGCAGAGGGGGGAAACTCAGAGCAGTGGTGGGATTTTTGGACAGGAAGAACCACAGCACCACAGCAGACAGCAGGGACAGGCACAGCCATGCCCACTTAGGGATTTTGCCGACAATATCGACTTTACTTTTTCTGTTCAAAACGAACCTCCTAACGGTTGCAACAGGCAACCCCGAAAAGCAGTTTATGATTTTCTATCAAGGCAAACCGCTTTTCGCGATTGCCTGTGGGTGTGTGGGAGGCGGCGGGGCCGCCTCCCTTTTTCCTAAAAGTGCGCAGTGCGTAAATTACTTGGCGCCGGTCATCAGATCGACCAGGACGAACTCGTCAGCCTTCAGGGGGCCTGCAGCGTCGCCGAAGTTGACCTGCTGGTTGTTGTAGTACTCGACCAGCTTGCCGGACTCGATCATGTCCAGAACCTGAGCCTTGTTCATCCAGGAGCCGTCATAGCGCTGAGCAATGGTGGATTCCACATCCAGGCCGGTGATCTTGGCAACGTAGCCGGCAACTTCCTGAGCGACAGCGTCGTCGATGGTAGCAGCGGAAGCGAAGTCCATAGCCTTGAACATAGCGCGGTTGAAGCGGACGAGCACGTCAGCGTTGGCAGCTGCCCAGTCGGGGTTGACAACCCAGGAGCCGGGGGAAGCCATGGTGGCGAAATCAGCATTGGAGCAGATGTCGGTAACATCCTTGCCCTTTTCCAGGATGGTCAGGGACATGGGGGACCATGCAGCAACAGCGTCAACCTGGCCGGACAGAGCAGCGGTGGTCAGAGCGTCAGCGTCCATGGACAGAGCCTCAACATCTTCCAGGGTCAGGCCAACGGAAGCCAGAGCAGTGGTCAGGATGTTCTCGGAAGAAGTACCGGCAGCGTAGCCGACCTTCTTGCCCTTCAGCTCTTCCAGAGTCTTCAGGCCGTTCAGGCCCAGGATGCAGTCGCCATCGCCCATGTGCTGCATCAGGAAGACCTGAGCTTCACCCTGGGAGCACAGCTTATGAGCGCCGGGTCCGATGAAGGCCACGTCCATGGAGCCCTGCTTCATAGCAGCGATCTCGGAGGGGCCGTCCTGGAACAGGGTCAGTTCGACATCGATGCCTTCTTCAGCAAAGTAGCCCTTGGCATCAGCAGTGGCAACAGCCCACAGGGAGCCCCAGTTGGCCATGTAAGCAACGTTCAGAGTGACGTTCTCAACAGCGGGAGCCTCGGGAGCAGCAGGAGCCTCAGGAGCAGCGGGAGTCTCAGCCTTGGGAGCTTCGGTGGGAGCGGGTTCGGATGCGCCGCAGGCAGCCAGGGACAGAACCATGACCAGTGCCAGCAGCATAGCGATCAGCTTTTTCATTGTGTTTCCTCCTAAAAAATTTTACCTTATATATTTTCCGGTTTTCCCGGTCAGGTACGGATCAAACGTTGCTCAGGTCGTCGTCCTTCATGCACAGGTGGACAGCGCCGACCTTGAAGGTCTGGGGCAGAGCCAGAATCTTGGGGTTGGGACCGACGTACTTCTTCATGGCATCGGCCAGAGCCTCTTCGAAGGTAGCCCGGGTCTTCAGGCCCATGCCTCTTGCAATGCCGGGCTCCTGGGCGCCGACGATGTAGATGGCAGAGGTGTTCATCTCAGCGATGTGGCCGCAGCTCATCATGGAGAAGGCATGGAAGGGATGGAAGGCATTGGCGAAGCGGTACTTGCGGATGTAATCCTCACGGGTTGCGAAGTATTCGCCGTAGCGGTCCATGTCGGGCAGGGTCTGCATAAAGTCATGCTGGAACATGTCGTACAGTTCCTTGGCGTAGGGCCAGCGCTCATCGTGGAAGTAGCCGTTGCAGATGGAGGAGCAGATGATGACGCAGTTGTCCTTCATGACACGCTTGTGACGGATGACCTGTGCGGACAGGGCCTGCATCATCTGGATGGGGTTGGTGCCCATGCCCACGCCGTAGTGGAAGTCCTGGGGCATACCGAAGACCATCACATCGTACTTCTCTTCTGCGAAGGGAACGTAAGTACGCTTGTTGGCAACTTCCCAGCTCAGGGGCTGCATGACCTTGGCGTAGCCGGAGAAGATGGCGATCTGGCGGGAATAGGTGTCCAGCACAGCATCGCAGCAGAAGAAGGGATGGCCCATCTTCTCTTCCATGTGCATGCCGATCTCGTCGAACTTGGTACGCATCAGGCTCTTGCCGGAAACGGGGGTGAAGTCATCCCGGTGCATGACCTTGGGCACATGGTGGGAAGCGATGGAACGCCAGTGGGTAATACCGGTGGCGCAGTGCTTGTAGCCGCCGGAGTAGCCGCCGTAGGGGTTGCCCTGGGTGTGGCCGATGAGGATGGGAATGTCGCAGTCAAAGACATACTTGTTCATGAGGACAGGGTCACCACGGCCGGTGGTGCCCAGATCGATCATGTGGTCGTAGTCCTCGGAGTCGTGGGAGGTGATCTGGTTGGTGTAGTAGAACTCGTTGAACAGCTCCTCACCCAGAATCTGCTTCATTTCGGAAACGGTTGCACGGGGGTGCAGGCCGTTGGAGAACATGAACAGAACATCTTCCTTTTTCACGCCGCCGGCGTACAGCTCATCCAGGCAGGCCCGGATGGAAACCTTGCGGTGTGCGGTGGGCTGGCAGCCGCCCTTGACGATGTCGGGAATGACAAAGACGACGGTCTTGCCGGGGGCAGCCAGTTCCTTCAGAGCAGGCATGCCGTAGGGATTGCGGATGGACTCCAGAGTTGCGTTGTACAGGGTATCCCAGTCCTGGGGCAGGCACTCGGGGTCCGGAACGGTCTTGCCGGGGATGAACACATCCGTGTTGTCGGGCAGGTTTGCAGACATCAAACCGTGGCCGTATTCAAATTCAAGCTTCATATGTATTACTCCTTACTTACCCAGATAGGTGCGGATGATTTCGATATACTCGTCGGGGTAGAAGCCGATCTCACCCTGGAAACGGGTCAGTGCGATGAGGCCGCCGTCGATTTCCTCGATGGATGCCAGCAGTTCGGCATTGTCCACCTTCAGGCCGCCGCCGTAGACAACATCGATGCCGCCGGTGACTTCCTTGACGAACCGGGCGATCTTGGTGATGTAGTCCTTGCCGGCAGGGGTCTTGCCGGGGCCGATGGACCAGATAGGCTCATAGCCGATAACCACCTGGCTCTTGTCAACACCCTCCAGGCCGATTTCCAGCTGCTCCCGCAGGACTTCATCCCAGCGGTCCAGCTCGGTGTCCTTTTCGCCGATGCAGTACAGGACCTTCATGCCGTTTGCGACAGCCAGCTTGATCTCCTGGTTCAGCAGGCGGTTGACAGCCTTGGTGTCCACAACGCCGGCTTCTGCCAGAATGCCCATCTTGTCGTTGCGCTCTTCGCAGTGGCCGATGATGGTGTAGTTTACATCCATGGCCTTCATGGCGGAAACGGGACGGTTGGTGGTGAAGGCACCGAAGTTGCCGCCCACCGCAGTATTCATCCGGTAAACACTCTGGCAGCCAACCTGCACGGGGGAATTTTCGCAGCGGGCAGCCACGGCGTTCAGCAGGTGTGCCTCGGGGAAGTACTGAACGAACTCCACCTCGTTAACGTCGTACTTTTTCAGGGCTTCCTGGGTGTTCTTGACGATGTAGGTGCCCCACTCATTCAGAGGAGCGATGCGGTTGACGCCGCCCAAGGCTACAGGCACGTCAAAACGCTTCAGATTCAGAAAAATATGCTTCATGTTTGATCTCCTTACCGCAGGATCGCGTAGTCGGGGGCTTTGTCCATCATCAGAGGCATGGCGTAATCGAAGAACTTGTCATCGATCTTGTTGCCGTCGATGATCCACTCCAGGGGGAATTTCTTCTCCACGTTTGCAACCTGGGCCAGGGGGGCCAGGAACAGGTCGAAGGTGAATTCCTCGCCCCGGTGACCGTTGATTGCCACCATGTAGTCGCTCTCGCCCTTCAGCGCTGCTTCCACAGCGTACTTTCCTACGGCGTAAGCTTCCAGCTGGTCGACGCGGGAGGCATAGGGAATGGCTGCGCGGCCCAGCAGGCCGGGCTTCTCGGCGCGGGACTTGATATTCAGCTTCTGGATGATGTTATCGGTAACATGCTGGGCGGTGCCGCCGGGGATCATATGGCCGAAGCCGTCCACGATGCCGGTGGATGCCAGGGGCTTGCCGTCCAGGCCGCAGATGCCCTCGGAAACGGTAACCAGCAGGCCACGGCCCTTGGCCCAGGCTTTCTCGATATCAGCAAGCATCTTCTCTTCGTCAACCAGCATTTCGGGCAGGTAGGTCAGCACCTCGCAGTTGGTTGCCCGGGCTGCCAGAGCGGAAGCTGCGGTAACCCAGCCGGCGTTGCGGCCCATCAGTTCCAGAACCACCACATGGATGGGCAGGCCCGAAGCATCCAGAGCCAGCTCACAGGCAGATTCTGCTGCATACCGGGCAGCGGAGCCGAAGCCAGGGCAGTTGTCGGTGATGTCCAGGTCATTGTCCATGGTCTTGGGGATACCGATAACCTTCACATCCAGGCCTTCCGCCTGGGCAAGCTTGGAAACCTTGTTGCAGGTATCCATGGAATCGTTGCCGCCGTTGTAGAAGAAGCAGCCGATGTTGAATTTTTTCAGAGTCTCAATGACCGTGGGATAGTCCGCATCGGTCAGCTTCCGGCGGCAGGAGCCGATGGCGGAAGCGGGAGTGTGGGCCAGCTTTGCGATGGTAGAAGCGGGCACATCGGTCAGATCGATGAGATCACCCTTGAGAATGCCCTCTGCGCCAAACCGGGCAGCATAGATCTTATCGACCTTGCCGGAGGCTCTTGCACCTTCCACAACACCCTGCAGGGATGTGTTGATCACTGCGGTGGGGCCGCCGCCGTGGGCGACCAGAATATTAACACCCATTGTATTTCTCCTTTTAGATGCCGGCCTTCTTGTAGCGTTCTGCCATCTCGTCCAGAGTGACCATCTCCACCAGAGGAGCCTTGCCGAAGGAATCGAACTCCACGATCAGGGTGCCGACAGCTTCCTTAACGCCCTTCTCAACAGCCTCGATGATCAGTGCCACATCCTCGTTGGGAATGTTGCCGTACATGACGGTGTCCATGATGGGGGGCAGGAACACGCGGGGATCGAAGTCGGAGGTTCTGCTCTCCAGCAGCTTCCAGATGGGAGCGATGGACTCATGGGTCTTCAGTTCGGGATTGTACCAGAACAGCTCCCGCAGGTTCCGGGTAACAGCCAGACGGATGTCAGTATCCACATTGATCTTGGCGATGCCCAGCTTGGAAACTTCCTTCAGCTGCTCCTTGGAGATACCGTGGGCATTGGTGATGGTGCCGCCCAGCTCGTTGATCTCCTTGACGATGTACTGGGGGACGGTGGAAGAACCGTGGGAAACCAGAGCGCAGAACAGGCCCTCGTGACGGAGGCACTCCTTGGTGGCGATGGCGATTTCCTTGCGGATCTTGGCGCCGGCGCCCTTGTTTGCGCCGTGCTTGGTGCCGTAGGAGATTGCCAGAGCATCACAGCCGGTCTTCTTGACGAACTCGATGGCATCCATGGGGTTGGTGTAGGTGGAGGTTTCGGAGAAGACATGGTCCTCCACACCGGCCAGAACGCCCAGCTCGCCTTCGACGGTAACGCCCCGGGGATGAGCCAGCTTGACCACTTCGCGGGTCAGTTCAATGTTCTCCTCGAAGGGCAGGTGGGAGCCGTCGATCATAACGGAGGTGTAGCCGCCGTCCATGGCAGCCAGACATGCCTCGATGGACTTGCCATGGTCCAGATGCAGTGCAACGGGAATCCGGCTGTTCTCACCGTACTTCTTGACGGCATTTGCAATGTTGTTGGCGCCGATCTTCTTGTCCTCCAGGGTACCGTTTGCGAAATCGGTACGGCCGCCCATGAAGGCGTTTGCCAGGTCCGCACCCTGAATGATAGCAGCGGAGCGGAACATCTCGTGGACTTCAATGACAGCCTTTGCCTGAGCAACGGCATTGACATTGAATGCACCCTGTGCGTAGTTGTACTTTTCGGTAGCCTCCAGAATGGCTCTCATGGGAACTAAGGGCATGATTTTTATCCTCCTTGATAATTAATTAAATGTTTTAATTAATCTCCTCATAAAAAACTGACGGTCAGAAAATACACGTCAGGATTCTTTATTCATCCATATTTTAGCCCCTTACGGGGGTTCTGTCAACGAAAAACGCGATAATTAACGGCCCAAACCAAAAAATCGGCAATATATAAAATTTGAAACGTTTTCACTTGGGTAAAATATCCAAGGGTCGATCCGATAATCCGAATCGACCCTTTCCGTTAATTTGCACGGCTCAGAAATTCCTTCACAACCACCGATGCGGCAGCCCGGGCACCCCGATCCTCATCGAAGGGCAGGAACTTAAAATCCGTAATTCCCACATGAACATGGAACATATACTGCTCTACCACGCTGCGCATCATGGCCTGGTTTTTGGGTGTGGACAGAATCCGGCCCTCCAGCACCACTGCCCGGGGGCTGATCAGATTGATGGTATTGGCCAGCGCAATGCCCAGATACTCAATGGCATCCTCCACCACGTGGCTGACCTCCCAATCCCCCAGTTCCTGGGCCTTCAGCACATGCTCCATGGTCAGCTTCTCCGGATTCGGGCAGAGCTGCTTCAGCACCGCCGGCGAACCCGCCGCCATGATATCCCGGCACCGCTGCAAAATAGCCCGCTCTCCGGTCAGCGCCTCCAGGCAGCCCCGGTTGCCGCAGGTGGGGCAAACCGGTCCGTTGCGCTGAACCACCGTATGACCGATTTCTCCCGCAGCGGCAAACTGCCCGTAGAGGACCTTGCCGTCGATGATCATCTGGCAGGCAACGCCGAAGGAAACAAAAAAGTAGGCAAAGGGCTCCGCCTGGACACTGCGGTCAAAAAGATCCGCACAGATGGCCCTGGCCCGGACATTGTTCTCCACTTCCACCTTGATACCCAGCCGCTGGCCCAGCTCCGCCGACAGACTGTGCTCGGTCCAGCCTTCATAAAAGGTATCGTAAATCTTATCCACGCTGCCGTCGATCATACCGGGCAGGCACACACCCACGCCCAGCAGCTTCTCCCGGGGCACCCCGGCTTCTGCCAGGAAGTCCGGAATCTGCGCCGACAGCAGTTCCAGTGTTTTCGAATATTCATCCAGGGTCTGTTTGGTCCGGCGGCAGGCCAGCACATTTCCCCGCAGATCCGTCAGTATATAGTTGATCCGGTAAGGTCCCACATCCACGCCGCAGATACAGTATGCCTCCGGCACGAACTCCAGCATCATTCTGGGCCGGCCGGCGCTCTTGGCTTCTTCCGGTACGGAAACTGTTTCCCGCACCAGGCCCCGGGCGATCAGCGGGGTCACCATGCCGGTGATGGTGGGCGTCGTCAGTCCCAGTTCCTGGGCAATCTCCACTCTGGAAACCGGACTGTTCTGATAAATGAATTTCCGGATCAGCTGGCTGTTTTTCTGTTTCAGCAGCTGATGGTTGCCGCCTTTTTCATTCACGCCTGTCTCCCCCGTTTCTGTCTGATTGCTTCTATTCTATCCAACCCAGGGATTTCATGTCAATAGAAAAATTGCCGGATACAGCAAAACCCGGCAGCAAAAGCTGCCGGGCCTACGGTTTTCATTAGCCCCAGAGATTCTCGGGATAAACGCCGTCCTTGCGCATCTGAGCAAGGGCTGCAACGATCACGGGCTTGTCCTCCTTGTAGGTCACGCCGTACCACTTGTCCCGGCTTTCCAGCACACGGACTCTTGCCTTCTTCTCGGCCAGCAGCTGGCTGACCACGCTGGGCAGGAAGTACTCGCCCTTCAGGGGATTTACCCTGGCGGTTTCCTCCAGGAATGCGGGGAACCGGGCCTCAGCCTCGTCCAGATAGCTGCGGGTGAAGCCCCACATATTCATGGACACGATGGTGTCATTGGACAGATCAGTCCAGGTGGCGCCGTCGTCCTCGGTAAACTTAGGATTATTCTCGCCCTTGACGATCTTGGTCCGCTCAACCACATTGTCCAGATAGCCTTCTTCGTTGGTGGTGCAGACACCCCGGGCAACGGAGCCGTTCTCGGTGACGGTATTCTTCAGCAGATAGCCCACCATGGTGTACTCATAGCAGCCTTCGCTGTCGGGATTGGCGCACAGATAGTCATAGATGGTCTTGAAAGCGCCCACGCCATAGTAATCGTCTGCATTGATGATGGCGAAGGGACCGTCCACGACCTTCCGGGCTGCCAGCGCTGCATGGGCGGTGCCCCAGGGCTTGGTGCGGCCCTCGGGTACGGTATAGCCCTCCGGCAGGTCCGTCATGATCTGATGGACATACTTGATCTCCATCTTCTCAGGAACCTTGGGTCCGATGACTTCCTTGAACGTTTCTTCCAGTTCGGGCTTGATGACAAAGACCGCAGTCCGGAAGCCGGCCCGGTAGGCATCGAACAGGGAATAATGAATGATGATATTGCCGTGCTCATCCACAGGATCGATCTGCTTCAGACCGCCGTAACGGCTGCCCATACCGGCAGCCATAACCACAAGAACAGGTGCACTCATAGAATTTATCCTCCAATTTTTCTTAAAAATCGGGGGGATTCGGAAAATCCCCCCTGGAAATGATGTGATTAACCCTTCACACCGCCGGCGGTGAGGCCTTCGGTCAGGTTCTTCTCGATGCTCATGAACAAAATCACGACAGGGACGATTGCAAACAGAGAGGATGCAAACAGATACTGCCATTCGATGATGTTGTAGCCGTTGAAAATGTTGATACCAACAGTCAGAGGCTTGTAAACATCGGTGGAAATCAGGCACAATGCCACGGTGTATTCATTCCATGCATTGATGAAAATGAAGATCAGGGTGGTGACGATGCCGGGGGCTGCCACGGGCAGCAGCACCTTGAACATGGCCTGGATCCGGTTGCAGCCGTCGATGGTGGCAGCCTGCTCCATCTCAGCGGAGATGCTCATGAAGGTGCCCCGCAGCAGCCAGATGGTGAAGGCCTGGTTAAATGCCGCATTGATAAAGATCAGGCCCCAGATGCTGTTGGTCAGACCGAAAACGGACATAACCTTGTAAATACCGATCAGCAGCACCACGGGTGCAAACATCTGGGAGACGATGATGAAGCCCAGGAATGCGGTCTGACCCTTGAACTTCATACGGGCCAGGGCATAGGCAGCGGGAATACCGCAGACCATGGCGATCAGGGTGGAGCCGCCGGCGATCAGGATGGAGTTGATCATGTAGCGGAGCATGGGAGCCTTCTCCCAGATGTCCGCAAAGTTGCTCCACTTCACATCAATGGGCAGGATGGTGCCGTTGATGGAGAAGATCTCGGAACGGGACTTCAGAGCCGTCACCGTCATGGTAAAGTAGGGATAAAGGATTACAACGCAGATCAGAACGACCACAAAATACAGCAGGATCCGGCAAAGAAGCTGCTTCCAGTTCACCTTGATGGTATCATTCATGATTATTCGTCTCCTTTCTTCAGAGTGGAAACCATGTAGACGCTGGCGCAGACCAGCAGGATGCAGAAGCCGATGACGGAAACTGCCGCAGCTTCACCCTGCTTGCCGTTGTAGAAGGCCAGCTTGTACAGGTAGGTAACCAGGGTGTCGGTCTTGTTGGCCGGGTCGCCCTTGGTCATGGTCCAGATAATGGGGAAAGAGTTGAAGACGTAGATGATGTTCAGCACCGTTGCGACGGTCAGGCTGGACTTGACCAGAGGCAGGGTGATGTTGAAGAGCTTCTGCCAGTAGTTGGCGCCGTCCACAGTGGATGCCTCATAGTAGGAAGCATCAATGCTCTGCAGACCGGACAGCACGGTAAAGCAGACGAAGGGAATGGTGACGAAGATACCGCAGGCGATTTCCCATGCAAACCAGGCCTCGGGGGTGGGCGTCCAGTTCACGTTGGTTTCAATGATGCCCAGGGTCTTCAGCAGAGTATTGAGTGCGCCGTAGTCGGTGTCAATGATGAACTTCCACACGGATGCCTGAATGACCAGGGTGGTTGCCCAGGGGAAAACCACGATGGCGCGGGCGATCTTGCGGCCCTTGAACTTATTGTTCAGCAGCAGTGCCAGGATGAAGCCCAGCAGCGTGGACAGGCCCACGACCAGGATGGTCCAGACCAGGGTGTTCCACAGAACGCCGGAGAACACATTGCCCTTAAGAACACTTGCGAAGTTCTCGATTCCGTTGAAGCCTCTGATCCGGCCGGCTCTGGTAACCTCGCTGAAGGCCATACGGAACACATAGAAGATGGGTACGATGATGAAAATTGCCATCAGGATCACACTGGGTGCGATCCAGATATAGGGTTCCAGGATATTGTACATTTTTTTGCGGTCGTTCAGGGTTCTTGCACCCTTGGGAGCCGCGGTTGCAGATGCTTTTTTGCTCACGATGATTCCTCCCCTTTTGTAGTAGCCACTTTTGCAGCCACTGTCAAAATGCCGTCGATGACTGCACTTTGAGAATGGCTGCATTGACAATGGGCCGGGCCCAAGAGCCCGGCCCATCATTATGCTTTCAATATCTCAGCTTTTTCAGAAGGGTCTGAAATTAGCCGGCGATCTGAGCCTGCAGATCGTTCAGCAGGGTCTGGACGTCTTCGCCCAGCAGAGCCTGCTGCAGAACATTGATGGTGCCCTGCTTGACATCCATCCACTCTGCCTTGGCAGCGGGATAGAACTGTGCGCCTGCAACCAGGTTGATCCAGGACTCCAGGTCGGGCTGCAGCTGGATGCAGATCTCGCCACCGGTGGAGGTAGCGGGGATGAAGTTCTCCATAACAACCCACTCAGCGTAGGGCTGATCATCGTAGAATGCATCGACGACCTTGGTGATGGCAGCCATCTCAGCGTCGGTCTGCTCGTTCTCGAAGCACATGATGCGGTCCATAACGCCCATGGTAGCGTTGGCCTTGCCCTCGTTTGCGGGGATCAGAACTGCCTTGAAGTTGACGCCGTTGCCAGCCTCAGCGCAGATGGACTCGATCTGGGTGGGAGCGATCATCATAGCGATCTTGCCGGCAGCGAACAGGTCCTGCAGGGTGTAACGGGTCTGGTTAGCGGGATCGTTGTTGGTGTAGCCCTTGTTGACCATGTCGATGATGAACTCGATGGCTTCCACGTTCTCAGCGGAGTTCAGAGCCCAGTTGCCGTCCTTGTCGACGAAGCCGCCGCCGTTGTTCCAGGTGTAGTATGCAAATGCAGCCTGGCCTTCGTCAGTGGTCATGTCAACGCCCCAGGGATAGATCTCGGGATCGTAAGCCTTGATGGCCTCGCAAGCCTTCTCCAGCTCAGCCCAGGTGGTGGGAACTTCCACGCCTGCAGCAGCCAGGATGTCGGTATTGACGTACAGAGCGCGGGCGGAAGCCAGATCGGGGATTGCCCAGACGGTGCCGTCAACGATGGACTCTGCGATGAAGGAATCGTAGAACTTGGCGTAGGTCTCATCGGAAACCCACTCGGAAACGGGCTTCAGCAGGCCGTCAGCATGGTAATCGGCGAAACCGTCGATGTTCAGCAGGTCGGGCTGCTCGTTGTTGGCAATACGGGTATTGACAACGGTGTAGATGTCGTTCCAGGAGACGACGTCAACAACCAGGTCGATGTCAGCATTAGCTTCTTCGAACTTCTTCTCGAAGCCTGCCCACCACTCAGCAGTCTTGTCGCCGTACTGTGCAGCGATCATGGTAACAGTGGTCTTTTCGTCAGCCTTGTTGCCGCAGGCAACCAGAGACAGGACCATGACCAAGACCAGCAGCATTGCAATAATCTTCTTCATTCGTATATCCTCCTCAAAATTGTAGATGCAGATTTGTCTATTTAAATTAACAAAGCATCTTAACCCTAGTATACTGCTTTCCACAAAATAGTCAATTAATTATTTTGATTAATTGGGCTGTTTTTACAAAAACGTGAGAATACACAATTGAAACCCTTTCATTTTGTACATATTTTTTTCATTTTTGGTGCTTCTTTTCCCGTTCAATCATTGATGATTCAAATACAATCTCCCCTTTCATTACCTGATTCTACAAATAACTTCCCAGCAATTTATATTTTTCAACTTTTTATTTGTCTGATACTGCTCCGCCTGTATGTACCTCCGGAGCCGCATTTCTGCCTGCCTGACACCCGATCGTCTGCCGAAAGTCCCGAAATCCCGCACATTTTCTTTTTTTCAGCCTGTCCGGATTTCTTTTCCTGCTCCGGATGCGAAAGTCCGCACTTTCCGGCAGCACCCGCTCTTTGCCATTTCCCCCCGGAAGCAGTATATACAAAAACAGCCGCCGGTTCCGAAAGAACCGGCGGCCAGGGGTATTTATGCCAGAATCCGGGCAGTTGCTTCCTCTTCATACTGCCGGGTATACAGCTCATGATAGTATCCGCCCATTTCCAGAAGTTCCCTATGGGTTCCCTGCTCCACGATCCTGCCGTTGCGGACCACCAGGATCAGGTCTGCATTGCGCACCGTGGACAGCCGGTGGGCAATCATGATGGAGGTTCTGCCGGCAGTAACAGACTCCATGGCAGCCTGGATCTTCGCCTCGGTCATGGTGTCGACAGAAGCTGTGGCCTCATCCAGAATCAGAATTCTGGGGTCTGCCAGAATGGCCCGGGCAAAGGAGATCAGCTGTTTTTCGCCGGTAGAGAGCAGGTCGCCTCCCTCACCCACGTCCGTATCCAGTCCCTTCTCCAGATGGGCGATCACCTCTTCCGCAGAAACGGTCCGGATGGCGCTGAGGATCTGTTCCTCGGTGGCCTCGGGGTTACCCATCAGCAGATTCTCCCGGACGGTGCCGGAGAACAGATGAGGCGTCTGGAGCACATAGCCGATGGAATCATGGAGCCACAGCTGGGACCGCTCCCGGGCATCCCGGCCGTCGATCAGCAATTGTCCTTCCGTGGGCTCATAAAACCGGCACACCAGATTGGCCAGGGTGGATTTGCCGGCACCGGTTTCGCCCACGATGGCCAGATGGGTTCCGAAGGGGATATCCAGAGAGAAATGCTCCAGGACCGTCTCCTCCCCGTCGGGATACCGGAAGGTCACATTCCGGAAGGCAATATCGCCCTTCAGCGGCTCCCAGTTTTCCTTTTTCGGATTCAGGGTATCACCGTATTTTTCGATGACCTCCGGGGTATCGGTCACATCGGATTTGACCGCCAGCAAATTGGTGAACCGCTCAATGTTGACCTGGGTGGTGATCAGATCGGACACGATATCCACCAGCCACCGCAGAGGCTCCATCATGCCCTGGGCATAGGACATGAATACCGAGAAGGTACCGATCTGATCCACCGCAATGTAACCGCCCTTCCACAGCACAATGGCCAGGGCCACGGAAGATGCGAAATTCATGGTGCCTGCAAAGAGACCCCGGAGCCGGGAAGCCTGGACGCTCTTGGTGCGCATATTGTCGGTTTCTTCGGTGAACCGGTTTTCCATTTTCTCTTCGATGGCCAGGGATTTGATGGTTTTGGCACCGGTGATGCCCTCATTGAAATTGCCTGTGATCCGGGAATTGACCTCCCGGACCTCCCGGTTCACCCGGATGAGCTTTTTCTGGAAGATGGAGAACAGGATCACCAGCAGCGGCAGAATGGACAGTACCATGGCCGCAAGGGAAGGATTCAGCGTTACCATCACCGCCACCGCGCCCACCAAATAGGAAACTCTCCAGACACAGTCCACCAGCGTCCAGCTGACCAGACTGCCGATCCGGGAGGTATCGCTCATAAGCCGGGCATGGATATAGCCCACACTGTTCTGATTAAAATAGGAAAAGCTCAGGGTCTGCAGGTGATTGAAGCCCGTCTGCCGCAGCTGCCGGTTCACCCGCATTTCGATGATGGTAGCCAGGGCGCAGGAAATATAGTTGGAGCCCGCAGCCACCAGAATGGTCAGAATATAGGCAATCAGAAAAGCGGGCAGGGTATCAAAGGTCCCAAGCCCCACAAAACAGTCCAGGGCATACCGCTGGTACAGGGGAAGAATGATATCCGTTACACTGCTGACCAGTCCGAAAACCACCATGATCACGATCAATTTCCGGACATGGCGCAGAAAGGGCAGGATCTTCCCGATGCCAAAATATTTCAGATGTGTCGTTTTTTCCGTCATCAGGAAATCACCTCCCGGGAACCGCTCTGGGTCTCATAAATCTTCTGATAGATGCCGCCGCCTGCTTTCAGCTGTTCGTGGGTGCCCTCTTCCACGATTCTGCCCCGGTCCAGCACGATGATCTTATCCGCTGCGGACAGGGTGGTGATCCGGTGGGAAATGAGAATCACGCTGGCTTTTCCGAAGCGCTGCTGGATTGCCCGGCGGATTTTGGTGTCGGTCTCCGTATCCACGGCGGACAGAGAATCGTCAAAAATCAGAATGGGCGTATCCCCCATCAGGGTCCGGGCGATGGCTGCCCGCTGCTTCTGGCCACCGGAAAGGGTCACGCCCCGTTCTCCCACCATGGTGTCATAGCCGGAGGCGAAAGAGCAGACCGTTTCATCCAGCACCGCAGCCGCGGCAGCAGACCGGACCGCCTCCAGATCCGGCTTTTCCGACAGAATGCCGATGTTCTCTCCGATGGTCCGGGAGAACAGATAGGGCTCCTGCAGCACCATTCCGATGTTCCGGCGCAGATGGGCCGTACGGATCTTCCGGATGTCCACACCGCCGACGGTAATCCGGCCATTCCCCTCTTCCAGCGGATACAGCTTGTCCAGAAGGAGCATCATGGTGGTTTTGCCGCTGCCGGTGCCGCCCAGGATGCCCAGGGTGGTGCCGGCTTTCATGGTGAAGTGAATATCGTGGAGCATCTGGGGTGCATTCTCATAGGCGAAACTCACATGCTCGAAGCAGATATCCCCGTCCATGGGTGCATCCACCGCATCGGGATCATCCTGTTCGATGGGTGAATCCATAATGTAGGCCACCCGGTCGATGGATACGCCCGCCTTGCTCATTTCGCCGATCATCCGGCCCAGCATCCGGATGGGCCAGACCAGCATGGAGTTGTAGGAAATAAAGGCAATGTACTCGCCCTCATTCAGATTGCCGTGCACGCAGAACCAGGCACCGAAAACCACCACCAGCATCACCTGGGTGCCGGAGAGAATATCCGATACGCTCCAGAACCGGGACATAATCTTCGCCATTTTCTCCCAGAGGGCGGTGTAGTGGTCGTTCTGCTTTTGGAATTTGTCGATCTCTGCCCGTTCCCGGCCGAAGGCCCGGACCACCCGGACACCGGTGAGATTCTCCTGGGCCATGGCAGAGAGCTTACCCTCATTTTCATCGCAGTCCAGAAACCCATCGTGGACCTTCCTGTGAAAATGGAAGGAATAGGCAATGATCACCGGCGTGGGGATCAGCGCGATGAGGGTCAGCACCGGGTGCATGGATGCCATAAAGGTCACCGACAACACCAGCAGCAGCGAAATCCGGAATACGGAGGTCAGCTGCTCGGACAGAAAATTCTTGGTGGTGTCGATGTCCGATGTGCAGCGCTGAATGATGTCACCTGTTTTGTTCTTCATATGCCAGGAAAAGGGCAGCCGCTCGATGTGGCCGAAGAGCTGGTCCCGCATGGTCTTGACCAGGGTTTCCGAGGCCTTGGTGTTGAACACCCGGAAATTATACTGGGAAAGGACCTGCACGCCGGCCACCGCCACCACCGCCAGGGCCATGATCCAAAGATGCTGACCCAGATAGGCAAAGCCGCCGATACGCTCCACCGCCTCCATCACGAAAGCGGGAAAATCCCCCTCTTCTCCGCCGATGGCGCAGTCCACCGCCGCCCGGATGATCTGGGGCTGGATCATATCTGCCAGCGCCGTCACACCGGCGCAGAGGATACTTATCAGAAAGTACCGCTTGGAGCCCTTGAGAAACTGCCACAGCAGCCCCAGGGTCCGGTTCTTTTCCCTATGTTGTTTCTTTTTCAAAGATACCGACCTCTCTTTCCTCTCGTTTTCTTTGCCCCTTGACGCAAAAAGGGTGCAGGCCGAAGCCTGCACCCATGCCAATATCCGCAACAGAATGTGCCTAGATACAGTCCCAGGGAGCAAAGCTTCTGCAGTTTTCAGTTTTAAACATAACGTTGTTCAGCATGTGCCTTACTCCTTTCTTTCAAATTCTGGAAGTATCATAGCATCTCCCATTTTTACTGTCAAGGTTTTTTCCGGAAAGTCACGCAGAGTAACAGTCATACCGGGGTATATCGGTTGATTTCCTGAAAAAACTGGTGTAAAATGACACAAACACCAGAAAATCGGAGGAAATCATGACACTGGGAGAAAAAATCAGATATGCCCGGAAATGCTGCGGTCTGTCCCAGGGACAGCTGGCAGAGAAAATGTGTGTTTCCCGGTCCGCCATTGCAAAATGGGAAACCGGCAAGGGCCTGCCGGATATTGAAAACCTGAAGATCCTTTCGCGGCTGCTGGGTGTCAGCGCAGACAGCCTGCTGGATGACGGTAACAACACCGCCCTGATCCGGGAGCCCTATCAGCTGTCTGCCTGGGGCCGGGGCTGCAGAAAAGTCCGGAAGGACCGCATGATCCGCCGCCGGTTTCCCGATGCCGCAATCTGTCCCCTGCTGGGCCGGCCCGAACTGGCCCGGGAGGATCCCATCTTGGACAGCAGCCGGGGCTTTCTGACCCCGGTGCCCTTCGGTTCCCCGGAATTTATGAAAAGCGTCCGGAATCCGGACCGGAATTTTTACCTGGTGGAACAGGGAAACGAACAGTTTTTTGTAACCGTAACCGATGCATTCCTGGAAATCCAGCCCCTGGACCCCAGGCAGTCCGGAAAGGCCTTTACCCTGGGAAGCTGGACCTTCGTCCGGTGCGATCCCCTGCCCGACGAATGATCCGATCTCCTTCTGATCTTTTCAGAAGGAGATTTTCTTTTGCTCACAGTACCATACGGCCCGTTTCCTTTCCGTTCCGCTAAAAAACCGATGTGAATTGTCATTATGATACCTCCCAAGCTCTATTCCTTTTCTGACGGTATCATTTTATCGTCACTTCAGTCCAACAAACCGGACACTATCGTTTTCCAGTTCCTTTAAAAAAAGCTGAAGGCACCTGCCGAAGCAGGTGCCTTCTTTTAGAGGAAGATCATGTACTTTTGTACATTGGCATATTTTTCAGATCAGGCGTCGCACTGATACCACAGTTCCGCCATGCCGAGCCTTGCCACATCGCCCTTGCGGAAGCCGGTTTCTTCGTAGGCGCCCACAATGGAGCCGTCCAGCAGGCCGGTTGTCAGATCCAGATAATCCTTGACGATCTGCTTGGGGATGGTCACCTCATCGTGACCCACGCCCAGCCGGTCGTAGGAATTCTCCATCGACCAGAGCTTGGCCATGGTCCGGTTGCACTCCTCGATCAGCACGGTGCCGTTATCCGGCTGACGCATGAGGATAATGCCCACATTGGCGGTATCGCCGGAAAACAGGGTGCGGCTGGTCTCATCCAGAATGCTCACCTCACCGGCGGAATGGCCGGGGGTGTGGATGACCTTCAGCACCCGGCCGCCCAGGTCAAACTCCATGCCGTCCTCCATGGGGATATAGTCATAGATGGGATCACTGGGCTGGGCTGGAACCAGCTTCATCAGTTCCGCCTGGTCCAGTTCCGGACAGCGGATGGGGCCCCGGGACTGGATATAGAACCGGCGCATCTGGTTCATATCGGAAGTACCCATCATCTTCTCCATCATAACCAGGGTCTGATGCATCATCTGACCGTCAGCCGGATGGAGGTAAACAGGCACACCGGGAAACTGCTTCACACCGCCGTCATGGTCAAAATGGCCATGGGTAATCAGAATGACCAGAGGCTTGTCGGTCAGCTCCCGGACGGTTTCTGCCAGATGGCCGATGCCGCAGCCGGTATCGATCAGGGCCGCCTTTTCTTCGCCCTCCACCAGGAATGCATTCACCAGCTTAAATTCGCTGAGGCACCAGGTTTTGGGGGCAAATTCCGTAACTTCGTGTCTGTACATGGTTTTTACTGCTCCATCTGGCCCAGAGCCTTGGCTTCCTTCTCGTCTGCCATGGCCTTAACGGTAGCAGAGACCTTACGCATCTCGTCGTCGGTCATGTTGTAGATGAGCTTGTAGCAGATGAAGGTGATGATGCAGCCGATCATGGGCCATGCACCGCCGAAGAACTTGATGTTCTCTGCAACACCGGCCAGCTGACCCATGGAACCCAGAGTTGCGTCGTAACCCAGGACTTCCAGCATCAGAGCGATCAGGGAGGTGGAAGCGGAAGCAGCGAAGAAGACGATGAAGGTGATGGTTGCGTAGACAGTGCCGTCGTTACGGACACCGGTGATGTAAGCCTGATAGTCAACTGCGTCGGAGATCATGGACCACAGCAGCAGACCGGAGAAAGCGGTGAAGCAGGAAGCGCCCAGCTGGCAGATGATCCAGCCCATGGGGCCAACAGGTGCAACAGCGGTGATGCCGTAGCACAGAGCGGCGCCCAGAGCGGGCCAGGTGACCAGATTCTTCTTGCCGAACTTCTTAACAGCGGGCTTGACCAGCAGCATACCCAGCAGCATGGGCACGATGGAGCCAATAGCAGTCAGGGACAGCTTGGAGGTGTCCTGGAAGTAGACCATGAAAACGTACTGGTTGGTGGTACCCACGGGCTGGGTGAACAGCTTGGTAGCAACATAAGCCAGAACAACCGCGATCATGATGCGGTTCTTGCCGAAGGACTTCAGAACCTGCCAGTAGTTGACCTTTTCACCGGCAGCGGAAATGTTGGAATCGGGAGTAACCAGCACACGCTCCTTCATCAGAGCATGGGCGGCATACAGGCAGACAACGCAGAAGATGCCCAGCACCACGCTCAGCACTACAAAGCGGCTGGCAATGGGGTCGTTGTTGGCATCGAACAGCAGCAGGGGTGCAACGGTGGTGGGGACGATGTTACCCAGGAAGGAGCCGATGGAACGGAAGTTGGACAGCTCGGTACGCTGGACCAGGTCGGTGGTCATGATGTTGGTCATGGCGCCGTAGGGGACATTGATGAAGGTACCGACAATACCCCAGATGAAATAGATCACCAGGACCCAAACGATCTTTGCCACATAAGGCATGGCAGTCACGTCCATAAACAGGACAATGGTAAACACCATATAGGGAATTGCAAACCACTTCAGGTAGGGCTTCATCTTGCCGTACTTGGTGGCAGGGCGGTTGTCGACGGTCTGACCGATGAAGGTATCGTTCAGAGCGTCCAGAGCCTTGCAGATGAAGACGATGGAAGCGAAGTGGACGGCGCTGATGCCGAGGATGTTGACACAGAACAGCATCAGATAGCTGTTGACGATAACCTGCAGGCTGTTGAAGCCCAGGTCACCCAGCATATAGCCGATCTTGTCCTTGGTGCCGAAGGGAGGCGCGTTCTTAACGTTCTTGACGTATGCCTCATTCAGGGTAGTGGGTTTTGCCATAGAGATTCTCCTTTTCTACGAAATATTTATCACTGTTAGCCCGCAGAATGATGCGGGGTGTAACACGGTGGATGGTGGGAAGCTCTTCCTTCCGTACCAGTGCGCTGATCATAAGCTGCAGCGCCTTATAGCCGATGTGCTCCGGCCGCTTGTCGATGACGGCCTTCAGCTTTCTTTGGTGGAGTGCCTGGTAGCTCTCTTCAAACAATTCACTGCCGATCACGGCCTGGAGGCAGATTCCGGTTCTGTCCATGGCCTTCAGCAATGAGTTGGTATGCCGTGCAGAGGTTGCATAGGCACCGCAGACATCCGGATAACTTTTCAGAATCCGGGCAATGGCATCGCTCTGGTTGTTTGTCAGTTCCAGCGCCACCTGCACCACATTCAGTTCCGGACGCTCCGCCCGGATGCAGGCTGCGCAGGCTTCACCGTTGGGATCTCCCTCGGGCAGCTGCTGGTTGATGATGACCACCGTGCCGCGCTGCTGCAGGCTCTGGGTCATGAGATCACCCGCCAGATTTCCGGCAATGGTATCGTTGACCTCTACGCTGCACACATCAAACAGGCCCTCCGGGCACCGTTCCAGCACCACCACTTTGGTGCCGCTGCCCACGATCCGGTTGATCAGCGCCTCGACCCGGGGTGAGATGGTCAGGCCGTAAACCAGCACACCATCGTAGCGGACCGGCTGTTCCCGGTATATCTTCTTGAAAATATTCTCCTGTTCCGCATAGGACTGTTCCGGTGTGCAGTTCGCCCCGAAGTAGAACTCCTGGAAAACCACATTCAGCTGGGACACTTCGTTCCGGAACTTCAGATAACCTTCCAGAATCCGGTTGACAAAATACTGGGCAGAACTGTCCATCCAGGGAAACACCAGCGCAATATGCAGCGGCTGTTTTCTCAGATTGTAAGCTGCTCCATTGATGGCATAGCCCTGCTCTCTGGCGATGCGGAGAATATTCTCCTCCACCTTTTTCGATGTGCCGCCCTTGCCGTTCAGTACCCGGTGAACGGTGGTCAGGGACACACCGGCCTGCTCGGCAATGCTCTTCAAGGTAACCTTTTCCATCTGCACACTCCATTTCCGGCAGGTTGCGTAAAAATTTTACGTTAATCTTTTACGTAAATGTTGCCTCAATTTTTGTGGAAGGATTATACAGTACTTTACGCAGTTCTGTAAAGTGTGAGATGTTACAAAATATTCATATATATCTTGTGAAAAATGCACCGGATTCTCTTGGGAATCCGGTGCATTTCAACATTTATTACCGTAATTTTCTCACATGCTCTTCCAGGCAGGCCCAGTCGTACTCTGTCAGCAGATGGGGACCCCGGCGCAGATGATAGCCCAGGGCGCCTGCCTCCACGGGGGTGTTTACCTCCGGAAAATCCTCCGGCATTTCCGGGTTGCCGTAAAGCCGGTAAACCTCCCCTGCCAGCACCGTGCTGCGGTGCTCGCCTGCCGGGTCTGCCCAGAAGTCCGTACTGCCGCTGGCCACATGGAGGATCCGGGGTGCAACCAATGCCAGTACTGTATGCTGGTCAAAGGGCAGTTCCTCCACCCGGCCCACATACCTGCCGAAAGCAGGCGCGAACCAATAGGGCATCAGCAGATTGATGCTGGACATATTCTCACCGTGCTTGCCCCGAAGCTGCGCCGCACCGCAGCAGCCGGAATTATTGGGCATGACCCAGGCAAACCGCTCATCGGTGACGCCTGCCCAGAGGGCAGCCTTGCCGCAGCGGCTATGGCCGGTAACGCCGATGGCCCCGCTGTCGATCTCCGGCAGTGTCTGCAAATAATCCAGCACACAGCTTGCCGCAAAGGACCAGACTGCCAGAACACCCCATTCCTGCTCTTTCCGGTCCCTGGAGGTGCCGAAAACCGTTGCCAGACCTTCTGTGAAGCTGCCGTCATCGGGCTGGACTTCAGTGGCATAGAATCCGGAAACCGCATGCATGCGTTCCATCATCATAGGCACAGGCCAGTGGCCATTGTCCATATCCACCGCCATATCCAATGCCTTCCGGGGGCCGCCCGTATCCATCGGGCCGTCCATCACAATATTCATCTTTTCAAAGAGTTTGGGAAGATCGTCCAGGCTGAAGCCCTCCGGCATTTTCTGGGGTGCCAGCACTCTGGACTGGCTGCAGATCAGCACCGTAGCCGGCACTTTCTTTGCGCTTTTGGGCAGGAAGGTATACAGCGGGAAGGTATGGCTTCCCAGCCCGGTGGTCACGGTAATATCCGTGATCAGCCGTTCTGCCTTTCCGTCCAGAACCCTTTCCCGGGACTGGAGCTTCCAGCTGACAGCGTACTCCATTTCCGGCCGGCAGCCGTATTCGGTCTTTGCAACGGTGTCTACCAATTCTTTCCGGCGTGCTTCCCATGCATCCCTGCCTTCACCGGTTTGAAGCAGTTCGGGAACCTTTTCAAAAATACGCATAGAAACCTCCCTAAGTATTAATACTTCCCCTTATTGTCGGTACAATTCGCACCGTTCTTTTCCTTCCGGCCCGGAGGAGCATCGGGCAAAAAGGACCGACTTTCTGTCGGATCATCGTTCTTTGAAAAAAGCACCGGATTTCTTTCGAAATCCGGTGCTGATTTTGGTTGCGGAGGCAGGACTCGAACCTACGACCTCCGGGTTATGAGGACCCTACGGATGTCCGAAAAATCCAACTTATTTGTTCTTATTTCGCTGAATTCCAGTTATTTTAACCGATTTTGTTGATTATTTTCAAATAACTTAAAATAGCTGTGGTGTTAGTAACACCATAACTAACACCATACAATTTACCACAAAAAGTTCAGATTTTGCAACTTTCTGAAGGCCTTCAAATTTACCGTTTTCGATTTACCCGCTGTTTTATTAACAGCCCCCATACATCCTTCCGGAATCTGCAGATTCGACTCATCATCTCCTTCGAAATATAATAACAATATACTTAGGAAGGAGCTGATCCAAATATGAATTTGCAGGAATATATCCGGGCTCTAAAGTCATACATAGCATCGCGCCCGCCGGATCTTGGTGATGAGGATTCCGTCCTCGG
>SVKV01000059.1 GCA_015068305.1 Oscillospiraceae bacterium
GTTTCCTTGTGCTGGCAGCCCATCCGGTCCGTTCGGTGGTTATGGCTGCGCTGTTTGTGCTGCCGGTTGCCGCTGTGCTGGTGGCACCTAAGAATTTGATTCTGGTCCTGATGGTGGGTTTCACACTGCCGGGCTTTGTGCAGGTTTTTTTGTACAACAAGGTACTGATCAAGCTGGAGACAGCAGGGAAAGACGATTTGGACGAGGGGTGTATGAATTGATGAAACTGAGTTTTACAACCATGGCAACGCCGGAACTGACAGTCTTACAGCAGGCCCAGGCGGTAACACAGTATGGATTCCGTGGGGTGGATCTGCGGATGCAGACCGGAGGTTCCGGAGAGATCCCCCCGGATGCGGAAGCGGAACGTCTGGAGCAGATTCGCAGGGATGCAGGAACGGTCAGTTCCATCCTCTGCTACAACGCTCAGATCGATACGGGTATTGGGAAGATGGCGGAATCGGTGCGGCAGCATCTGGAAATTGCCAGAGCCATCCAGGCCCCGGCGATCCGTATTTTTACCGGAAAACTGAAAGACGGAGATGAACGCCATGTTTGCGCAGCGCTGGAGCGGGCATTGGCAGAGGGACCTTCCGGGGTGGATATTGTCATTCAAAACCATCTCAACGCCAGCACGACGGTCCGTCAGGCAGTGACCATCTGCAAAGCCACGAATACGGACCGGGTGGGCATTGTATTATCTCCGGATCACGCTCAGATGATCGGTGAGGAAATCGATTTGGATGAAACCCTTCCCTATGTGAAACAGCTGTACATTGCAGGCGATGAAACCCGGAATATGGGTGTTCCCACACAGCAGCTCCAGCCAATATACCGCAGGATCATACAGGCTCTGCCGGAATATCATTTTGACGGATATCTGACGCTGAAATGGGAACGTTGCTGGCGAAGGGAACTGGCATCCTATGATGTGGTTTTTCCGCAGTTTATGGAATGGATGGAAAGCTGCCGGAATCAGGAAACATAACCAACAGATAAATGGAGTGTAACATATGTGGACAGAAGAAAAACTAGATGAATTATTGACAACCCCCAGCGAAAAGCTGGTTGCCGATATGGCGAAAATCGATGGCGACATTATGATTTTGGGCGCCGGCGGCAAGATGGGACCCACGCTGAGCATTCTGGCGAAAAATGCAATTAAAAAGGCCGGTCTTGAAAAGAAGGTCATTGCAGTATCCCGGTTCAGCGACCCGATCGTTGTGGATATTTTGAAAAAGAACGGTGTTGAGATGATATCTGCCGATCTGCTGCAGCCCGGTGTGCTGAAAGCTCTGCCCGATGCGGAAAATATCATCTTTATGGCCGGTAAAAAATTCGGAACCGATGGAAATGAGTACGCAACATGGGCTATGAATACCTGGCTTCCCAGCCGGGTGGCGGAACGTTTTCAGAAATCCAGAATCGTTGTGTTCTCAAGCGGCAACCTGTATCCCAAGGTAGCAGTTGGCAGCGGCGGTGCCACGGAGGAAACGAAAACAGAGCCTGTCGGAGAATACTGCATGTCCTGCCAGGGCCGGGAGCGGATGTTTGAGTATGCCGCAAAGACCTTTGGAACCCGGGTGGCGATTTATCGTCTGAACTATGCTGTGGACCTGCGTTATGGTGTCCTATACGATATGGCGAAGAATATTCTGGACGGCACACCAATTCAGGAGGCTACTCCCAGCTTTAACTGCATCTGGCAGGGTGATGCCAATGAGGCAGCCATCCGTCTGTTGCAATATGCGTCCTCCGATGTGTTCTGTTTGAATGTCACCGGCCCTGAGACTGCCGGTGTCCGGGAAACCGCATACAAGCTGGGCAAGCTGCTGGGCAAGGAGCCTTCCTTTGCCGGTACACCCACGGATACGGCATACCTGAATAATGCAGGCAAGATGTTTAAGCTGTTCGGTTATCCTTCCGTGTCTCTGGACACGCTGATCGAATGGCAGGCACAGTGGATCAGAGATGGCGGCCGGGCACTGGGCAAGCCTACCCACTTTGAAGAACGGAAAGGAAGCTACTAATGAGCAGACATGAATTGGCACTGGATATTCTCCACAAGGGAACCGTCATTCCGGCAATTCCGCTGGTGCTGGATGAGCAGCGGAAATTCAATCCCAATGGACAGAGAAAGCTGATCCGCTACTATCTGAATGCAGGTGTCGGTGGATTGGCTGTGGCGGTGCATACGACCCAGTTTGAGATCAGAAATCCCGGCATTGACCTGCTGGAGCCTGTTCTGCGGATCGCGGCAGAGGAGATCGACGCGTTTGAAAAAGAAAGCGGAAAGACCATTGTCCGTGTGGCGGGTGTCTGCGGCAAAATCGAACAGGCATGCCGTGAAGCGACATTGGCAAAAGAGCTTGGCTTTGATGCAGTGCTCCTCAGCCCTGGCGGCCTGGCTGACCTGACGGAAGAGGATCTGATCGAACGAACCCATGCAGTGGCGGAAGTCATGCCTGTAATTGGCTTCTACCTGCAAGTGGCCTGCGGCGGACGGCGGCTGTCCTACGACTATTGGAAAGCTGTGGCGGATACGCCCAATGTGGTAGCCATCAAGTGTGCCTCCTTCAACCGCTACCAGACACTGGATCTTGTGCGGGGTGTGGCGTTCTCGCAGCGTCGTGAGGAAGTGGCCCTTTATACCGGAAATGATGACAATATCGTGGTCGACCTGCTGACACCTTACCGCTTCCGTGTGGATGGAAAGCCTGTTGAGATGCGTTTTGTGGGCGGCCTGCTGGGCCATTGGTCTGTGTGGACCCACAATGTTGTGAAGATGTATGAGATGCTGCGGCAGTATCAGGATGGACGGGATATTCCCGCAAACATGCTGACACTGGCAGCAGAGGTCACAGACAGTAACGGTGCGTTCTTTGATGTGGCACATAATTTCGCCGGCTGTATTCCCGGCGTTCATGAAGTTCTGCACAGGCAAGGTATTATGGAAGGGATCTGGTGCCTGAATCCGGATGAGGTGCTCAGCGTAAATCAGGCAGAGGAGATTACTCGCGTCTATGAGGCTTATCCTCAGCTGAATGATGATGCGTTCGTTTGTGATTTTTTGAATCATTGAGAATACATATGGATGTTTTGGAACTGAAACGGCGCGCTTGCGCGGCTATCGATGCTTATGCAGATACCGCAATTGCCTTTGGCGAGGATATTCTTGCACATCCGGAATTAGGCTACAAAGAGTTCAGAACTTCCCAACAGCTTCGGAAGGCATTTGAAAAATTGGGGATGACTGACATAGATACCTGCGGCATCACAGGATTGAAGGCGTGGCTGAAAAAGGGCGATGGCCCCAATGTTGCTGTGATCGGGGAACTGGATGCGGTGATATCTTCCCAGCACCCCATGGCTGACCCCAAAACCGGAGCGGCCCATGCCTGCGGTCACAATGCACAATTGGCTGCGCTGCTGGGTGCGGCCTATGGCCTGTCCGCAGTAAAGGACAGCCTTTCTGGCGGTATCTGCCTGATCGGTGCCCCAGCGGAGGAATTCGTGGAGATCGGCTGGCGTTTCCAGCAGAAAATGGACGGAAAGATCGCCTATCTGGGCGGGAAGCAGCAGCTGATCTACGAGGGCGTCTTTGACGATGTAGATATGGCTATGATGATGCACAGTGAGACAGATGCTCCCTGTGACAGAATCGTGGTGAATGGCCCGGCAGGTGGATTTATTGGCAAGGAGGTTACCTTCCTTGGTAAGGAGGCCCATGCGGGTGGTGCGCCCTGGGATGGGGTGAATGCTCTGAATGCGGCATCTCTTGCCATCATGGGTATCCACGCCAACCGGGAAACCTTCCGGGACGAGGACCGGGTGCGGGTCCATCCCATCCTGACAAAAGGCGGTGACCTGGTAAATACGGTCCCGGCGGATGTGCGGATGGAAAGTTATGTCCGGGCAGCGAGCATTCATGCAATGCAGTCGGCCAATGAAAAGGTCAACCGTTCCATCGCAGGCGCGGCCCACATGGTTGGGGCAAAAGTAACAATTTGGGAGATCCCTGGTTATTTGCCGATGGAGCAGAACAGGAAGATGTCCTGTGTGCTGGAAGAAAACGCAAAGCAGATTGCTCCCGGACTTTCTGTGGAGCATGGGCATGTGTTCTGCGGCAGCACAGATATGGGCGATTTGTCCTATCTTCTGCCTGTAATCCAGCCAACAATTACCGGCTTCTCCGGCGCGGCGCATAGCAAGGATTTTCGGATTACGGACAAGAATCTGGCGTATATACTCCCTGCCAAACTCATGGCAGCTACGGTCATTGACCTCCTGGCAGAGGATGCCCGGCAGGGCAAGGAAATCATGCAGGCCTTTCCCAGAAAAGATAAGGCATCGTATTTCGCTCTGTGGAATGATCTTCTGAAATGATGGACAGAGGAATTCCAGATTGCCCCATGGATTCCGTAAAAAAAGAAGTGATTGGAGAAATTGATATGAGTAAACCTGTCACCTTCGCCATCTGCGGCTTTGGAAGCCGCGGTTGTGATGCTTATGCCGTTTACCAGCGCAGATACCCGGAG
>SVKV01000027.1 GCA_015068305.1 Oscillospiraceae bacterium
TTACTTACGGATACCCAGCTTGGCGATCAGAGCACGGTAACGGTTGATGTCCTTGTGTGCCAGATAGTCCAGCATCTTGCGGCGCTTACCAACCATCATCAGCAGACCACGGCGGGAGTGGTTGTCGTGCTTGTGGGTACGCAGGTGATCGGTCAGCTCGTTGATGCGGGCAGTCAGGATGGCAACCTGGACCTCGGGGGAGCCGGTATCGCCTTCGTGAGTAGCGTTCTCCAGGATAACCTGGGTCTTCTTTTCCTTCTGGATCATGGGAAATTTCCACCTTTCAAAAATTTTTCCTCGGAGCCAAGTAAAGGGTGGGTGGTGTACTGAAATATACAGCTTTCTCCCTCAACTGAGCAACGGGCATAGTAACTGCGTCCGGATTCCAGACCAGCTTGACTATCTTACCATGAGTTTACCCAAAAGTAAAGGATTATTTTCCTGTTTTTCTCGGATTTTTTTGAAAAACAGGGCTTATTTTGCCTCGGGGTATTCGGTGCACAGGAGCCGGTAGGGTGCTTCGTCCTCCTCGATGGCGGGGAACCGGCCAACGGGGGGATTGAACCGGTTGTCGCCGGCATCGTCGTTGCACTGGCTTACCTCTCCCAGAAGCACCGCCCCTGTGCCGGGCTCCACTTCAAAATCGTGGTAGAGATACTGCTGGATGTGGATGCTTTCACCGGGGGTCAGCCGGATTTGGGTGCCTGCCGGGACGGTGTAGGTCCGGCCGTCGGTATGGACGGTGACGGGGGTTTCATAGTCGATTTCTTCATCGGGAAGGGAGTTATACACCCGGATGAGCACATTGCCGCCGCCCCGGTTGATGATGTCCTCGGTCTTGAACCAGTGGAAATGGTTGGGGGCATACTGACCCTCCTTTAAGTACAGGAGCTTCTCGGCATAGACCTTGGGGTATTTTTCCGGCAGATTCCGGTTGCCGTTTCGGATCGTGATGAGGGAGAAGCCGAACTTGTCGAAATTTCCCAGACCGTAGTCAGTGATATCCCAGCCCAGGCAGCATTCCCGGACCTCGTCGTATTCATGGCCCTTTTCCTTCCACTGCTCGGGGGTGAAATGGCAGAAGGGGGGCAGATAGCAGTGGTACTTTTCGCACATGGCTTCCAGCTCCCGGAGGGCTTTGTTGATCTCAGAGCGTTTCATGGTGTTCCTCCTTTTGAAAAAGCCTCCCACATCGGGTGGGAGGCTTTGGACAGTTTAGCAGTAGAAGTCCCGGATCTTCTTTGCTCTGCTGGGATGGCGGAGCTTCCGGATGGCCTTGTTTTCAATCTGGCGGATGCGCTCTCTGGTCACGCCGAAGATCTGGCCCACTTCCTCCAGGGTATGGGTCCGGCCGTCGTACATACCGAAGCGCATCTTCAGCACATCGGCTTCCCGCTCGGTCAGGGTATCCAGAATCTCCTTCAGGGCTTCGGCAAGCAAAGCATTGGAGGTGGCGTCGGCGGGACCGGGGGTCCGCTCGTCTTCCACGAAGGAGCCGATGGAGGTATCTTCTTCGTCGCCCACGGGGGTGTCCAGGGACAGGGTGTCGGCGGCGGTGCGGTTTGCCTCGATGATCTTCTCAACAGGCAGGCCCAGCTCCTTGGCAATCTCTTCCACGGTGGGTTCCCGGCCCAGCTCCTGGACCAGCTTCCGGTTGCATCGGGTGGCCTTGTTGATGACTTCTACCATATGCACGGGAACGCGGATGGTGCGGGCCTGGTCCGCGATGGCGCGGGTGATGGCCTGCCGGATCCACCAGGTGGCATATGTAGAGAATTTGTTTCCCTTTGTCCAGTCGAACTTGTCGACTGCGCGGATGAGGCCGGTGTTGCCTTCCTGGATCAGATCCAGGATGTGCAGGCCGCGGCCGGAATACTTCTTGGCAATGGACACAACCAGGCGGAGGTTGGCTTCGGTCAGCTTGTTCTTTGCCTCCTGGTCGCCCTCGGCAACCCGCTTGGCAAGCTCCACTTCCTCTTCGGCGCTCAGAAGCTTCACCTGGCCGATCTCCTTCAGATACATCCGGACGGGGTCGTCCAGGGAGTATTCTGCGGCCAGATCCACAGGATCCACCAGATCTTCTTCATCCAGGCTGGTCAGATCGATGTCCCCGTCGGTATCCACGATGTCCAGGTCATCTCCCAGATCCAGCTCCAGCTCGGCGGTGACGATCTGGACGTTCATGGCCTCGATGCTGTCGTAGATGGCTTCGATCTTCTCGGGCGTCAGATCCATTTTTTCCAGCAGTGCGTTCAGATCGGCGGACTTGATCATGCCCTCCTTCTGACCCTGGGCGATGAGGGCCTGCAGGGCAGTCTGCAATTCTTCCATATTGGGCTTGGGTGCTTTCTTGGTGTTGCTCATTCGGTCAATTCCCCTCTTTATCTTGTCGCGTGTTCGCGTTTGAATGCTGTGCTGTTAAACTATACCCCGAAAAAATATTTTTGACAAGGGTTTTTCCGGGACTTTTTTTGATTTTTCCCAGAATTCGTGGGATTTTTTCTTTTACGAAGTCATTTTTCCCCGGAAAAACGGAAAACATACGGTTTACTTTTTTGGATATTCCAGTTATAATGGCTTAAATTGACATAGTATCGCCTATGCATCTTGATTCTGAGGTATAACCAATATGACCGAACTTTCCAAAATCAGAAATTTCTCCATCATTGCCCATATTGACCATGGCAAGTCCACTCTGGCAGACCGGCTGCTGGAGGAGTGCAAGGCCATCGAGAAGCGGGATATGGAGTCTCAGATTCTCGACTCCATGGATCTGGAGCGGGAGCGGGGCATCACCATCAAGGCTACCGCCGCAACCTTAAACTATACCGCCGACGACGGGGAAACCTATGCCCTGAACCTCATCGACACCCCGGGCCACGTGGACTTTAACTACGAGGTCTCCCGGTCCCTTGCCGCCTGCGAAGGTGCGGTGCTGGTTGTGGATGCTTCCCAGGGCGTGGAGGCCCAGACTCTGGCCAATACCTTCCTGGCCACCGACGCCGGTCTGGAAGTGCTTCCCGTCATCAACAAGATCGACCTGCCCTCTGCAAGACCTGCCGAGGTCAAGACCGAGATCGAGGACATCATCTGCATTCCTGCGGAAGATGCCCCGGAAATTTCCGCCAAGAACGGCATCAACATCCGCGCCGTGCTGGAAATGATCGTCAAGGGCATCCCCGCCCCCACCGGCGACCGGGAAGCGCCCCTGCAGGCGCTGATCTTCGACAGCCAGTACGATTCCTACCGGGGCGTCATCGTCTACACGAGAATCAAGCAGGGCACCGTCAGGCCCGGCATGGATATTAAAATGATGGCCACCGGCGCAACCTACAAGGTCGTGGAAGTGGGCACCATGAGCCCCAAGGGGCTGATTCCCCGGGATGCCCTGGGTGCCGGCGAGGTGGGCTATATCACCGCCTCCATCAAGACCGTGGCCGATACCCAGGTGGGCGATACCATCACCGGCATCGAAAATCCCGCCGCAGAGCCCCTGCCCGGCTACCGGCCTGTCCAGCCCATGGTCTACTCCGGTGTCTACCCTGCCGACGGCGCCAAGTACCAGGATATGCGCGACGCCCTGGAAAAGCTGAAGCTGAACGACGCTTCCTTTGTCTATGAGCCGGAAAGCTCCATTGCCCTGGGCTTCGGCTTCCGCTGCGGCTTCCTGGGACTTCTGCATATGGAGATCATCCAGGAGAGATTGGAACGGGAGTACAATCTGGACCTGATCACCACTGCCCCCAACGTTGTCTACCGGATCACCAAGACCGACGGCACCGTGCTGATGGTGGATAACCCCCTGGATTACCCGGATCCCATGGAGATCCAGCTGGCAGAGGAGCCCTACGTTAAGGTGAACCTGATGGCCCCCCAGGAATATGTGGGCAATATCATGGACCTGGCAACGAGTCGCCGGGGTGAATTCAAGGATATGGTCTACCTGGATGCAAACCGGGTGGAGCTCCACTACGATATGCCCCTGAATGAGATCATTTACGACTTTTTCGATGCCCTCAAGTCCCGGACCCGGGGCTACGGCAGCCTTGACTACGAGCTCATCGGCTACCGGCCTTCGAAGCTTGTTAAGCTGGATATCCTCCTCAACGGCGATGTGGTGGATGCTCTGAGCTTCATCCTCTTTGCGGAGAATGCCTACCCCAGAGCCAGAAAGATCTGCGAAAAGCTCAAGGAGAACATCCCCAGAGCCCAGTTCGAGATCCCCGTCCAGGCGGCCATCGGCGGCAAGATCATTGCCCGGGAAACCATCAAGGCCGTCCGCAAGGACGTGCTGGCCAAGTGCTACGGCGGCGACATCACCAGAAAGAAGAAGCTGCTGGAGAAGCAGAAGGAAGGCAAGAAGCGGATGCGTACCTTCGGTACCGTCTCCGTTCCTTCCGAAGCCTTTATGGCTGTCCTGAAACTTGACGAGGATTAATTTTGCATTCTGCATTCTGCATTTTGCATTTATTTTACCGGAGGTAAAATACACATGGCTTTCTTAACAAAAAACAACAACAAAACACCTCTGGGCATCTATGTCCATGTGCCCTTCTGCCGCAGCAAATGCCAGTACTGCGACTTCTATTCTCTGACCTGTAAGGATGACAAGTCCATCGAGACCTACCTCCGGGCAGTCTGCGCCCACATCAGGGAGTCCGGCGCCCTGACCCCCGGCTACAAGGTGGATACCATCTATTTTGGCGGCGGCACCCCCTCCTTCCTGGGAGCCGATGCCCTGGCCACCATCCTGACCACCATCCGCCGGTCCTTCGATGTGGACCCCAATGCGGAGATCACCTTCGAGGCAAACCCCGATTCCGTGTCCGACCAGCTGCTGCGGCGCTTAAAGGCCGAGGGCTTCAACCGGGTCTCCCTGGGTGTCCAGACCGACAACAATGAGACCCTCAAGAAGCTGGGCCGTCCCCATGACTATGCCCAGGTGGTGGGTGCCGTTCAGCGGATCCGGAAGGCAGGCTTCAAGAATCTTTCCCTGGATCTGATGTACGGTCTGCCGAACCAGACCCTGTTTGAGTGGAAGGATACCCTGGAGCGGGTCATTACGCTGAATCCCGACCACATCAGCTGCTATGCGCTGAAGCTGGAGGAGGGTACGCCCCTTTACGACTGCAAGGAGATCTTAAACATCGCCGACGACGATGTCCAGGCGGATATGTACCTGGCGGCTGTGGAGATTCTCCGGGGCTACGGCTTCCGCCAGTATGAAATCTCCAATTTCGCCCGGAAGGGCCTCTACTCCCGGCACAACATGAAGTACTGGACCGGCGGCGAGTACTTAGGCTTCGGCCCCAACGCCAGCTCTGACTTCGGCGGCCGCCGCTTTGTCATCGTCCGGGATCTCCAGGCCTATGTGGACGGCATCAAAAACGGCGGCGAGGTGCTCCAGGAGGTGGACGAGGTTCCCCTGCGGGAGCGGGCCGGTGAGTATCTGATGCTGCGTCTGCGGACCATCTCCGGCATCAACCGGGCCGAATACGAGCGGAAATTCCTGCTGCCCTTCGACGGCATCGAGGAAGCGCTGAAAAAGAGCCAGTCCCTGGGCTATGCGGTGTGCAGCTCCGAAGGCCGCTGGCGGCTGACCCCCAAGGGCTACCTCATCTCCAACGACATCATCACGGACCTGCTGCTGATCCAGGACAAATCGGAACAGATGCAGCGTTTCCGCTACTGATCAAAAAGAAAGACCCGCCAAAAGGCGGGTCTTGTTTTGTTATTTCTTTTTCATGATGGTAATCCAGCAGAAACCTTCTGCACAGGTTACCTCGAAGCTGTTTCCTTCCGGATCGGCAATTTCCCACTGATAGACATAGCCTTCAATGCCGCCGGTCTCTTCCACGGAGAAGCCGTAATCTTCCAAAGATGCCAGATAGTCAATGAGGGCCTGTTTGTCCTTGCCGTAACCGATGGTTTTTCCGCTGTCATCGGTCAGTGTCTGGGTTTCCAGCTGACCCAGTTCCATCTCATAGATCCGTTCGGTCTTCTGGTTTGTGGTCCAGCCGGTGAAAGGCAGCTGGGGCAGCAGGGCTTCAAAATCATTGGATGCCCAGGAGGTATCAAAACCGGAAGCTGCTTCTGTGGGGGCCTCGGTAGGAGCTTCCGTGGGCGCATCGGTAGGAGCCTCCGTGGGAGCTTCTGTGGGAGCAACCGCAGGAACTTCTGCATCGGAGGATTGACCTGCACAGGCGGCAAGATTCAGGATCATCAGCAGACAGAGGATCAGTGCAATCTTTTTCATCATATTGTTCCTTTCTTGTGGATGTGGAGATATTATAGCAAAATCGGTTTTGTTTTGCAATATTGAAAAGCCCCGCCATCCGGCGGGGCCTGTTTTGTTATTGGCGGTCAAATTACAGTTTGTCGTTTTGTTTGGAGTAGCGGATTGCCACGTCGGCCTTTCAGGCCTCCTCGCAATGACATGGAAACTTGGTAGTTGGTTGCACTAAAATTGGTGCAGAATGTGTCGAAACCTTCTGTCATTGCGAACCAGTCCGCATAGAATTGTGGTATGATTGCCACCGGCAATCATGGTTATTTTTGATTCGCTGCGCGACGCACCGCTAGTGTGGCAATCCGTTCTCCTCAATAAAATTCAATTTGCTGATAGCGGATTGTTCCCCACTTAAGGATTATAGGTGCAGGTTTCGCTCAGCAGGTAATCTGCATCCCAGTCGTCGTTGTCCATGGCCAGGATGGTAAACTCGATGTTCTGGACCTCCTCGATGCCCTGGGCCTCCAGGTCGGACCGGAGGAAGCTGATCTGGGTCACCAGCTGCATTCCGCCGGCCACGGAAGCGGCCCAGAAGGGATCCACCATAAAGCCGTTGACGGATACCGCATCCCAGGTGATCAGCAGATTTTTGCCCGTGTGGTTGGCAACATAGCAGTTGAGGGTGTAGTACTCGGAAACCTCGTCCTCCACATTTTCGATGATAAAGGTGAGGGTATCGTTTTCGGTGATCACCGTCTCGCCGTTTTTGTGCTGGTATTCGGGGTAAACCACCTGGTCCGGCTCCTTGCCGGTGGGGTAAATGCAGAAGCCCTCGTTTACCAGGGGCTCATCCAGAAATTCCTCGCTGTCCACAACGGTCAGGGTAAAGGTGATGGCATCCGGGGAAGCAACACCCAGCTGTTCCAGGGCATAGGTGTCAAAGTCAATGATACTGTTGACCTTCTTGCCGGCGGCAACCTCCTCGGCCCAGAAGGGATCGTACATAAAGCCGCAGACGGAGGTGTTGTTCCAGGTGAACATCACAGGCCGGTCGGAGAAGTTTTCACAGCGCACATGGACCCGCAGACCCAGATGCTCGTTGAATTCCGCCTCGGTGACGGTAAAGGCGCAGTCTTCGTCGCTGTACAGAAGCAGATTGAGTGTCTGCTCCTGGGTCAGACTTTCATCCACCTTCGGGGCCCCATCCTCCCGGGGAGCCTCGGTTGCTTCCGGCACAGAGGGGGCGGCGGTGGGTGCCGGGGGCGCCTCCGTGGGAGCCGGGGCCGCGCCGCAGGCGGCAAGGCTTGCGGATAAGGCAAGGCACAGAAGAAGGGTAAGGAATCGTTTCATGGTGTTTCCTCCGTTTGGTAATGTGTTGATGCTAGGATACCACAGGCAAATGGAAAATAACAGAATAATCTGTGAACAGATGGCTAATTTTCCTGCAGATACCGGTTCAGGAAATTTAAGACCCGCTTCTTGTGGCCGGACCACAGGGGGGCGATCAGGTCCTTCTTGGCCCCGTCCCCGGTGATCCGGTGGACGGTCACGGCGGGGGGCACTTCCTGCAGGCAGGTTTTCAGCCAGTGGGCATACTCGGATAGCTCTAAGCACCGGAAGGCCCTATCTTCGTAGTCTTTTGCCAGGTCCGTACCTTGCAGCACATGGAGCAGGTGGAATTTGACTCCGTCGGTGCCGGCGGCAACCGCTGCCGCCGTGGTTTCGGCGGCCATTTCCGGGGTCTCCCCGGGAAGACCCAGAATGATGTGGGTCACCACTTCCAGACCTGCTTCCTTCAGTCTGGTCACCGCGTCAAAATATACCTGGTTTACATAACCTCGCCTGATGTAGGAAACAGAAGCTTCATGAACGGTCTGCAGGCCCAATTCCACGGAAACAGGCTTGACTGCGTTGATTTCTGCCAGCAGGGCTACCACATCATCGCCCAGGCAGTCCGGCCGGGTGCCGATGGCGAGGCCCACAATTTCTTCCGGGGCAATGGCCTCATAATAGAGCTTCCGGAGTTTTTCAACGGAAGCATAGGTGTTTGTAAATGCCTGGAAATAGGCGATATACCTGCCCCCTTTGTTTTTGGCCTCCACCCGGGCTTTTGCCCCTTCCAGCTGGCCGGAGATATCGGTGCCGGATTCCGCGAAATCGCCGCTGCCCCGTCCGGAGCAGAAGATGCAGCCCCCGGATCCGCAGGTTCCGTCCCGGTTGGGACAGGTGAAGCCTGCATCAATGGACAGCTTGTAGACCTTGCAGCCGAATTTTTCCCGGTAATGGTCGGACAGACTCCGGTAGGTCATTCCACAACCTCCAGATAGCTGCTGATGCAGTAGAGGGTCTGGCCCTCAAATTCCACCCGGGACCAGCCCACATCGGTATTGATGCCGGTGCGCAGGGCGATGTCGCCCTTTTTCAGCTGGATCACCACCACGCAGTCCGGGTCCGTGGTGCTGGGCAAGTTGCGCAGGTTCACCACATCCTTGGCGGTAACATTTTCGTTAACCTCCCGGAACTGGGTCTGGATTCCCGGCTCATGGGTATCTTCATCGGGATCGGAGCCGGCGCTGATCAGATAGCTGGAAACGCAGTAGAGCACCTTTCCGTCGATCTCCAGCCGGGACCAGCCGTTGTCGCTCACGCCCGTCCGTCTGGCAATCTGGCCGTTTTCCAGCTTCCGGACCACCACGGCCTCTTCCATGGTGGTGCTGGGGAGGGCCCGCAGATTCACCCATTCCTTGGCGGTGACGGACTCATTGACGGCACGGAACTCGGTATCGATGCCGTCGTCCTCCGTGGGGGCTGGCTCTTCCTTCTTTTCAAGGTCTGTGGTCAGGTAGCTGGATACGGCGTAGAAGATCTTCCCCTCAAATTCCAGCTTGGACCAGCCGCTGTCGCTGATGCCGATCCGCTTTGCAATTTCACCGTTTTTCAGGGTATCCAGCACCGTCGCATCGGTGTCCTGGCTGGGGATATCCCGGAGGTTGGTCTCATTTTTGGCGGTGACCTGTTCATTTACCTGGGTAAAGGGCATCAGTGCCTCCGGGTCAGCCTTGGCCTCGGGCAACGTTTCTTCGCTCTGGGCATCTTCCGTGCCGTCGAAGCCGAAGTAGGCGATGTCCACATCCACGCCCACGGGAATTCCGGGAATTTCACCGTTTCGGGTGTACTGCCACATATGGTGGGTGCCCTCATAGCTGCTCTTTTCCGTCTCCGGGTAGGGATTTTCCGGATACTGGGCCACCCAGATCTTGTAATCCGGCTCAATCCGGGAGACCTCCCATTTGGCATCGCCGGTCATCTCATTTTTGGAGGCATAGAACATGGCCTCGTATCCCCGCTTTTCGATCTGCTTCAGAAAGGCCAGGGCGATGTCGGTCCGCTCCTGCTTGCTCAGGGGGTACTGCCGGTTCTCCGGGTCACCGAAGCCCTCGCAGTTATAGGCCACCGGGTAGGTGATGGGATAGGGGGCCAGGAAATCGGCCACCCAGTTGGCTTCCTCAATGGCCTCCTCCCTGGTAATGGCTGTGGAGAAGAAGTAGGCGCCCAGGCTGAGGCCGGCCTTTTCCGCCTCCTGGAGATTGTAGCGGGCGTTGGAGTCCTCGGTGATCTCACCGCTGACCATACCCCGGTAGCCCAGCCGGACAATGGCGAAATCCATTCCGGCGGAGGAAACCTTTTCCCAGTCGATGGTGCCCTGGTACTTGGCCACATCGATGCCGAAGGTCACTTCTTCCGTTTCCTTCACCTTATCCCCGTCCAGGGCATCGGTGATCAGTTCCCAGAGGTTAATTTTGTGTTTTTTCTCCTGCCCGGCCTCCTGCTGGAAGGCATTCTGGGGATCCTCCCCGTCGAAATCCTGGGCTCCGGCGGTGGCGGGAGGTTCCGCCGGCGGGGCGGTGGGCAGATCCGGCAGCTCGCCGGTTCCTTCGGTGCCCAGAATGAACACCACACCCAGCAGAGCCAGCAGCACCAGGAAGCAGATGATAATCACGGTCAGCTTGAAGCCATACCTTTTATTTTTCATAAAGACCGCCTACTTTCTGTGAAGGGTCATTTTTCGACATTATAGCATAAAAACCGCAGAAAGTCTTTAAGATATTTATAATTCAGCCGCCGGGCAGTGCCCGTTGACAATGCGTTACGGACTGCCCCGGTCAGATAACAGCCTTTGGGCCCCTCGACCGGTCGCTATTACCCGCTCGGCGTATGGAATTCGCCGGGCAGTTTACACTGCCTAATGCAAAATGTAAAATGCAAAATGCAGAATTATGGTGTCGGCTACGCCGACTATTTTAATCATTTCCGAAGGAAATACCGCAATTTTGCATTCTGCATTCTGAATTCTGCATTTCGCGCATCAGCGTGCCAAACTGTATTAATAAACGCCAAAGCTACCGAACCGGGCAGACCCGCCGGCTGCCCGGTTATGTTAACTTTATTTCTTAAAAATTCCGGGAAATCTTGCAATTTTTCCGTCTGTATGGTAAAATAATCAGAAACTGATTTTACTGAGGAGGGATGACTGCCATGCGACACGTCAGCCGTCTGATTTTGTTTATACTGTGTATCTGCATGCTGGCCACGGCGGTTTCCGCCCAGAGTTCCGCAACGGAGGTCAACTCCATCATCACCGTCACCGCCGACGGCAGATGCCAGATCACCTCCACCGTGGGGTTGCATCTGGATTCCCCCGCTGCCAGCCTCACCTTCCCCCTGCCCAAGAATGCCACCAACGTGGCCGTCAACGGCACCTCCGTCCGGACCTATGCCAGCGGCATGGACCCGGATGTGATCCTGGCGGATCTGAGCAGCCTCAACGGCATCTCCGGTGACTACACCCTGATGTTCAGCTACATCCTGCCGGATGTGCTGCGGACGGAGAAGAACGAGGAAACCAAAAAAAGCTACCTGGTTATGGAGATCCCCCTGCTGTCCGGCTTTGAGTTCCCGGTGGACAAGGTATCCTTCTCCGTCACCATGCCCGGTGAGGTCACCGGAAAGCCCACCTTCACCAGCTCCTACCTCCAGACCGGCATCGAATCCAAGATCGATACGGTGGTGGGCGGCCAGCTGATCACCGGCGCCACCAAAACGGGCCTCCAGGACCGGGAGAAATTCTCTTTGGTGATGACCGTGTCCGAGGAAATGTTCCCCGGCAAGCTGTACATCGAGCGGGAAGGCAATCCTGAGATCGTCCCCATGTCCATACTGGCCGTTCTGGCGTTGATTTACTGGATCGTATTCATGCGCACCGGCCCCGTGTTCCGCCATGACCGGAGCATTCCCATCGCAGGCATCACCGCCGGTGAGCTGGGCTGCCGTCTGACTGCAGCCGGTGCGGATCTGACCATGATGGTCTTTACCTGGGCCCAGCTGGGATATATCCGGATCCGGGTGGACCGGAAGGGCCGGGTCATCCTGGAAAAGCGGATGGATATGGGCAACGAGCGGGGTGAATTTGAAAACAAGACCTTCCGCGGCCTCTTCGCCAAGGGTGCGCTGGTGGATGCCACCGGCGGCCAGTATGCCCGGCTGTGCCGGTATACGGCGGAGACTGTGGCCGGCGCGAAGGAAATGTACACCAAGCTGGCCGGCAATGTGGCCATTTTCCGGATTCTGGGCTGCGGCATCAGCATTTTCTGCGGCATCTGCTTTGCCATGAACATCGGCCGTTCCCAGATCATCCACACCATGCTCTCCATTGTCTTCGGCATCCTCGGCGCGGTTACCGCCTGGGGCATTCAGGGCGGTATGTATAAGCTCCATGTCCGGGGCAAGATCCCCATGTACGTGGGCTTTGTCAGCGGCATTCTGTGGATCATCCTGGGCATCATCTCCGGCCAGTGGATCATGGGCCTGGTGGTGGTGCTGGGTCAGAATCTGATGGGCCTTCTGGCAGCCTACGGCGGCAGAAGAAGCGAGCTGGGCAAATTTGACGCGGGCCAGATCCTGGGTCTGCGGCATTTCCTGAAAAAGCTGGACGGGAAGAAGCTGGAGCGGCTGCTGGAGAACAATCCGGATTATTTCTTCGATATGCTGCCCTATGCCATCGCCCTGGGCGTGGACAAGCCCTTTGCCAAGGCCTTCGGCAAGATGCCCTTCCCCCAATGCCATTACCTGCTGGTATCCCGCAATGACAAGCGCACTGCCGAAGAGTGGGCGCTGCTGACCCGCAAAATCGCCGACCGGATGGACAAGCGCCAGCGCCGTCTGGAGCTGGAAAAATGGCTGCCTCTGAATGTGCGGTTCTATTAAAAATCTAAGCCCTCCCGGCTCCCGGGAGGGCTTTTCTCTTTGACAGAATGGTCGGGATGCCCCGACGGGCAATGCGGGCCTGGCAGGCCGGCAGTAATCGTGACTCCATAGGGTCCAGAAATTGTGGTATGATTGCCGCCGGCAATCATTGTCATTTTGATTCGCTGCGCGGAGCACCACCCGGTTCGGTGCAGCGGCAGTCAAATTGGAGTCTATCGAAGAGTACGGATTGCCACACCAGTCTGCGGACTGGTTCGCAATGACAGTAGGTTTCGACACGTTCTGCACCAATTTTAGTGCAACCAACTACCAAGTATCCATGTCATTGCGAGGAGGCATGAAATGCCGACGTGGCAATCCGTTACTCCAAACGAAACGATAAACTGTAATTTGACCACTGCAAAACGATACCGAGCGGGTTAGGGAAGTAACGAAACCTACTGCACCGGGCACGCATTGCCCATCGGGGCATCCCGATAAATTGTAATTTGAAGATAAAAATCCCCCGTCTTGCGACGGGGGATTTACATTTATCCGAATACGCTCAGCAGGAAGCCTGCAGCGATGGCGGAGCCGATGACGCCGGCCACGTTGGGGCCCATGGCATGCATCAGCAGGAAGTTGCTGGGATTGTTCTTCTGGCCCACGGTGTTGGCAACACGGGCAGCCATGGGAACGGCGGAAACACCGGCGGAGCCGATGAGGGGGTTGACCTTGCCGCGGGTCAGCTTGCACATCACCTGGCCGCCAACCAGGCCGCCGGCGGTGGACAGACCGAAGGCCACAACGCCCAGAACCACGATCTTCAGCGTTTCGCCGGTCAGGAAGTTGGAACCCACCATGGTGGCACCGACAGAGGTAGACAGCAGGATGGTGACGATGTTCATCAGGGCATTCTGCATGGTATCGCTCAGACGGTCGGTGATGCCGGTCTCCTTGGCCAGGTTGCCCAGCATCAGGCAGCCGATCAGAGGAGCGGTGTCGGGCAGCAGCAGAGCCACGAAAACAGTGACCAGGATGGGGAAGATGATCTTCTCAGCCTTGGAGACGTTCCGGGTCTGGACCATCTTGATTTTGCGCTGCTCGGGGGTGGTCAAGGCATTCATAATGGGGGGCTGGATCATGGGGATCAGCGCCATGTAGGAATAAGCCGCAACCGCGATGGCACCCAGCAGTTCGGGAGCCAGCTGGCTGGTCAGGAAGATGGCGGTGGGGCCGTCAGCGCCGCCGATGATGCCGATGGAAGCAGCCTGAGGACCGGTAAAGCCCAGGACAACTGCGCCGAAGAAAGCGGCAAACACGCCCAGCTGTGCGGCAGCGCCCAGCAGCAGGGACTTGGGATTAGAGAGCAGAGGACCGAAGTCGGTCATGGCGCCAACGCCCATGAAGATCAGACAGGGGTAAATGGAGGTCTTGACGCCGATGTAGAAGAAGTCCAGCAGGCCGCCGTTCTTCAAAATAGTGCCGTAGGAGTGGTAGGCTTCGTGACCCTCGGTCATGAAGTTGGTCCACAGCTCCTGGTTGTACAGGCCTGCACCGGGCAGGTTGGTCAGCAGACAGCCGAAGGCGATACCCAGCAGCAGCAGGGGCTCGAACTTCTTGACGATGGCCAGGTACAGCAGCACGCAGGAGATGATGATCATCACCAGATTCTGCCAGCCGCCGGCCGTCAGATTTGCGAAGATGTAGGCAAAGCCGGAGCTTTCCCACAGGTTCAGAAGAACCTCACCAATGTTAATCATGGTGGCCCTCCTTAACCCAGGACGACCAGAGTATCGTCGGTGTTAACGGTGGAACCCTTCTGGACCAGGACCTGTGCGACGGTGCCGGCCTTGGGGGCCATGATCTCGTTTTCCATCTTCATTGCTTCCAGAACCAGCAGAACCTCGCCTTCCTTGACAGCCTGGCCCTTGGTCACGTTGACCTTCAGAATGTTGCCGGGCATGGGAGCCTTCACAGCCTCGCCTGCCACGGGAGCAGGAGCAGCAGCGGGAGCGGGAGCAGCCACGGGAGCGGGTGCAGCCACAGGTGCGGGAGCGGCTGCGGGAGCAGCGGCAACCACGGTACCGCCGATGGCAACCAGCAGATCACCGGTGTTGACGGTGGAACCCTTGGAAACGGGCACAGCGGAAACGGTGCCGGCGCAGGGAGCGTAGATCTCGTTTTCCATCTTCATGGCTTCCAGCACGCACAGCAGGTCGCCTTCCTTGACGCTCTGGCCCACGGTCACATTGACCTTCAGGATGTTGCCGGGCATGGGAGCCTTGACGGACTCACCGCCGGTGACGGTGACACCGGCTGCAGCGGGAGCAGCAGGTGCGGCAGCGGCCACGGGAGCAGCAGCGGGAGCAGCCACGGCCACGATGGGAGCGGATGTGGGGGCATAAGCCTCGTATTCGGCAACGCACATGGCCTTGCCTGCTTCGACCTCCACCTCGTAGGTGCGGCCGTTGAGAGTAACCTTGTATTTCATTAGTCCTTAACCTCCTTGATGGAAATGAAGCGCAGCTCATTCAGAGGCTTGCCCATCTGGTTGGCTACGATTGCCATGATCATGGCAGCGGTCTTGGGGGGCGTATCATAGAGCTTCAGCTGGCCTGCGGTGCCGGGAGCGGCAGCGTTGACGGGGTCCAGGGCAGCGGGGCCTTCCACCACAGGGGCAGCAGGCGCAGCGGCAGCCTTGGGAGCGGCGGGTGCAGCAGCCTTGGCATCCTTGGCGGTGAAGGCCTTACCCATGGCCATGACCACCAGCATCAGCAGAATCAGACCGAAGAACACCACAGCATAGCCCAGCACCGCAACGATGCCGGCATTCATGATGCTGATGTTCATAAGATCGGGAGCGGCGGCAGCAAGATAAGTCATTTATCTTACCTCCTTAGCACTCCACGATGGAGTAGGTGGCGATGTTCTCCTCCTTGGCCTTGCGCTCCTCCAGGAACTTTTCAGCCAGGTTGGGGAATGCGATGTAGCTCAGCACATCCTCGTCGCATTTTGCCAGGTCACCCAGCTTTTCCCGGGTGGGCTCGACGATGGGTGCCAGGGTGTCAGCATAGCGGCCTTCGATGGGCTTCTCATTGCCCAGGATCTGGGCGCGGATCTCCTCGTTGATGGGAGCGGGGGTACGGCCGTATTCGCCGCGGCAGTAAGCCTTGATCTCCTTGGAGACCTTCTTGTAGCGCTCACCCTGCAGCACGTTGGTGACAGCCTGAACGCCGACCATCTGAGAAGTGGGGGTGACCAGGGGAGGATAGCCCATGTCGGCACGGACCTTGGGAGTCTCCAGCAGAGCCTCGTCCAGGCGGTCCAGAGCGTTCATCTGCTTCAGCTGGCTCAGCAGGTTAGAGAGCATGCCGCCGGGGATCTGGTAGGTTAGGCACTGGGTATCGGTGGCCATGGACTTGGGCATCAGAGTGCCGTCCTTCAGGAAGTCATCCCGGACACCCTTGAAGTAGTCGGCCATCTTCTTGGTCATCTTGTCGTTGATGTCCACCTCATAGCCCAGCTGGCGCAGTGCGTAGGCCAGGGTCTCGGTGGCGGGCTGGGAGGTACCGCCGGACATGGGGGAGATGGCGGTGTCGATGATGTCGCAGCCGGCTTCCACAGCCTTCAGATAGGTCATGAATGCCAGGCCGGTGGTGGAGTGGGTGTGCAGGTCGATGGGCATGCCGGGGACAGCGTCCTTGATGGCGGAAACCATGTCGTAGGCTTCCTTGGGGCCCATGATGCCGGCCATATCCTTGATGCAGATGGTGTCAGCGCCCATTTCCTTCAGCTCCTTGACCATCTCCACGTACTTGGCGTGGGTGTGGACAGGGGAGGTGGTGTAGGAGATGGTGCCGGAAGCGATGGCGCCGGCGTTCTTGGTGGCCTCCATGGCGACCTTCAGGTTGTTAACATCGTTCAGAGCGTCGAAAATACGGATGATGTCGATGCCGTTTTCAACAGCCTTCTTCACGAAGAGCTTCACGAAATCGTCGGGATAGTGGGAGTAACCCAGAACGTTCTGGCCACGCAGCAGCATCTGCAGCTTGGTGTTGGGAACGGCGGCGCGGATCTTGCGCAGTCTCTCCCAGGGATCTTCGTTCAGGTAGCGCAGGCAGACGTCGAAGGTGGCGCCGCCCCAGCACTCGATGGCGTAGTAGCCGACCTTGTCGATGGTCTCGAGCATGGGCTCGAACTTCTCGAAGGGCAGGCGGGTTGCGATCAGAGACTGGTTTGCGTCACGCAGGACAGTCTCCACGAACTGGACTTTCTGTGCCATGTTTTGTATAACCTCCGTTAATGGATTTTGATGGAAAAAATTAATTTTCCGAATATATATTTTAGACCAACGGGCCTTCAGCGGGAAGGGTGTTGGTAAAAAACAACAAAGCCAAAATAGGGGAAACAGCGGAAAAACAGCACCTTATCCATACTTTTTCGGCTATTTTCCGCAAAAGCCCCAATCTTCACCAAATACATAGTACCACAAAATTTTCCGGAAGTAAATACATATTTTGCTTTTCCCGGTATATTTTTATCGATAGCGAACCACCGGCGAAACCGGAATCTGCCGGGCAGTGCCCACAATCAAATTGGAATTTGTCGATCATTGTCAAAGGCTTCTCCTTGAGGAGAAGCTGTCACCGAAGGTGACTGATGAGGTGTAAAAAGAGGATTAAGCGCCGCTTTGCGGCTACACCTCATCCGACCTCGCTAACGCTCGGCCACCTTCCCCTCAAGGGGAAGGCTTAGGAACTGCTCGATAAACTGTAATTTGACCACCGCAGGGACGATACCGGCTGACGAATTCCATACGCCGAGCGGAAACAAGCGACCGGTCGAGGGGCCCAAGGGCTGCTATTTGACCGGGGCAGTCCGCAACGCATTGCCCATCGGGGCATCCCGATAAACTGTAATTGTGCCGTTTCTCAGCTGAAATGTACAAAAACTGTCCACAAAAAATCAATATTTTTTTATTGATTTTTGGCTTGCCGTCGTGTATGATAAAATTGCAGAATGTGGGATGCAAATGAGAAAATCCGCAGCAACCCCTCTGCAGCTGAATCAGTTTATTAAAATATATCATATGAAAGAGGTTTTTGATTATGGCAAAGCTTGATCTGACCAAGTATGGCATCACCGGTGCCACCGAAATCATCCACAACCCCTCCTACGAAGTTCTCTTCGAGGCTGAGATGGATCCCTCCCTGGAAGGCTTTGAGAAGGGCCAGCTGACCGAGCTGGGTGCTGTCAACGTTATGACCGGCATCTACACCGGCCGCTCCCCCAAAGACAAGTTCATCGTCATGGACGAAAACTCCAAGGACACCGTGTGGTGGACCTCCGATGAGTTCAAGAACGACAACAAGCCCGCTTCCATCGAAGCATGGAACGAGTGCAAGAAGCTGGCAGTGGAGCAGCTGAGCAACAAGAAGCTGTACGTCATGGACGTCTTCTGCGGCACCAACCCCGACTCCCGTATGGCTGTCCGCTTCATCATGGAAGTGGCATGGCAGGCTCACTTCGTCAAGAACATGTTCATCGCCCCCACCGCTGAGGAGCTGGAAAACTTCGAGCCCGACTTCGTTTCCTTCAACGCAGCCAAGGCTAAGGTCACCAACTACAAGGAGCTGGGCCTGAACTCCGAGACCGCTGCCATCTTCAACATCACCTCCAAGGAGCAGGTCATCCTGAACACCTGGTACGGCGGCGAGATGAAGAAGGGCCTGTTCTCCATGATGAACTATTTCCTGCCCCTGAACGGCATGGCTTCCATGCACTGCTCCGCCAACACCGACATGAACGGTGAGAACACCGCTCTGTTCTTCGGTCTGTCCGGCACCGGCAAGACCACCCTGTCCACCGACCCCAAGCGTCTGCTGATCGGCGACGACGAGCACGGCTGGGACGATGAGGGCGTCTTCAACTTCGAGGGTGGCTGCTACGCAAAGGTCATCAACCTGGACAAGGACGCTGAGCCCGACATCTACAACGCCATCAAGCGCAACGCTCTGCTGGAGAACGTCACCGTCGACGCAGAGGGCAAGTGCGATTTCGCTGACAAGTCCGTCACCGAGAACACACGCGTTTCCTACCCCATCGACCACATCGAGAAGATTGTCCGCCCCGCTTCCAAGGGCCCCGATGCCAAGAACGTCATCTTCCTGTCCGCTGACGCTTTCGGCGTTCTGCCTCCCGTTTCCATCCTGACCCCCGAGCAGACCCAGTACTACTTCCTGAGCGGCTTCACCTCCAAGCTGGCCGGCACCGAGCGCGGCATCACCGAGCCCACTCCCACCTTCTCCGCTTGCTTCGGCCAGGCATTCCTGGAGCTGCATCCCACCAAGTACGGCGAAGAGCTGGTCAAGAAGATGGAAAAGTCCGGCGCTAAGGCATACCTGGTCAACACCGGCTGGAACGGCACCGGCAAGCGTATCTCCATCAAGGATACCCGCGGCATCATCGACGCCATCCTGGACGGCTCCATCCTGAAGGCCGAGACCAAGACCATCCCCTACTTCAACCTGGAAGTTCCCACCGCTCTGCCCGGCGTGGACACCAACATCCTGGATCCCAGAAACACCTATGCTGACGCACAGGTCTGGGAAGACAAGGCTAAGGACCTGTCCGCCCGCTTCATCAAGAACTTCGTCAAGTACACCGGCAACGACGCCGGCAAGGCTCTGGTCGAAGCAGGCCCCCAGCTGTAATTAAGGGTCGCTTTTTCTGAAAGCTCCTGATGAGAGGACATACATAAAACGAAATCGCACCGGATCATCCGGTGCGATTTTTTAATGCAGAATTCAAAATGCAGAATGCAGAATTTATGTACTGGCGCGGCAGCGCCCCAAGGCTCCCTCTGATGAGGGAGCTGTCAGCGAAGCTGACTGAGGGAGAGATTCTTCACCGTCAAATCTATGTATTCACATACACCGCGAAAATTGCGGTCAATATCCAAATTGCAGATTCTGATTACTGTTAATTTCATACGCTCCAAATCTTTTGTGCGAAGATGATCTTTTTCTGCCTGTTCTGCCGTGTAGTGTCCACCGCCATCAAGCTCAATAACCAAGCCGGTTTTTGCGCAATAAAAATCTACGATATAATTTCCGATTGCTTTTTGCCGTTGAAAGCGTATGGGGTAGTTCCTAAGAAATTCATACCATAGTTTTCGTTCCCACGGGGTCATGTTTTTCCGTAAGGTTTTAGCCAGAGGAATATTTTCTTTGTTGTATTCTTTCATTTTCTCTCCCTCCGGCCCTGCGGGCCACCTCCCTCATCAGAGGGAGGCTTTTTGGTGCTGTGCAAAAAAATAGGGTTACTTCTTTTTCTTCGATGCTGGGAGCTCCTCATACATCGCAACGAATAGCTTGGTTAGGAACTCCTTACGATCGACATGATCCACCAGCAGCATTTCCTTTGCACCCTCATAGGGCAATTCATAGGTCACAGTTGGCATAAGAGAAACAGCCGATTTTGTAGGTTTTACCAGGAATCTGTCATCATAAATTCCGCCGATGATTTTGCCCCGATAGTAAATGATGTATTCGCCCATCATTGCTCTGTATGTGATTTCTTCCAATCCGGAAAGCTGTTCCAGCACAAAATCCAAATACCCTTTACTTGAAGCCATATTACACCTCGTCATTACGATTTGTTTGGAAATAATATACCATAAACATTCCCGGGAAACAAGAACAGGCACAGCTTTCGCTGTGCCTGTTGGCTATTTGGTATGCAGAAACGTTACCGAGCAGAGTGAACGGGTAACGATGGCTTCCGCACCGGGCACGAATTGCCCGCCGGTGCATACCGGCTTACCGGACATATTCGATGACCACGCGGCGGTTGGGTTCGGTGCCGGTGGAGTGGGTGGTGATGTTCTCCATATCCTGCAGGGCGGCGTGGATCACATGACGCTCGTAGGCGTTCATGGGCTCCAGGGTGGTGCGGCGGCGGGCCTTCAGCACCTGCTGAGCCTTCTTGCGGGCATAGCGGCGGAGGCTGTCCTCCCGCTTTTCCCGGTAAGCCTCGGCATCCACATTGATGCGGATGTGACCCTCCACACCCCGGTTGACGGTGTAGTTGGCCAGATGCTGGATGGCATCCAGGGTGTCGCCCCGGCGGCCGATCAGGTAGCCCAGGTCGTCGCCCACCAGGTCAACCTTATAGGTGTTGTCGGTTTCCTTCCATGCGTGGGGCACGGCGTCGGAGCCCATCTTTTCCAGGAGGCCCTTGATGAAGGTTTCAATCTTCTCTTCCACAGAGCCTTCTTCAGCGGGAGCATAGGTCTTGGGAGCGGCAGCCTTCTTTTCGGCCTTCTTCTCAGCCTTTTCTGCCTTCTTTTCAACCTTCTTTTCGCTCTTTTCGGCCTTCTTCTCGGCCTTGGGAGCCTTGGGCTGCTCGGGCTTCTTTTCTGCCTTGGGAGCCTCGGCGGGCTTTTCTGCCTTGGGGGCCTCTGCAGCCTTGGGGGCAGCGCTCTTCTGGTCGGGCAGAGCCTTTGCCTTGGGCTTAGAGCGGGAAGCGCTGCCCAGAGCGGACTTAGGTCTATCGGGCACCACCACGGGATCGGGAGCTTCGTAGGTCACCTGGACCTTGGCATCGGCCTTGCCGAAGCCAAGGAAGCCTGCCTTGGGCAGAGCCAGGACCTCATAGGAAATATCGTCCCGGGTCAGGCCCAGCTGGGCAAGGGCTGCTTCCACAGCCAGATCAATGGTCTTGCCGGTGGCAATAATCTTCTTTTCCATGGATTATTCCTCCGTGTTGTAGCGGTTGGGGTCGTAGTTGCGGCCCTTGCAGTAGGGACGGCTGGGGATGCCGGACATGCAGGTCTCGGCCTCTTCCTCTACGAAAATACCCTTGGATTCGTCGTACTCCCGCTTGGCAGCGGCCTTGGCGGCGGCCTCGGCGGCCTGCTGCTGCTTCTGGAGCTTCTTCTTGCTGGTGTTCTGGGTCTGGCCCTCGGGGTTGGCGGCACGGCGCTCGGCCCGGATGCGCTCCTTCTCAGCTTCCAGACGCTCCTCTTCCAGGTGCCGCTGGAGCTTGATGGCATCCTCTGCGTCATAGACCTTCCGGTAGTGGGCGGTCATGATGGGGTCGGTGATCATACGGAACACACCGCCGATGAACCAGTACAGGCTCAGGCCGGCGGAAACGGTGAAGCCGATCCACAGGCTCATCAGGGGCATCATCCAGATCATCATCTTGTTGGTCTGGGCAGCCTGAGAATTGGCGGCCATTTCCTTGTCCTGAACGCCCTTCTCGTTGGTGATGACGGAGTCGTTGGTCTTCTGGCTGATCTGCATCTGCAGCACCTGGCTGCCTGCGGAAACGATGGGGATCAGGAAAGCACCGATGTGTGCCCAGTCCCAGGCCCAGTTGGGTCCAAAGACATTGAAGGTGGGAATGGCACCCAGGTTGATGCCCAGGAAATCAAAGTTGATGCCGGCCAGGGTGTCGGGATTGATGCCGGGGATGGCAGCCTGAAGGGCGGAAGCATGCTCGGCGATGGCGGAAGCGGCAATGACCTGGTCGTAGAAACCGCCGTTGCGGCTGTTTTCAAACAGGGCGGGAGCTGCTTCCTTGATAACGGCAATGATCTGAGCGGTGACCTCAGCGGATTCGCCCAGGATATAGGTGATGGGCTCCCGGATGACGGTGAACAGGGGGAACAGGATGAACAGGGGCACAAGGCTCCACAGGCAGCCACCCATACCCATGGATGCGCCTTCCTCCTGCTGCAGCTTCTGCATGGCTTCGTTCTGCTTCTGCTGATCGTTGGCATACTTGCGCTGGATCTCCTGGATCCGGGGCTGCAGCCGGGACATCTTCATCATGCTCTTCTTGCTCTTGGCGTTGATGGGGGTCAGCACCAGCTGAACGATCAGAGCAAACAGGATCATGGCAACACCGTAGTTGCTGGTCAGGTCGTACAGAACGCCCAGCAGCCAGCCGAAGGGCACGGTGATCAGATCGGAGAATTTAAATGCGAGAAACATTGACATAACCTCCTAAGTATTGAGGATTCGGTGCGCGGATCGCACCGTCGGTTAGGGTACGGGATCGTACCAGTCTCCCTTGTAGAAGGGATGGCAGCGGCAAAACCGCTTGAGGGCCAGCCATCCGCCCTTGAGGGGGCCGTATTTTGTCACGGCTTCATAGGCGTAGGCAGAGCAGGTGGGACGAAACCGGCAACGGGCCGGGAAGAGGGGCGAAACGTGCTTCTGATAGAAGCGGATGAAGGAGAGGAAGAGTTTTTTCATTGGAAGCTCCTGAAGCCTTCCCCTTGAGGGGAAGGTGCCGAACGATTGTGAGGCGGATGAGGTGTAGCCGCGAAGCGGTGTTACAATGTTGCGTGTTTGCTGCAATGTACCTGTAAACGATAATACTCTTTGCACACCTCATCAGGCAGGCCTAGCGGCCTGCCAGCTTCTCCTCAAGGAGAAGCCTTTTTCTCAATCAAAATTCCCGCTTTTTCGGCGGCGGACAGATAATTTTCGGTGAGCTTTTCAAAGGGCGCGTGGATGGCCTTCGTCCGGGCCACCACCACGATATCCCAACCGGGCTGGAACCTGGCCTCATTGAGCCGGTAAACCTCCCGCAGTCTTCTGCGGACCCGGTTGCGCACATGTGCCTTACCCAGTTTTTTGCTGACGGTAATTCCCACCCGATTGGTGGCAGTGCGGTTTTTTCTGGCATATAAAACCAGACACCCGTTGGCCTGTCCCGTGGTCCGGTACAGCCGCTGGAAAATGTGGTTGAGTTTTAATGAACCCGAAAACTTCATAATGCTTTTCCTCGATTGCTCGGACATCGAACAAAAATGTCATTCCGAGGAGGCCCCTTGTGGGCCGACGTGGGAATCCGCATCCCCTGCGATGCTCTGCATCGCGCGGCTCCTATGAGCCGCAAAGAGAACGGATTGCCACACCAGTGACATCGGTCACTGGTTCGCAATGACAGAAGGGAACGATGCCCAACTAAAAAGGGAGCGGGGCGAATGGTTCATTCACCCCGCTGTAGCTCCCGTTTCGCTTTGTGAGCGTTTCGTCCTTTGTGGTCAAATTCCACTAAGAAACCTGCACTTAGGCGGACAGAACCTTGCGGCCCTTTGCACGGCGGCGGGCCAGAACCTTACGGCCGTTGGAAGTAGCCATTCTCTGACGGAAACCGTGAACCTTGGAACGATGACGGCGGCTGGGCTGATAGGTACGCTTCATTACATTACACCTCCTGTAAATTCAATATGCTCGACAGCCGGGAAAATCCGGCCGCAGCGACACATAATAAGAGAGCATAAATGCTCATGCTAGGCCAGTATAACCGAAAAATGCAGGCAGGTCAATAACTTTTTTCGGAAAATGGGAGAAAAATTGTTATTTTTCTGTAATCAGTGCCTTGAAAGCGGGCAAACTCCGCTGAATCAGATCGTAGCTGACGCAGTAGCAGATCCGGAAATAACCGGGGCAGCCGAAGCCGTCGCCGGGAACAACCAGAAGATCGTACTTCTTGGCCTTCTCGGAGAAAGCAACCGCATCCCCGCCGGGGGCCTTGATGAACAGGTAGAAGGCGCCGTCAGGCTTGGCCATTTCGTAGCCGTAGGCGGTCAGATTCTCGTAGAGGGCCTTCCGGTTCTTATCGTAGCTTTCCAAGTCCGGCCGCAGATGGGTGCACCGGGCGATGACCTTCTGCCACAGGGAAGGGGCGCATACATGGCCCTTTTCCCGGGCGGCACCGGCGATGGCGGCATACAGGGGTGCGGCGTCGGCGCACTGCTTGGGCACATATACATAGCCGATCCGCTCGCCGGGCAGGGACAGGGACTTGGAGTAGGAGTAGCAGACGATGGTATTGGGGTAAATACCCGGGATGAAGGGAGCGGTGCAGCCGTAGGTCAGCTCCCGGTAGGGCTCGTCGGAGACGATGTAGATGGGATGGCCGTATTCTTCCCCCTTCCGGGTGAGAATCTCACCCAGCGCGGACAGCGTTTCTGCTGTGTAGACAACACCGGAGGGGTTGTTGGGGGAGTTGATAATGATGGCCTGGGTGGCGGGGGTCAGCATGGCTTCCACTGCGGCGAGATTGATCTGGAAACCGGGAACATCGGGGGGCACCACCCTGAAGGCGGCGCCGGTGCCCTCTACGAAGGGCTTATACTCCGGGAAATAGGGGGCTACCGCCAGAATCTCCGCGCCGGGCACCGCCAGGGCCTGGAATACGGCCACCAGCTCCGGGGCTGCGCCGGAGCCGATGAAGAAATCTTCGGCCTTGGCACCTGCGTTGTAGCGCCGGTTCAGATCGTCGGCAATGGCCTTCCGGGTCTCATAATCGCCCACGGCGGTGGTGTAGCCGTGGATGGCCAGGGAGTCGGTGTCAGAGAGGATGTCCCGGATGGCCTGGTTTACATAATCAGGGGCGGGAATGGAGGGATTGCCCAGGGAATAGTCGTAGACGTTCTCAGCGCCCACGATGGCGGCTCTCTGACGGCCGTATTCAAACAGATCCCGGATGACGCTGCGGTTGGCACCCAGGGCGTAGGATTTTTCGTTGTACATAGTAAAACCTCCTGTAAAATGCAAAATTCAAAATGTAAAGTGCAAAATTGAGGTATGCGCTGCGAACATGATTTAATTAGTCGGCGAAGCCCTGCGCCCGCAGGCGCGTTTCGGAGCGCAACCGCCGAAGGCGGCTCTTAGCGCGGAGATGACACCATCATTCTGCATTTTGCATTCTGCATTCTGCATTCATGGGTGCCGGAAGCCGCAGAGCGGTGTATTACAAGTAAATCGGATGAGGAGAATTATAGGGCTGGGGTTTATAAGTTACGGAGCCGATGGGCTTGCCGTCGATGCCGAATTTGGGATTGTAGCCGAAGAGGTTAACATAACGCTCCAAATCGGCCTTTTCCTTTTCCATCTCCTCCATAACAGCCACGGTGGCGATCACGTCATCCACCGCCCGGTGGGAGTTGACCACCTTGCCTGCCAGGCCATAGGCTTCAATGGCGTTGCAGAGCTTGTGGGGGTAGGGCCGCCGGTCCTTGTAGACAGTCAGCAGGTCCAGCTTGTCCTTGCCCTTTAAGATCATGGGGTCTCCATGGCGCAGGAGGAAATAGTAAAGGAAGCTCAGGTCGAAATGGGCATTGTAGGCCAGCAGCAGGGTGTTCCCGGCCACCATTTCCGCAATATCCCGGGCGACCCGGGCTTTGGGCAGGCCCCGCTCCCGCAGATCCTGGGTGGAGATGCCTGTCAGCTGCTCGATTTTGGGCGGAACGAAGCCTCCGGGGCTCACCGCGATGAGCTCGTCGTATTCCTGGATCACCGTGGGGATACCGTCCCGGTTTTCCACCACCACCGCGGCGAATTCGATGATCTCATCCCGGCTGAACAGCAGCCCCGTGGTCTCGGTGTCGAAGAGCACCAGCCGGTCGTATTTGTCAAATAAGGTCTCAAAGGCCATATGTTTCTCTCCTCGTGTGTTGCCAAATTGGAGTTTACCGATCATTGTCAAAGGCTTCTCCTTGAGGAGAAGCTGTCACCGAAGGTGACTGATGAGGTGTAAAAAGAGGATTAAACGCCGCTTTGCGGCTACACCTCATCCGACCTCGCTAACGCTCGGCCACCTTCCCCTCAAGGGGAAGGCTTAGGAACTGATCGATAAACTGTAATTTG
>SVKV01000028.1 GCA_015068305.1 Oscillospiraceae bacterium
AGAAGCTGTCACCGAAGGTGACTGATGAGGTGTAAAAAGAGGATTAAACGCCGCTTTGCGGCTACACCTCATCCGACCTCGCTAACGCTCGGCCACCTTCCCCTCAAGGGGAAGGCTTAGGAACTGCTCGATAAACTGAAATTTATTGATACGCTAACAGAAAAATCACCCGGGTTCTGATGAATCCGGGTGGTTTTATCCGTGTTACTTATTCCACAGGCCATTTGCGGGATACATTCCCTGTTCCGTCATGCTCCGCAGGACTTCCACGACCTTTTTCTTATCCGCCGCGTAGGTCACGCCGTACCACTTATCCGAGGTAGACAGGACCTTCACATTGGCCTTTCCCTCTTTCAGAAGCGCGCCCACAGTCATGGGCAGCAGGAATTCCTTCTTTGCCGGGTTTTCCGGCAGTTCCTTTTCCAGGAACACCGGGAACCGGGCCTCCAGCTCCTTCAAAAAGCCGAGGGTGAAGCCGAACATATTCATGGACACCAGGCTCCGGGGGTCCAGATCCGTCCAGGTTTCTCCGTCCTCCGTAAAGCAGATGCCGTCTTCCCGGGTTTCGATTCGCAGCCGTTCGGTGATGGCCGTCAGATTGGCATCCGCATCCATTTCACAGATGCCCCGGGCCACGCTGCCGTGGTCGCTGACGGTATTGCGCAGCTGGTATCCCACCATGGCAAAATCGTATTTTTCCCCGTCCGCTGCCCGGCTCATGTAGTCAAAAATCGCCCTGAAGGCAGATTTTCCGTAGTAGTCGTCGGCGTTCAGCACCACAAAGGGAGCATCGCCGATCTCCTTCGCCGCGCAAAGCACCGCATGGCTGGTGCCCCAGGGCTTGGCTCCCCGGATCTGGGGAACGGTCATGCCCTCGGGAAGCATCTTATCCTGCTCCTGGTAGGCATAGCAGATCTCCATGGGGCATTTTTCCAGCCGCTTGCCCACGGTCTCCATGAAATCGGCGCGGATGGCCTCCTTAATGATGATCACCGCAGTCCGAAAGCCTGCCTCCCAGGCATCATACAGAGAGTAATCCAGAATGGCCTCGCCCTGGGAGCCCACCGGATCGATCTGCTTCAGTCCGCCGTAGCGGCTGCCCATGCCGGCTGCCATAACGACCAAAACCGGTTTTTGTTGCATTTCTGTTTCCTCCTTATCCTTTCAGATTCTGTGCATCCAGAAAAATGCTGTCGCCGCTGAGCTTGTCCCAGGTAAAATGCCGGGCAAGTTCCGCGGCCGAAACCGGTTCAAACCGGTCGATCAGTCCCGCCGCAGCGGCCAGATTGCCGATGAGCTGTTCCGGCGTCATTCTTTTCCGCAGTTCCCCCAGATCCAGATCCTTGTCCCGTTTGCTCAAACGCCGCCCGTCGGGGGCCAGAAGCATGGGCACATGGCCGTATTCCGGGTGGGGAAAACCTAGTAATTCCTGCAGATACATCTGCCGGGGGGCAGAGCTCAGAAGATCCATACCCCGGACCACTTCCGTAACGCCCGCTTCCCCGTCGTCCACCGTCACCGCCAGCTGGTATACATACACCCCGTCGGCACGCCGGACCACCATATCGCCGCAGTCCGTAGCCAGATTCAGCGCGTAATCTCCCTGGACCCGGTCGGTAAAGGACCAGACCTTATCCGGCACCATCACCCGCCAGGAAGGCTTTCTTCCGGCAGGGGGATTCTCCAGATTCCGGCAGGTGCCGGGATAGACATAGGTACCATCGGACAGATGGGGCGCATTGACACTGTGGAGCTGGCTGCGGGTGCAGTAGCAGGGGTACAGCAGCCCCAGGTCCATCATTTTTTCAAAATACCGGTTGTAAACACCGCTTCTTTCACTCTGGGGTGCCGTTTCCCGGTCCCAGTCCAGGCCCAGCCACTGAAGATCGGAGCGCAGCACCGCCGCAAAATCGGAGCTGGTCCGCTGGGTATCCAGGTCCTCCATCCGCAGCACCATCTCGCCGTTCCGGCTTCGCACCGAGAGCCAGGCGATCAGGGCCGCAAACACATTGCCCAGGTGCATCCGGCCCGAGGGCGTGGGCGCAAACCGGCCCACCACACATTTTTCTTCCATTACAGGATCCGCAGTATCCACCACAAAATCACCGCAGCAATACCCAGGCATTCCAGGCAGATGGTAATCATCAGGCCCCGGTATCCCTTCTTTTTCTTGGGCGCCACAGCCCGGGGAGTATCGGCATAGGTGCTGGGCTTTGCCTTGGGGGCTGCCGCAGACTTGGGATTTGCCGGTGCTTCTTCCTCTGCAGGGCCGAACTCCTCATAGATGTCATGGTAGAACTGTTCGAATTCTTCATCGTCCATTCCGTCTTTCAGCAGCTGCTCTTCCAGCCGCTTCAGTTCCTTCTGGGGATCATCAAACATGGTTCCCACCTCCTTAATTAATTTATTGTACCGCAAGTACCCGGAAAAGTAAAGCCCATTCTGATTTTCGCCTGTTTTTCCGCCTGTTTCCGCAAAAAAGCACCCCTTTTCGGGGTGCTTTTCTGAAAAAACTTTACTTGCCCGCCACGCTGAGGCCTTCCACCAGCACGCTGGGGGCGCCGAAGGTGGTCATGCCGAAGGGCATGGGCAGCTGGCAGTTGTCGGCAATGCCCACGATGTTCTTCAGCAGGTCATAGAAATTGCCTGCCACGGTGAAGGACTTGACGTACTCCGCCTTTTTGCCGTCGCGGATCATGAAGCCTGCGCTCTGGAGCGAGAAGTCGCCGGAGATGGGATCGGCACCGGCATGGAGGCCGCCCAGAGAGGTGATCATGACGCCGTTTCCTGCCTTAGCCAGGAGCTCTTCCTCGCTGAGGTCGCCGTTTTCCAGATACATGGTAAAGGGACGCAGACCCACGGCTGCATCGTAGCCTGCCTTGGAGGCGTTGCCGGTGGTCTTTTTGCCGGCCACGGCGGCGGTCTTCAGATTGTACAGCAGGGTATTCAGAACACCCTTTTCGATGATGTTCTTTTTGTGGGTGGGGCTGCCCTCGGCATCAAAATTGATGGGTTCGGGATTTTCGGGATGGAAGGGGTCGTCCACCAGCGTCACGATGGGAGCTGCGATCACCTGGCCCTCAGCATCTCCCAGCCGGGACAGGCCCTTCTGGGCAGCTTCGGAGGAGAACACGGAGGAATAGACCTGCAGAAGGCTGCTCATGGCGTCGGGGCTGAAGACCACGGGATACTGGCCCGTGGGGGCAGGCTCGCCGCCCAGCTTGACCTTGGCACCCTCCACAGCCTTTTTCACCAGTGCATCGGCATCGATTTTCGCCAGATTGCCCAGCTTGGCCTGGAAATCATTGGCCATTTCCTTTCCGTCGGACACCACGCCCACCACGATCAGACCGGAGGTCTGGTTCCGGTAGCTTAAGTCCAGGCCCTTGGAGTTGCAGATGGCGATTTCACTCTGCTCCAGCAGACCCTCGGTCTGGCAGCCGTCGATCACTGCAGGATCGGCAGCGTAGAGCTTCTCCTGGACCTCCAGAATTTTGGAAATCAGTGCCTCGGTGGAAGGCAGCTCGTAGGGCTCAATGTTCAGAGGCTCATATTCCTGGCCGCCCTCGCCCAGGAACACCTGCTCCTCCGCTTCCAGAACAGCGGCGGAGTCCGCAGCTTTCAGAACCAGCGCCTTGGCCTGTTCGGCATTCAGCGCCTCGGTGGAGGCGTAGCCCATCTTTCCGTCCACGATGCAGCGGAAGCAGACGCCGCCGGAGGTGGAGGAGGAAAATTCGTTGACTGCATGCTGGAAGGTATCCACGCTGACGCTGGAACCTGCCTGATAGTAAAGCTCATATTCTGCGATGCCGGCTTCCTGACAGGCGGCGATCACCAGATTCTTAAATTCCTGAAAAGTCATGCTGCTACCTCCTTATCTGCCGCCGACGGTGATGGTGGAAACACGCACCAGGGGCTGGCCCACATTGGTGGGAACGGAGCCGCTGGAGGAGCCGCACATACCGGTGCCCATATCCAGATCTGATCCCACCATGTCGATGTTCTGAATGATCTCGCTGCCCTTGCCAACCAGGGATGCACCCCGGACAGGCTCGCAGATCTTACCGTTGCGGATCATGTAGCCCTCGTTGACGGCGAAGTTGAACTCGCCGGTGACCGGGTTGACGGAGCCGCCGCCCATGGAAGCAGCATAGAGGCCGTACTCGATGGAGGCGATGATGTCCTCATTCTTATCCTCGCCGGGGGCGATGTAGGTGTTGGTCATACGGGAGGTGGGGGTGTAGGCATAGCTCTGGCGGCGGGCATTGCCGGTGGAGGCCATGCCCATCCGGCGGCCGTTGAACTTATCGATCATATAGGACTTGAGGACGCCCTTTTCGATCAGCACATTGCGCTGGGCGGGGGTGCCTTCGTCATCGATGTTGATGGAGCCCCAGGCATTGGGGATGGTGCCGTCGTCGATGGCGGTGACCTTCTCATTGGCGATCTTTTCGCCCAGCTTGCCTGCAAACTGGCTCCGGCCCATGGCAACACCGGTGGCTTCCAGGCTATGGCCGCAGGCCTCATGGAAGATGACGCCGCCGAAGCCATTCTCAATGGCAACGGGCATCACGCCTGCGGGGCAGTAGCCGGCGCCGGCCATGACAACCGCCTGCTTGGCGGCCTTGATGCCCACGTCCCTGGGGTCGATGGTATCGAACATCTCCAGGCCCATCCGGCGGCCGGGAGCGAAATAGCCGGTCTGGGCACCGTCGCCCTTGTCGGCCACGGCGGAGATGCTCAGCCGGGTGCGGATCTGCCGGTCCTGGGTGTACAGGCCTTCGGTATTGGCGATGAGGATGTTGTGATCCACATCCAGAATGGTGCCGGTGACCTGCTTGATGGCTTTGTCATGCTCTCTGGCGGCGAAATAGCCGGCCTTCAGAATCTCCACCTTTTCCTTATTGGATACGGTGGCGGGAACGATTTTGATGGGGTGGATGTCCCCGAAGAGCCGCTCCTTCAGCACGATGTCGATGGCGGCGGTACCCTGGCCCAGGGCCTCGGCGGCGGACTCGGCACAGCGCAGGAGGCCTTCCTCGGAGGTATCCACGGTGGAGGCCATAACGGACCGGAGGCCCTTGTAAAGCCGGATGGCAGCACCGGCGATGACCGTGTCCTTAACGGACTCGACCTTGTTTGCGATCATGCCGATGGAGTGGTTGACGGTGTTTTCAGCGAAAATTTCCGCATAGTCGGCGCCGGTGGCGACGGCCTTCTGCAGAACCCGCTGACAGATTTCTCTTGAGATCATACGCGCAGCTCCTTTTGTAGGTGTAATACGGACATTCTACCACAGCAGACGGAAAAAGGCAACGAGGAAATCGTTGCGATTGCACCTATTATGCAAATTACAGTTTATCGGGAAGCCCCGATGGGCAATGCGAGCCTGTTTGGCCGGCAATTAACCAACGCCTCCGGCCTCTCCCGGTTCGATGGCTCTGGTATTCAAATTACAGTTTGTCGATACGTTAAGTTTTCGCACCTTTCTTGTTTCGGCAAGAAAGGTGCCCCAAAGAAGCCGACTTAAGGAGGCGCTACGGGCAAATGCGCCCTCCTTAAGAATCCACCCGCCGCATCGCCATCCAGCATTCAAAAATGTTCCGATTTTTGAACGCTTGCATTTTACAAACCTACAAGTTTGCTCCGCAGGGGAGGTTCCAGGGTAATTCGGCAGGGCGCAAGTCGGGACACTTGCGCACTTAGTAGAAATTCTGCGGGCCTTGCCTGTTTCGGAGGGGGATTCTAAAGGGGGGCGTCTTTGTAAAAAGCCACCCTTTAGCCGATTTCTTTGGTTACTTTCTTGTTCGGAAACAAGAAAGTAACATCGGTCATCGGAGCGACAAATTCCAATTTGGCTTTCCCTGTATAAGCAAAAGGAGCGCATCTTTCGATGCGCTCCCAAATCTTTACTTTGCAAACTCGACTGCCTTGGTTTCCCGGATCACGTTGATCTTGATCTGGCCGGGGTATTCCAGCTCGGCCTCGATCTTCTTGGCAATATCCCGGGCCAGCAGGATCATGTTGTCCTCGGTGACCACCTCGGGCTTGACCATGATGCGGACCTCACGGCCTGCCTGGATGGCGAAGGCCTTGTCCACGCCGGGGTAGGAGCTGGTGAGCTCCTCCAGCTTCTGCAGACGGCGGATATAGTTTTCCACGTTCTCTCTCCGGGCGCCGGGACGGGCGGCGGAGATGGCATCGGCTGCCTGGACCAGAACGGCAATGACGGTCTTGGGCTCCACGTCGCCGTGGTGCGCCTCGACGGCATTGACGACCACGGGATTTTCCTTGTACTTGCGGACCAGGTCGGCACCCAGCTGCACATGGCTGCCCTCAACCTCGTGGTCGATGGACTTGCCCAGGTCATGCAGCAGACCGGCTCTCTTGGCCAGCGCCACATCCACACCCAGCTCGGAGGCCATGAGGCCTGCGATATGGGCCACTTCAATGGAGTGGTTCAGCACGTTCTGGCCGTAGGAGGTGCGGTACTTCTGGCGGCCCAGGATCTTCACCAGTTCGGGGTTCAGATTGTGGACGCCGGTTTCGTAGCAGGCACGCTCGCCTTCCTCGCGAATGGTCCGGTCCACTTCTTTGCGGGCCTTCTCCACCATATCCTCGATGCGGGTGGGATGGATGCGGCCGTCGGCAATGAGCTTTTCCAGAGCCAGTCTTGCGATCTCCCGTCTGACGGGATCGAAAGAGGACACGGTAATGGCCTCGGGGGTATCGTCGATGATCAGATCGACGCCGGTGATGGTCTCCAGGGTCCGGATATTCCGGCCCTCACGGCCGATGATACGGCCCTTCATTTCATCGTTGGGCAGCGCCACAACGGAAACGGTGGTTTCGGCAGCATGGTCGGCTGCGCAGCGCTGGATGGCGGTGGCAATGACCTCCCGTGCGGTGGACTCGGCCTCATCCTTCAGCTGTGCCTCAATCTCCTTGATCTTCATGGCAGCCTCGTGACGGACTTCCTCCTCCACGCTCTGCAGCAGATAAGCCTTTGCCTGCTCCTGGGTCAGCTGGGAGATTTCCTCCAGCTTGGCCATCTGAGCCTTGCACAGCTCGTCGGCCTTAGCCTGAGTCTCGGTGACCTTCTGGAGCTTCTTGGCCAACTCTTCTTCCTTCCGTTCGAAAGCTTCGGTCTTCTTGTCGAGGGTGGTTTCCTTCTGTTCCAGACGGCGCTCCTGCTTACTCAGCTCGGCGCGACGTTCTTTGACTTCCTTGTCGTGTTCTGTGCGAGATCTATGGATTTCGTCCTTGGCTTCCAGAAGCATTTCTTTCTTGCGGCTCTCACCGCTGCGGATGGCCTCGTTGATCAGGCGGGTCGCTTCCATTTCGGCAGAACCGATCTCCCGCTCGGCAACCTTCTTCCGGTAGAGCATACCGACAATGAAAAAGATCACAGCGCCAACTACAAAACCAATGACGGCAAAAATGAATTTGTCCATAAACTTGCAGCACACCTCCTTCTTAAAAAATAGGCGTCGAAGGGGTGGGCGTAATGAACCCATGTGAAATTGTGCATGAAAACCAACCGGGAAAACCCCGGCGGTATCGAAACTGCAAAACAAAACGCCATGAGGCGCAAAACGCAAACCCCGGCATATAACGCCGGTTATTATGAAACGCTGGACCCGGGTATACATAACACAGGCAGCGTACACCATACCGAATCTATTTTACCCGGCTAAAGAATGAATGTCAAGAAGAATTGTACAAATTTGATTGCAATTTTGGTATAAATTATACCAAACCGCCAAAATCGCCGCATTGACAACCCCCTGTGCCTATGATAAAATAAAGTACCAACAAACACCGGGTTTCAGGGAGGAAACGGAATATGGCAAAGCAGCTGGTTGTCTTCTATTCCCGCAAAGGCGAAAATCATATGCCCGGCGGCATCCAGATCCTGGAAAAGGGTCATACGGCGTATGCGGCAGAGTATATCCGGGACGCTCTTGATGCAGATATTTTTGAAATCGACACGGTGGTCCCCTATGCGGAAAACTACCGGGAGTGCTGCATGGAGGCCGTCAGAGAAGTCAAGGCCGGCGCACGTCCGGAAATCAAATGCTATGTGGAAGATATTTCCGGTTACGACAGGATTTTTGTCTGTTTCCCCTGCTGGTGCGGCACCGCGCCCATGTGCGTTTTCACCTTCCTGGAGCACTATGATCTCTCCGGCAAGATGATCCTGCCCCTTTGCACCAACGAAGGCAGCGGTCTGGCCAAGGCTCCGGCAGATCTGGAGCGCAGCTGCCCCGGCGCAACTATCGGTGAAGGTCTGTCCGTCCGGGGCCACCAGGTCCGGGACAGCAGGGATGTCATCACCGCCTGGGCAAAAAAGCAGGTGTAACCAACCGGCTCCTGCCGGCTTAAGTTTGCGGATATGATGGAATTGGTAGACTCGGTGGATTTAGGTGCTGTCACCACGGTGAAGGTTTTTTGATACGCATTAAGGGGAAAACAGATGGATAAGAAGCATCGCTTAATTTGTGGTCTATGTGCTGTATGCGGCATAATCGGCACCATTCTGATGATTGTTGCGGGGTTTATGGAAAATGCCTTTCCTCGCCCCCTGTGGTTTGTTGCGTCGATTTGTATGTTTCTGAATGTCATTGGAATCATTTTGAACTACCGCCATATTCACAAAAACGAGAAGGCGGATCCTTCTGAAGAAAAGGAATAAAAAAAGCAGGTTTGCCTGTTTTTATAAATCGTGGATCAGGCTAAGTGCCCCACCTCGGGTAACCTCGACCTGTAAAAATCAGAGGTACAAAAAATATGCGGGCGTGGTGGAATTGGTAGACTCGGTGGATTTAGGTTCCTCTGCGAAAGCGTGCAGGTTCGAGTCCTGTCGCCCGCACCAAGTAAAAGAGGGAGGTTTTTGCCTCCCTTTTTTGTTGCGGTTGGGGAAATCCTGTGATAAAATAGTGAAAAACTTACCGGGAGGTAGCACCATGGCATCAAAAAAGTTAGGAAATCTCATTAAGGAAGCCCGCACCGGCGCAGGTCTGACCCAGGAGCAGCTGGCCCGGAAGATCTCCGGCCTCTCCGCTGCCCAGATCAGCGAGGCGGAGCGGGGGCTGACGGATCTGACCCAGGAGCAGCTGAAAAAGATCGCCAAGGTCACCGGTGTGACCCAGGCATCCCTGCTGAATGCCGCCAAGGGCAGTTCTTCCTCTTCCAGCAAAAAATCCACCGCCTCCAAATCCTCCATGCAGGTGACTGCCGCAGAGAAAAAGCTGGTGGAGCTGTACCGGAAAGCTGACTCCAAAACGAAGAAAGAGGCCCTGGAGATTCTGAAGGGTGAGGATTCCCTCGCCGGAGATCTTCTGGAATCGCTGCTGGACAATGTGGATACCGGCAAAATCGTGGATACCCTCCTGGACAGCGTTCTCGGCAAGAAATAAAACAAAAAGCACCCCTTTCGGGGTGCTTCTCTTATTGTTGGATACAGCCCAGCTCCGTCAGCTTCGCTTCGATCCGGTCCTTTACGATCCGGGCGATCTGATGGGTGTTCAGGTCCCGGTAATCCCGGGGATAAAGGGGCTCCAGATAATGGACTTGAGTCCTCACCGGCAGCAGCGTCCAGCTGTTGTAGACCTTATAAGAATCCACCAGCACCACCGGCACGATGGGCGCTTCCGCTTTTGTGGCCGCCTTGAAGCAGCCGGGCTTAAAGTCCCAGAGGCTGTTGCGCTTTTGGTTATCATAGCCCCCTTCGGGGAAGATCACATACCGGCGGCCCTGGGCCACCTCTTCGGCGATCCGGTTGATGACGGTCAGCGCCTGGCGGGGATTGCGGATATCCATGCGCTTGCCCCGGAGGGCATCCACGATCTCGCTGACAAAAATGAAGTAGGACATTTCCCGGTCCATCACCAGCGACACCGGCTTTTCATGGACATCCACGATGCTGTAGGCGTCATATTTGCCCTGGTGGTTGGGATACAGCACATAGCCGCCCTCCGGCGGCAGATTCTCCCTGCCGAAAACATCGGTTTTCATATGTCCGGTTTTTTTCATCAGCCCCACGATATACCGGATGTAATCGTAGATTTCCTGTTCCGAATAGGCTTCCGGCTGGTCCGCCATCCGATGCATGGTCTGCACCAGCTTTGGCAGCCGGAACACATTCATCGCAATGCTGTAATTCATCCTCCACATTGCCGCTTCCTCTTTCCCGAATCCTTAATTTTTTCTTAAGGCTACCATTATAGCACAGACAGATATTGGCATTTTTCAACATTCTATGAACAAATTATGTCCCGGCCCCCCAAAATCGGCCCAATCCCGGTGCCGGCAGCAAAAAGCACCCCTTCCGGGGTGCTTTTCTTTTATGCCTGACCTGTTCGTTCCAGGGCCGAATACCGGAATACGCCCCCCAGGATCAGTCCGCCGCCCAGCAGCATTCCGATACCCGGGATCTCGCCGAAGAGAATGGCCGCCAGCACCGCCGCCACCACCGGCTCGCAGAGCTTGGATGCGGAAACAAAGGCCGGGGAGAAATATTTGAGGCACCAGCTGAAAATGCTGTGGCCCAGGATGGTGGAAAACAGGGCCAGCAGCAGTCCCACCACCGAAGCGCTGATGCCGTAATCCAAGAGCCCGTAGCCCTGGACCAGACAGGCGGCAACCAGCACCGCAGCGCAGGCTCCGTAGACCAGGTAGGTATAGACCGTGGTGGACACCGTCCTGCGGACCACCCGGCCGATGAGGGTATAGGCACCCACCGCCACCGCCGCCAGCAGCGCCAGGATGTCGCCGTAAAGCTGGGCGCCGCTGCCGGAATCGGACCAGGCGATGAGGACGCTGCCCAGCAGCGTTGCGCCGATGGCTGCCAGGGCCTTCCGGGAGATCCGCCCCTTCAGAATCAGGCAGAAGCCCAGAGCAACCCAGATCACCTCGGTGCATACGATGGTGGTGGAGCTGGCAACGGAAGTGTGGCGCAGGGATTCAAACCACAGCACAAAATGGATGGCCAGAAACAGGCCGCTGAGGGCGCTCAGCAGGGCAAGCTTCAGGCTGATTCCCCGCAGTTCCTTGCGCACCGCCGGTCTGCCGAAGACCACCGGGGTCAGAAACAGCACCGTCCACAGCAGCCGGAAGGCCGCCGTCACGGCGGAAGGGGCATCGGAATATTTGACAAAAATCGAGGACAGGGAAATGCCGATGATCCCGATGACGATCATGATCATGGGATGCTTTTCCAGATACTTCATAGGCTCCACCTTATTATGTCTTTGGGAGCATTCTAGCATATCTGTCCGGTTCCGGCAACTGTCTTCCCCGGGGAAAAGGAAAAATATTGACAAATTGTATGGAAAAATGATATTCTTTATTATTATGGAACTTTGGAATGCACCCCCGCATCCAGCAGAAAACGCCTGAGGTAACTCTATGAAAAAAGCAACCACCTGGCGGAGGTTCCGCCACCGGGTCGTCTTCGGACTTCTGCGTTATCCCCTCACCGCCTATACCGTCCTGCGCTACGGCGTGAAAGTGGACCGGTTCCGGCAGCAGGGTAAGCGGCCCTACCTGATCGTCATGAACCACCAGACCGCCTGGGATCAGTTTTTCGTCTGCATGGCCTTCCGGAATCCCATCTATTTCGTGGCCAGCGAGGACATTTTCTCCCTGGGCTGGATCTCCAGCCTGATTCGCTGGCTGGTGGCTCCCATTCCCATCAAAAAGCAGACCACGGACCTGCAGGCCGTGAAAAACTGCATCAAGGTTGCCCGGGAGGGCGGCACCATCTGCCTGGCTCCCGAGGGTCACCGGACCTTCCACGGCAGAACCGTGTACATGAAGCCTGCCATTGCCTCTCTGGCCAGAAAGCTGGGCCTGCCCCTGGCCATCTTCCGGATCGAAGGAGGCTACGGTGTTCATCCCCGCTGGTCCGATGTGATCCGCCGGGGTCATATGCACGGCTATGTCAGCCGGGTTGTGGAGCCGGAGGAGCTGAAGGCCATGACCGATGATCAGGTGATGGCGCTGATTGAGAAAGAGCTGTGGCAGGACGAAGCCCGGGTCACCGGGGAATTCCGCCACAAAAAGAACGCAGAATTTCTGGAGCGGGTCTTTTATGTGTGCCCCAAATGCGGCCTTAGCACCTTCGAAAGCCACGGCGATCTGATTTCCTGCACCAAATGCGGTATGACTGTCCGGCATAAGCCCACCAAGGAGCTGGAGGGCGTGGGATTTTACTTCCCCCACCGGTTTGTGGCCGATTGGTACGACTGGCAGAATGATTATGTAAACCATCTGGATACCTCTGCCATGACCGAAGCGCCCCTCTGGACCGAAACCGCCCGGTTCAGCCGGGTCCATGCCGCCAAACGCAAGGAGCTTCTGAAAAAGGAAGCCACCCTCTGCCTCTACGGCGACCGGATCACCGTGGATGACCGGGTTTTCCGGTTTGACGAGATCGGCGTGACGCTGCTGGGCAAAAACAAGCTGAATCTGTATGAGGGCAAAGAATTCTACCAGCTGAAAAGCTGCAAGCGGTTCAATGCGCTGAAATATCTGAATTTCTACCACCGCTATAAAAACTTAAAGACAGGAGAAGAACATGGGCAATTTTTGGGACTTTAGTTCGTGGGGCTTTTTCAATCTGATCGCCATTTTGCTTCTGAGCCTGCTGGCCGGCAATATGCTCAAGCGGTCCGTGCCCCTGCTGCAGAAATCGCTGATCCCCACCTCCGTGCTGGGCGGCGGTATTCTGCTGATCGTATCCACGGTCTATAAGGCCGTCACCGGTGTTGAAATGTTCGATACCGCCTTCTTCGGGGGCCACGGCACCGTCTGGCTGGAGCTGCTGACCTACCATATGCTGGCTCTGGGCTTCACCGCCTCCGCCCTGCGGACCACAGAAGGAAAGATGACCAAAGAGCGGACCGTCGAGATCTTCAACACCGGTCTGACCACCGTGGCAACCTACCTGCTCCAGGCTTTCGTGGGCATGATCATCTGCATCATTGCCGTCAACTTTATTGACGACCTGCTGGAAGCTGCCGGTCTGCTGCTGGCTCTGGGCTACGGCCAGGGTACCGGCCAGGCCATGAACTACGGCGGCATCTACGAAGCGGACTACGGCTTCGTGGGCGGACGCAGCTTCGGTCTGACCGTGGCGGCCATGGGCTTCTTAAGCGCCAGCATCGGCGGCGTCATCCACTTAAATGTCCTCAAGCGCCAGGGAAAGATCAAGCTGGACAAGGGCTCCGGTGTCTCCAACGAACAGGTGGAGGGCGAGGGCGAGATCCCCATGCAGGAATCCATCGACAAGTTCACCATTCAGGTGGCCCTGATCGTGGTGGCCTATCTGGGCGCCTACCTGCTGATGTACGCTCTGGGCTGTCTGATCCCCGGCATGAAGTCCACCATCTACGGCTTCAATTTCCTGCTGGGCGTGCTGTCTGCCACCATTTTGAAGGCCGTGATGAATTTCTGCCGGAAGAAAAACATCATCCACCGGTGCTATACCAATAATTTCCTGCTGACCCGGGCCACCAATTTCTTCTTCGATATCATGGTCACCGCCGGCATTGCCGCCATCCGCATGAGCATTGTGGGCAAATACTGGGCCGTGCTGCTGGCCATGGGCCTTGTAGGCCTGGTGGCGACTTACATCTACGTCCACTTCGTCAGCCACAAGCTCTTCCCCGCCTATGCCGAGCAGCAGTTTTTGGCCATGTACGGCATGCTCACCGGCACCGCCTCCACCGGCATCATCCTGCTGCGGGAGATCGACGGCGACTTCAAGACCCCGGTGTCCGACAATCTGGTGTACCAGAATTTCCCGGCCATGGTCTTCGGCTTCCCCATCCTGCTTCTTGCCACCATGGCTCCCACCAGACCCTATCTGACACTGGGCATTGTGGTGGTCTTCATGATCCTCATCAACATCCTGCTGTTCAGAAGCTTCCTCTTTAAGAAGAAGGCCAAGTAAATATCAAAGGACCGGCCCCAGGCCGGTCCTTTTCTTTATGTGTTTGTGGGGAAAAATTCTCCCAGCTTCTGCAGGTATTCCTCCGGGGCCACCGGGAAACTGAGGCCGTGGCCCGCCCCGGGCACTGTCACCAGTTTTTTGCGGGAAGGGCAGGCATCGTACATTTTCCTGCTCATCCAGCAGGGCACGAAATCGTCATCTTCTCCGTGGAAGAAGATCACCGGTACCGAGCAGGTTTTCAGGGCCTCCATGGGGGAATATTCCTCCAGATTGAAGCCGCCGTAGATCCTTGCCGCCAGACGTACAAAGGGATAGCTGAGGCGAGGGGGCAGGCCCATCTTCCGGATCACCACCTCCATGATTTCCTTCTGGCTGCTGTAGCCGCAGTCAGCCAGGATGCCGATCACATTGGCCGGCAGTTCCCTGCCTCCCGCCATCACCACGGTGGAGGCGCCCATGGAAATGCCCGTGAGGATGATCTTTACCTGGGGTCCGAATTTTTTCACCGCAAAATCCACCCAGGAAAGGCAGTCCCAGTGCTCTCTGATGCCGAAGGTGATCACATGGCCTCCGCTCCTTCCGCTGCACCGCTGGTCCACCACCAGAGCATTCCGTCCGCAGCGGAAGCACCGGTACACGCCTCCGGACAGATCCCGCTCGGCACCGCCCCGGTAGCCGTGGAACATCAGCTCCACAGGGGCTCCGGGGGCATATTCATAGTATTTTCCGTGGAGCTTCAGACCGTCAAAGGCGGTGATCTCCAGATCCTCCGGCTCCATGGCCCGGGCCTGGAGGATCCATTCCCGCATCTGCCCGTGGAAAGGCTCGTAGATCTTTCCCGGGGGCAGCGGAATCTGCTCCGGGTCCGATTCCTCCCGCTTTGCAAAGAAGGCGATCCGGTAGCACACATAGCAAATGATCAGCACCAGCAGGCACAAAAGGGCAAGAATTCCAGCCAGTATCCAAAACAGCTTCATTTTCTCATCTCCCGATTTCTGATTCCCCGGCGAATTCCACCAGGGCCCGCAGCGGCAGGTTCGACAGCTCCTGGCTTACATCGGTATTCTGGCTGTCCCCCAGGGCATCCCGCTCCGGGTGCCACTGAAGCCCCAGGACAAACCGGTTCGCCCGGTATTCCACCGCTTCGATGATGCCGTCGGCGGACCGGGCCGCCACGGTCAGCCCATCGCCGATTCGCTCCGGGTCGATGGCCTGGTGATGGGCAGTGGACACCAGATCAAGACTGTCGGTGCCGAAAATATCGTAGAGCCACTTGGAATCCGGGTCAATGCCGGCTTCCAGATGGTGGTAAGTATTTCCCTCGTGGATGATCCCATCCAGCTGTATGCGCAGGTGGGATTCTCCGGCGCAGCCGCAGCCGCCCTCCGACAAAACCCCGGTAACCCGGCTTTCTGCAATCAGCCCCTGCTCCACCTGGGTTCCCAGATAGGTGGGGATATCCTGGATCAGCCCGCCTCCCAGAGCAATGTTCAGTCCCTGGGCGCCCCGGCAGACACAGAGCATGGGAATATCCATTTTCAGGGCGGCGCGGATCAGATGCAGGTCCGACATATCCCGGATGTCGTTCCAGTCCACCGCCCCGTGGGGCTCCGGCTCCCGGCCGTAGAGTCCGGGGTTCCAGTCCTCGCCGCCGGTGACCAGCAAACTATCCAGTCTGGATAGTTCCGCCTCCGCCTGCTCCGGTGCGATGAGCAGGGGCAAGTATACGGCGATGCCTCCGTTTCGCTCCAGGCTCTCCGCAAAAGCCCGGTAATCCTCCCCGACGGTGTCCGATTTCCAGCTGATGCCCACCATCGGTCTGACTGTTACACGCTTCACCCGCAGGGCGGTGATTCGGCCCTTGCCGTCGGTTGTGATGTCCGCCGTCACCGCTTTGCCCAGGGTCCGTTCCCCGGGTTCTGTCCCGCAGACCGGCTCCGGAGCATCGGCAGTGCCCAGCACCGCCGCCAGCGCCTCCGGAGAATCGATGCCGTTTCCGGTTTCGTCGGTGATCACCGCTTTGGCGTAATCTCCCCGGTAGATGGCATTATAAATGAGCCCCTCCTCCGCCGGATAGAGGATCGCATCCTCCACCGCAGCATCTTTCAGCACCGGCGGGGTTTCCCCGCCGCAGCCGGACAAAACCGCCAGCAGCAGCAAAATCAGCACCCAAGCCCGTTTCTTTCCCATAACCATCCCCGCAATTTCAAAAAGTTTTCTTCAGTATAAGACAAATTCCCCTCCTTTTCAACTGTTTCCCGGAACCGGGTTTATGGGTTTTCCCCAATTCTCCGGAAAAAGTTTATGCATCCTGGGCATTTGCAAAGCAACGGCAATATGGTATACTTTTATTTGTGAAAGAATGGGCCCCGGAATTTTACACACAGAAAGGAATCCCGATTATGCGATACGATTTTGATACCGTCATTGACCGCCGCGGCACCTATGCCATCAAGTGGATGCGCGGAAACGAAAATACCATTCCGCTGATGGTGGCGGACATGGACCTCCAGTCCCCCAAGCCCGTCATCGATGCCATGCACCGGGTGGCGGATCATATGATGTACGGCTACTCCATGCACATCACCGATCCGCGGTATTTTACCTCTCTGTGCCGCTGGTTTGCCCACCGCCACGGCTGGGAAATCCAGCCCGATGAGATCATCTCCTCCCACGGCACCTTCGGCGCTCTGACCCATGTGGCCCATATGTACGCCAAACCCGGCCAGGGCATCATCGTCATGGACCCGGTCTACGGCCATTTCTCCCAGGACATCGTCAAATGGGGCAACGAAGTGGTTCGCTGCCACCTCATCAACAACGACGGCTACTACACCATCAACTATGACCTGCTGGAGCAGCAGGCCTCCGATCCCAACAACACCCTTCTGATCTTCTGCAACCCCCACAACCCGGTGGGCCGGGTCTGGAAGCGGGAGGAAATCGCAAAGGTGGCCGAAATCTGCGAAAAGCACGGAGTTTTCGTCATCTCCGACGAGGTCCACTGCGACCACATCCGCAAGGGCCAGAAGTATACCCCCTTCCTGTCCGCCTGCGGCGACAAGAGCAATGCCATCTGCCTGGTCGGCATCAACAAGAGCTTCAACATGGCAGGTCTTTCCTGCTCCAATGCCATTGTCCAGGACAAGGGCCTGTACGAGCGGATCATGAAGGACTACCCCATGCCCATGCCCACCCCCTTCGCCATCGCCGGCCACATCGCCGCCTATGAAGAGGGCGACGAGTGGATGGACCAGGTCAGCGAATACATCGAGGGCAACATCGATTGCGTCATTGATTTCTTCGCAAAGGAAATGCCCCAGGTGAAGATCTGCAAGCCCGAGGGCACCTACTGCCTGTGGATGGACTTCCGGGCCCTGGGCCTTTCCGATGAGGAGGTCCACAAGCGGATCTACGAGGATGCCAATGTGCTGCTGCAGGACGGCACCGTTCATGATCCCGTTGAGGGCCAGTGCTTCCAGAGAATGTGCGTTCCCTGCGCCCGGAGCGTGCTGATGGAGGCCTGCAGCCGGATCGTCAAGGCCTTTGAGGACGTTCTGTAATGGCCTACAGGGATCTTATCTTCGATCTTTACGGCACATTGGTTGACATCCACACGGAAGAGGATGATACGGTCTGGGAAAAGACGGCCCTCTATTTCGGCTACTACGGTGCCCACTACACCGGCAAAGAGCTGCGGGATGCCTTCGGCGCTGCCATGGCGGAAAAGAAGGCAAAAGCGGGCCAGAGCTATGAATGCTTCCCGGATCTGCCCTTTGAGCCTGTGATGGCCCAGCTGTTCCGGGCCAAGGGAGTCACGGAGAATGCAGAGGCCCTGGGCGTCCATGCTTCCCAGCTGTTCCGGATCGCTTCCACCGAGTATATCCGGCTCTATCCCGGTGTCACCGAGGCTCTGAAAAAACTCCGCGCCGACGGCTACCGGCTTTGGCTTCTGAGCAATGCCCAGCGGGTGTTCACGGCTTTTGAACTGGAGCACCTGGGCCTTGCCCCCTATTTCGACGGAATTTATCTGTCCTCGGACTATGCCTGCCGGAAGCCGGACCTCCGGTTTTTCAGCGCCCTGCTGGAAGAGCAGAAGCTGAATAAGGCCAACTGCCTGATGATCGGAAACGACCTCCAGACCGACATCGCCGGTGCCCGGAATGCGGGCCTCGATACCCTCTATATGCACACCAATCTGACCCCGCCGGATCAGCGTTCCGCCGATCCCCATGATCCCCACGAATACGAAGGCTGGGATTGGAAGGCGCTGACGGAAATCATCGAAAACTTATAAGCCTGTCATGAAAGGGCTGCTGCCGGAATCCCGGTGCCGCAGCAAATACAGATAAAATGGAGGAATTTCTCATGAAGAAAAACCCGCCCGGCTACATGACAACCCCCGGAGAACGTCAGAGCTACTGGTTCTACTTCTTCGGCCAGAACATTTACTATGCCCTCAGCGCAGGCTTCATTTCCACCTATCTTGCCATGCAGGGTGTGGATCTGACCAAAGTGGCCCTGGTGCTGCTGATCGTCAAAGTCTGGGACGCCATCAATGATCCTCTCTTCGGCTTCCTCTTTGACCGGATCCAGTTTAAAAACGGGCAGAAGAGCATGCCCTGGCTCCGGTTCTCAACGGCTTTGATGCCCATTGTCACCATCGCGGTTTTCTCCATCCCCGGGGCCCTCACCGAAACCGGCAAGCTGATCTGGTTCGGTGTGGCCTACATTCTGTGGGACTCCGTCTATACCCTCACCGATGCTCCGGCCTATGCCATGCTGAATACCATGACCGCCAATGTCCAGGAACGCACGGAGCTGCTGAGCATCAACCGGATCTACTCCGGTCTGGGCCAGGGTCTCTACGGCGTGCTGCTGACCGTTCTGATCAGCGAAAAGGTGGGTCTTTCCGCCACCTGGACTGTGGTGCTGCTGAGCGTGCTGAGCACCGCCTGCATGATCCCGCTGTGCATCAACTGCAAGGAGCGCAACTACCACCCCGGTGTGCTGGAGGAAAACTTCTCCTTCCGCCAGATGTGGCACTACCTGAAAAATAACAAGTACCTGGTCACCTACTACGGCGGCTACATGGCCATGGATGCGCTGAAAACTTCCAATGCCCTGGGCCTCTTTGCCTCCTTCTATCTCTTCGGCAGCTCCATGTTCAATATGCTGCTGGGCTTCCTGGCCGCGGTACCCGGCTTTGCCGCCGCGTATCTGGCTCCCAAAATCGTGAAAAAGCACGACAAGATGAAGGTGCTGATGCTCTGCAACCTGCTGAATGTGATTTTCGGCTTCATCATCTTCTTCAGCGGCTGGGAGAATAAGACCCTGTTCATCATTCTCAACGTCCTCCGGGCAGCTCCCGCCAGCATCCAGGGTGTCCTGGCCTTCATGTTCACCCCGGACTGCGCCGAGTATGGCCAGTATAAGTCCGGCGTCAGCGCCACGGGCATCACCTTCGCCATCCAGACCTTCTCCGTCAAGATCACCGCCGCTGTTTCCTCCTCTCTGGCGCTGTTCCTGCTGGGTCTTTTCAACTGGGTCAGCGTCCAGGCCTCCGACTTCGCGGAACTGGAAGCACTGGGCATCCAGCAGACCCCCCAGGCGCTGCAGGGTCTGTGGATCGTCTATGCATTGATCCCCACCATCGGTCTTGCCATTGCGGGCATCTTCTACCTGTTCTATAAGCTCAATGACAAGGACGTGCAGATCATGGCCAAATGCAATGCCGGTGAAATCACCCGGGAAGAGGCAGAATCCCTTCTGTCCAGAAAGTACTAAGCATCAGAAAACAACAAAAAAATGCTCTGCCTTTCGGCAGAGCATTTTCTTTTTTACAGGAACATTCCTGCCAGGCCGGCGGCCAGCAGCAGCACCGGGTAAGCCAGGTAATTGAGAAGTCTGTTCTCCTCACCCTTTTCGCCCCGGTAGAAGTGGATGGGCATGAAGCCCATGGGAATCGCCAAATAGAAAGGCGACAGAACCGAACACAGGGCACCGGCAGCGCAGCCAATGAAGGTCCGGTAATTCTTCAGATTCCGGCACAGCCAAAGCACCGCCACCAGAATCACGCAGACGGCGCCGTCCTGGACCCGCAGCATCATGGGCCACAGCACCGCTGCGCCGGTGATCAGCACCCGCAGCAGCCGGCGTCCCAGGGTATTGCCGCCGTAGAGCCGGAACAGGTACAGCATACCCATGGCAAAGGCCAGACCGATGGCCGGGTTCCGGGAGGAAGTATCCCACAAAGAGCCGGACATGGCCAGGTTATAGGGCAGCTCGCTGAGCAGCGCCAGGCCCACGACCCGCAGCAGATAACCGTCCAGATTCTTCGTATGCTGCACACCCTCCACCAGCAAAAATGCAAAAATCGGGATTGCGCAGGCTTCCACCGCCTGGATCACCAGAGCCAATGTTGCAAACACCATGGCCCGGTCGGAGCTCATCATGGCCTCCAGCAGCTGTTCGCCGCTGATTTGGCCCATGCCCAGCAGCCGGTTCTGAAGGATGCCCCGGCCCACGATGCCCAGTCCTGCAAACAGCAGGCCCCAGAGCCGCAGGGCAGAGCGGGTGATTCCGCTACGCCGTTCTTCCTGATTTGCCAGTCTTTCCATAAGAGGGTCTCCTTTCGGATGGTACGGTTTATTGGGCAGCAGGCAGCAGCACCGCAATGCCGTAGGCACTGAGGTTCAGCGTGGTGCCGTCCAGGGTGATGGGATTGCCGTCGGCGGAGAGGGTTGCCGCCAGGGTCCAGTCAGCATAAGCAGACAGGTCGGCGGTGGCTGCCTCCGGGTTGATGTTCATGAGGATGATGCATGCTTCCTCATTCCAGGTCTTTCTCTGGGCGCTGACACAGCCGATGTTCAGGGCCGTCTCGCAGGTTGTCCGGCCGTGGGAAATCACGGGCAGGGCATTGCGCAGGGCGATTGCCTGGCGGTAGTAGTTATAAACGGACAGGTCGTCCTTCTCCTGGATTTCCAGGCTGCCCAGAGGATACTCTGCAGGAAGCTCGCACTCGGGAGGCGGATTGGTGGTGCCGTTATCCCGGGCCTCGTTCCAGAGCATGGGAGCCCGCTTGGAGGGATCGTTGCCGGAGCCGGGCATGCCCAGTTCCTCGCCGTAGTAGATGAAGCAGCTGCCGCTCATGAGTACATTCATGGCACCGGCCATCTTGATCTTCAGCGGATCCCGGTTGGCAAAGCCGGCGATGCGGCCCACATCGTGGTTACTCAGGAAGGGAGCATCGATGTAATCGGGATTGGAGGCCAGGTAGGCCTTGTCGGCCTTTTCCAGAGCTGTTGCATAGGTTGCAACGGTGCCGGGATTGCCGGCGGCCCGGATCACATTGGTGATCTTGCCGTCCACATTGCCGAAGGCAAAGTTGAAGATGCTGGTGATGCCGCTTTTGTAGTATTCGGAGATCTGGCCGAAATTCTCCCAGACCTCGGCCACCAGATAGCAGTCGGGCTTGATGGCGGTAGCGGTCTGCTGGATCCGGTTCAGGACCTCAATGTTCTTGGCGGCGTTGCCGGAGTAGAACTCCTTGGCAGCATCCAGCCGGAAGCCGGCCACACCTTTCCCGATCCAGAACTCCATGATCTGCCGGTACTCTTCCCAGAGCTCTTCGCTGGCAAAGTTCACATCCGGCATGGTAAAGTCGAACATGCCCTCGTAGAACCATTCGGTGCCCTCCACAGGCCGGGCGCCTGCGCCAGCTTCCCTGGAGAAGAAGTAGTAATCCAGGTACTTGCACTCCTCCACATTGGGCTCGGCACCGGCGGGCAGATTCTGCAGGTAGGAAACCGCTTCCTTGAACCAGGGGTGCTCCGAGGCAGTGTGGTTGAGAACCAGGTCGATGATCACATGGATGTCCCGCTTTTCGCACTCGGCGATAAGCGTTTCAAAATCTTCCATGGTGCCGTAGGCGGGGTCGATGGCATAGTAGTCCTCCACATTGTATTTGTGATAGGAGGAGCTGGGATGGATGGGCATCAGCCAGAGGCCACGGATGCCCAGATTCTGCAGATAATCCAGCTTGGAAACAAGGCCCGGAATGTCGCCGATGCCGTCGCCGTCAGAATCGCAGAAGGAATAAACGAAAACTTCGTAATAGGTCCGGTAATTGTCGTCGGGGCTTTCACCCAGCTGCTTGATCTGATCCACTTTCTGCTGAGTATCCAAAGCCGCCCCCGACGAATCGGGGGCGGTGGTGTTACATGCAGTAAGCATCAGGCAGGCAAGCAGCAGACATAAAATTCTGTGCATGCACTTCATAGGCAATTAACCCTTGACAGCGCCGCCCATGGCTTCCTGATAGCACTTCTGGGTGATCATGAACAGGATGGAGATGGGAATTGCAACCACCACGGCACCGGCGCAGAAGCGGGTGAACCAGTTGTTGACGAATTCCATTTCCAGCATCTTGTACAGACCGATGGAAACGGTGTAGTACTCAGCCTCGGCACGGACGATGACCTTTGCCAGGATGAAGTCCATCCAGGGACCCATGAAGCTGGTGATGATCTGATAAACGATCATGGGCTTGCACAGGGGCAGGGTGATCTTGGTGAAGGTCTCCCACTTGGTGGCGCCGTCCAGGTAAGCAGCTTCGTCCAGAGCCTTGGGGATGGTATCCATGTAGCCCTTCATGATGTAGAAGCCGGTACCGGCACCGGAGGTGTAGCAGATGATCAGAGCCAGAGGCAGCTTGTTGCCTTCGGTCAGGCCCATAGCCTTCAGCAGGAAGTACACAGCAACCATGCCCATGAAGCCGGGGAACAGGTTGATGATCATGCCCATATCCATGTAGGACTTACGCAGCTTCCACTTGACGCGGGACAGGGAGTAAGAAACAGCCAGCACGGAGAAGGTGGAAATGATACATGCGCAGCAGGCGATGAAGAAGGTGTTCATGAAGGTACGGGGGAAGTTCATGGAGTCGGTCTCCGTGAACAGCTTCACGTAGTTCATGATGGTGTACTTTTCAGGGAAGAAATGGGGGGTAAACAGGCCGGTGGACTCGGCACGGAAGGAGTGGGCAACCAGCCAGACGAAGGGGATCAGCCAGACGATGGCCACGATGGTCAGGAACACATGAACCGCCACATCGGTGACCAGGCGCTGGGTTTTCACAGACTTATATTTCTTAGCCATTATTTGAAGCCCTCCTCATCCTTGTAAGATCCGGAGTTCCGGTAGGTCAGCAGAGCAACGGTAGCCAGCACGACGAAGGTCAGAATGCCGATGACGGCGGCCAGGTTGTACTCCTGGTTGTCGATGGTCAGCTTGTACAGCCAGGTGACCAGCAGGTCGGTCTGACCGGCAGAGTCGCCGATGTAGGTGGGGCCACCGCCGGACAGCAGGTAGATGATGTTAAAGTTGTTGATGTTGCCGGTGAAGGTGCTGATCAGGGTGGGAGTCATGACGAAGATCATGTAGGGCAGGGTAACGTTGACAAACTGCTGGAAAGCATTTGCGCCGTCGATACGGGCTGCCTCATACTGCTCAGCGGGGATATTCTGCAGAATACCGGTCACGGACATAACGGTATAGGGAATACCGACCCAGCAGTTGATGATGATGATGGTGACTCTTGCCCAGGTGGCATCGGTGAAGAAGGGCAGAGCGGTGTCGATCCAGCCCAGATTCAGCAGCAGCTGGTTGACAGCACCCTCGCTCTTGAACATGGTGCGGATGATCAGCAGGGACACAAACTGGGGTACCGCAATGGTCAGGGACAGGACCGTACGCCAGAAGCCCTTCAGGCGGGTGGAGGGCCGGTTGATGATCATGGCCATGATGGTACCGGCAAAGAAGTTCAGGAAGGTTGCGAAGAAGGCCCAGATCAGGGTCCAGCGCAGAACCGGGAAGAACTGTCTGCCCAGGGAAGAGGATTTGTCGAACAGGGAAATGAAGTTTTCCAGACCCACCCAGTCAAAGAGGGTCAGGTGATCACCAACACGAGAGTAGTTGGTGAAAGCCATCAGCATCATGTACACCAGGGGAACCACGGTGAAGATCATGAGCATGGCGAAGGGGAAGAACATCAGGAACTTGTGGATGTTCTCGTCAAACAGAGCCTTGATGTCATCCTTGAAGGTCTTGACATGCTTGCCTGCCTTCTTGGCGGCATAGCCGATGTAAGCGCTGCGGACGGATGCACGCCAGACGACGAAGAACACAGCCACGGCAACCAGAGTTGCAACGGCGTACAGCAGGATCTGCTGGGAATTGTCGCCCTGAACGTATTCGTAAACACCGAGGTCCTCGTTCCAGACTTCCTCGGTAATCCGGTCACCCAGGCTGGGCATCAGGCCAAGCCAGTGGAAACCGCCGTTAGGGATGACCATGTAGCCGACGAAAGCAACTTCGATCAGCAGGAAGATCAGGCCCTTGATGTACTGGCCCACTGCAAAGTGGCCAGCACCCATAATCAGGCAGGACAGCCAGATCATGGCATTGCCGTTTTTCAGCGCATAGATCAGACCGTTGGGGTCCAGCTTCTTCTGACTGGCCGCTGCGGTCTTGGTTAATTCTTTTGTGGACACGCTACCGTCTCCCTTCCTATTTTTTAGGAATTGTGCTTTTCGATGTAAAAAGTGGCAGCCGGAAAAACTTCCGGCTGCCACCGGGGATCAGAAATCCAGTGGATTCAGATTGTCGATTACAGACCGCCGTTCAGCTGTGCGTCCATAGCGTCGACGCTGTCCTTCAGGTTGTCAGCATTGACCATACCGTCAGCCAGGTTGGTGCCGAAGGTGCCGACAGGGCCCCAAACGGGATCCATCTCAGCGATGGTGGGCTGTGCAACGGAAGCGTAAGCCATGGTGTTGGACTCAGCAACAGCAACGATGGAAGCAGCGACATCAGCATTCTCAGCCAGAGCGGTAACAGCGGGAGTGATGTTACGCAGCTGGAAGCGCAGCAGCTGGGAGTCGGAGGAAGCCAGGAATGCAGCGAACTGCATAGCAGCCTTCTGGTTCTTAGCGTTGGGGTTGACACCGAC
>SVKV01000029.1 GCA_015068305.1 Oscillospiraceae bacterium
AAAAAAGAAGAAATGTCCCCACTGCAAAGCCAAATACAAAAAAGGCGACAGATGCTGCCCCAACTGTGGAAAACGACTAAGAGGATGACGCTTCTTCTAACGCATCAGCGCCTACCGGTGATCCTGTGGGCGCTTTGTGACGCATGAATTTCTCTCGTTCCAATGAATGCGACACCCAAAATCCCCACAGGCTTTCCTCTCCTTGCTGGAGGATCGACTGTGGGGATTTTTTCGTTTTGGGATGTGTAGATGCAAACACCGTTTTCCCGGTTTGTATATACAGATTTCAAAACGGGCTGGGATTGTAAAGGGACTGCATGTTCCTTTACTTCGGGGTTTCCAATAGGGGTGAAAGAGCCCTGTTGGCACACGATTTTGCGGTGCAAAGTCTAGTGTGTTAGACCTTTTGCGACCGTGGGCGGTTCAAAGGGGTTGTTCGGTGGGGGAACAAGCGCTTTGAATTGACCGCAGAACAGGCGGATTTCGCGGCCCTCCGGGACGGGAAATGTTGGATTCGCTTACGCGAAATCCGGCTGTTCGGGTGTAGGTGGTGAAGCGGAATGGAGGAAATCTGGGAAGCAGATTTTTGAAATGGAGCTGCATCACCGGGAGAGCAAGAGGTATATCACACCCCCGTCCCGCCGCAGCGACGCATCCTACTCTCGTTCAAATACGATCCTCTTTTTCTCCGGAAGTTCTCCACTCAAAGCGATGAAGCAGATCACCTTCCATGCATAGATGTGACTCTTGGTTGTATCCCACTCTGCCAGCCGCTTGATACGAATTCGCTTCTTCTCAAAATCAAAATGAATCTCGCCCCATACGCCGTCGCAGTCTGCCTGATACCGGTAGATTGCGGCGGCGTTTTTCTTTTTTACCCGCTCCGATTCGATACGAACCATATCCACAACCCGGATCACATTATCCTCTGCCAGCTGTGCGGTGAATCGATCCAATGCAGTATGATACGCTTTCTCAGCACCCTTGTCTGTGCTGCTACCGATCAAATTGGAGATCTCGCGGAAAGAATATTGCTCCTTCATGGGTCGCATGCCGCCGCAGTTATTGCAGATCGCATTCCGGGCTTTCAGAATCACTTGATCTCGCCAGGACAGCTTTCCCAGTGATTCGCGGACAGCTTTTATCTTCCGCCGATTCCACAGAACATAGCAAAGATCTCCCACTCGGCTGGGCAGAATATCTTCTATGATTTCCGTATCGTTTTCATCCCAGTCCACAATCACTTCCGTCTGTCGAGCCCGGATGCCGATAGCCTGATCCAGATAATCTACCGCCGTTTTTGGCTTGCATCCGGTTTCTTCACAAAACTTTTCTAAGGCATTCTGTGCGTTACCGCCGTTGGCGTTGTAAATGGCGGCCATGCGTCGAATACCTTTGTAGATGTCCAGAGAATCGATTGTCCAACACTCTTCCCGCATGCGGAAAGAGGTAAGTGCATCCCCTACGAATTCGTACATGTAGGTCAGAAATTTAGCACCCTTGCATGGATCAAATGTAGGAAGCTTTTTGAGAATCACTTCCTGCAAAGCAAGCTTCAGATCCAAAAACAATGCCGGGTTGTATGTATCCATACCGTTCCTTCGGAGGAATGAATACACCCTGCTATTGATTCTGCCCTCGCAGGCATGGAGATAAAAACTGAGATAGAGAAGATTCTTTTCCTGTACAGCCTTGGCAAGATATGCTTCGCCAACCGCTTCGTTTTTCCTGGTGATCTCCTTCTTCTTTTCCTTACTGATGCGTCCGGTTTTCTCCATGTTCTGTAGGGGATCTTCCATTCCCGGCGGCATCGGCGTTAACTGGAAGATATGCTCTGCCTGCCATTTGGTAAGCCCGTCAATGTCTGCATTTTCATTTCCCTGATAGAAGAAACCAAACCGAGAAGTGTAACCTGCCATGTCCCAGGAATACTCGGACAGAATCCGGATATCTTCCGGCATTAGCTGCACAGCTTTTTCTTCGGTTTGAAATTCCGGATATGACATGGCGGCACCTCCTTATCTTTATTCCTTCATCACCGATGCAATCAACGCATCGGGATTCATATCGTTTTTATATTCACCGCTGGCATAGTCTGCATCGGTAATGGCACCGGAGATCAACTCTTTTGCATGGGCTTTTGCCTTTACTGCAATATCTCTTTCAAGAGTTCCCCGCTCCACGCGCTTATCAAGAGCATTCACAGCCTGATGGTACTGGACGATGGCGGGACGGGTTTCTGCCTTCTCCCGTGCTTCCCGGCCCATCCGGTTGCCAACCTGCACACAGGTCAGACCGCCGTATTCGTCCGGTGCATAACCGGTGCAGTATTTCTGCCGCCGGGCATTGGTGGTCAGGAAGAACTTCTGGCAGATGGGACACCGTTTCGGGGCATTCCCCACAGCCAGCGCTTCATAGAGATTGGAGCGGAACATACTGGGGAAGGATGCATAGTGCATCCGGCGAACCAGACCCTTTTCGCCGGGCAGGTATTCCACGGATACATTGGTGATAGACATCCAATAATCCTGCTTATTCTCATCCGCGGAGAAGAACGCATCGAATTGTTTAGCAAAGCCGGTAGGGTTCCGGGACACATCATCATCGTCCAAGGATTCCACCAGTGGGATCAGTGCCTGCCTGAAATCCCGGATACCGAAACCAAGCTGGGCAACCAGACACAGGGCAGGAATGAACACTTCCCCCTTCTCTTTTTTGCGTTGCCGGTAGGCTTTCTTAACGGCATCTGCGGAGAATATACTGGGGAGTTTTCTGTCCAGCCATGTGAAGTCCTGACTGGAGAAAGGCGGCACATCCCGTAATAGATCCACAACCCGGAATACATTCTTGGAAGATGTCAACATCATCGCCAGGGTGGAACTATCGGGATTTCTGTTTTTGTTCAGGAAATCCACAAGCTGCATCATGGGTTCTGCCAGTTCTACGAGTTCTTCCAAGACATAATCCGGAATGTTCAGAATATCTAGCGCAATGGCTCCTGTATCTGAAGCAGTGGTGCTGGTTCCGTAAACCTCCTGCTTATCTCTATAATCAACGGTCAGGAACCGCATTTTAAGCCGTTCCTGCAAATCTACCTTCTGTGCCACACTCGCGCCCCCTTTTTTATACTCATTATATCAAACATGTGTTCTAAAATAAAGAATTATTTTCGCGTCAAGCTCTAACTGTCATGATAAGTCGACTCTTTCGTTTGATCCCAGTCTAAATTGTAGCAGAGAATCAGTCCAAAACAGCGGACTTATCCCATAGCTTCCGAACATTCCAATGCTGTCAGGTTTTTTGATTTTGGACTGTCAGATGATTAGACCGTTTTTCTCGGATTTCCACATAAATATAGTAGGAAGGGAAGACTTCTTCGATGGTGGGAACGATTCTCTTTCGAAACAAATATGTTAGGAGTTGAGAAAATGAATATGTATGAAACCATCAAGGCAGCAGTCACGACCAGACAGGCTGCTGAAAGCTTCGGACTTACGGTGGACAAGTACGGGATGGCCTTGTGCCCTTTCCATAATGACCACCATCCCAGTCTGAAGCTGGACAAGCGGTACTACTGCTTCGCCTGCGGGGAATCTGGTGATGTTATCGACTTCACCGCGAAATTCTTTGGCATCAGCGTACATAGTGCCGCTATCAAACTGGCCCGGGATTTCGGGATCGATCCCCGGTCTCCTACGGAAGTGAATATCCCCGTACTTGATGCAGAGCCGTTCCGGGAAGAGGAACTGCCCTGCATTTTTTCGTTATCCCGGAATCTGCAACAATACCGCCGCTGGATGCTGGAATTTGCACCGGAGGATCCGAACGAGCCTTACGATGACCGATTTGTGGAGGCCTGCCGGAACTTAAGTCACACGGAATACCTGCTGGACTGTGCGTTGGAAGCGGGGTGTGCTGCATGAGCGAAGAAATGTCTGCTGTTATGCCCGAGTGGTATGACGGCAAGAAAATCAACGAGGTGATGTTCTGTGATGCCTTCCTGGAGGAATACCCCATGAAGTGTATCCGAGGACAGTTCTTCACGGTGGATGGCCTTGTGGATGATGAAAATATGATCCGCATGGAAATCTACAATCGGATCAAGCCCTTTGTCACCAGCAGTGTGGCAAAGAAAGCGACACAGCTTATAGAAGCCTTGAAGCTGGCCTGCTACTCCGATCCTCTACCGGTGCAGCTTGACCGCATCCATGTAGCCAACGGCACTTATTTTCTGGACGGCACTTTCTCACCGGAGAAAGAGTTCTGTATGAACCGGCTGAAGGTGGCCTATAACCCGGACGCACCTGTGTCTACCAAATGGCTGTCCTTTCTCCATGATCTGCTTATTGATATGGATGTGCTGACGGTGCAGGAATACATGGGTTACTGTCTGCTGCCCACCAACAGAGCACAGAAGATGCTGATCATCCTGGGCAAAGGCGGCGAGGGTAAATCCCGGATCAGGATCACCCTGCGGTATATCTATGGAGACAACATGAACACCGGCAGCATTATGAAGCTGGAAACCAACCAGTTCTTCCGGGCCAACCAGGAGTACAAGCTGGTAATGGTGGACGATGATATGAAGATGGTGGCCTTACCGGAAACCAGCTATATCAAGTCCATGGTCACTTTGGAAGATAAGATGGACATTGAGCGCAAGGGACAGCAGAGTGTCCAACGGGAATTGTATGTGCGCTTTATCGCCTTCGGCAACGGAACCCTTCAAGCACTCTATGACCACTCTTATGCCTTCTACCGTCGGCAGCTGATTCTGACCACCAAGGACCGACCTGCTGATCGGGTGGATGACCGCTTCCTTGTAGAGAAGTTCAAAGAGGAAGCGGAAGGGATATTTCTGTGGATGCTTCAAGGCCTGCATCGGCTGATTGATAATAACTTCAATTTTACCGAGAGCGAGCAGGCCAAGAAGAATCTGGAGGAAGCCTTTGCCGACAGCAACAACATTCCCGCCTTTCTGGAATCCAGCGGCTATATCCGGTTTGAAGAAGGCTGTCAGGTTTCGTCTGTACATATCTACACTGCGTATCTTCGCTGGTGCAAGGACAATCTGGAAAAACCTCTGTCTGCCAATACTTTCAAGCAATACCTGAAGCAGCATGCGGACAAGTACGGTATCGTTTATTCCAAGCACATTCTGGACGGCAAACGAGGGTATCGGAACATCCTGGTGCTGATCAATCCCGACAAGGGGATCGAGCAACTGAAATTGTGAGCGCGAACTTCAAAATAAGGTGCCCTGGCCGCCCCATTTGCCCCACCATCGGTAATTCCGGGCAGACCGGGCAGGCAGGGCGGCTGTTTTGGAACTTCAGCGTCACAAAAATTATCACCATCAAAACCTACGCTGATTTTGCAGAGGGAATCTCAAAGGGTATTGAAAACTGCAAAATACTTGTCGAATCCATACTGTTATTTTACGGAAAAACGATTGTCGAAACCGAGAACTGACTGTCGCAATCCATGCACTTTTTCTCGAAAGGAAGCATAGTTTCTCATTTCCGGAAAACAGAAGGCACTGTCCATGACCGGGACATCGCTGGAAGAAAACTGAGCAGATTTGCTTGCCCTTGGAAATTTCACGAATTAGCAAACCTATTACACCAAACACCAAACTGAATTTATGGAGGTAAACATTATGAATATCAAGAATCAGATCAAAGCTCAGATCATGTTTGCGGGCTTTACCATGGCAGAGGTAGTAGATGCCCTGTCCACCGATTACGGCTGGAGTGACAGCCTGTCCAACTTCTCTGCCAAGCTTAGCCGGGAATCCCTGCGCTACAAGGAAGCCCTGGAGCTTGCGGAAGTGCTGGGATACGAAATCGTTTGGAAAAAGAAAGGAGATTCCTAATTATGAAAGCACAATATGCAATTCTGCGCTTTGCCAAGTATAAAGGCCCCACTGTGAGCCGGATCGAAGCGCATAATGAAAGAACCAAAGAAACCTACGCCAGCAATCCGGATATTAAGACGGAGCTGAGTAAGCACAATTTCCATCCGGTTATCCCCAATGGGAAATACCGTGATATTTCCAACCGGATTATCCGGGAAGCAGGATGCCGGGTCCGGAAGGACAGCGTGACCACAGTGGAGGTGCTGATCACTGCCAGCCCGGAATTCTTTGAGAAAAAGAGCCGGAAGGAAATCCGGGAGTTCTTCTCCTATGCGGTGGAGTTTGTGAAATCCAAGCAGAATCCTAATACCTATATTTCTGCCGTGGTGCATGTGGACGAGAAGACTCCCCACATGCACCTTTGCTTTGTTCCCATCACCGCAGATGGGCGGCTCAGCGCCAAGGAGATCATCGGCAACAAGAAACGGCTGACCAAGTGGCAGGATGAATTCTGGAGCTACATGGTGAAGAAATATCCCGACTTCGAAAGGGGCGAATCTGCCAGTCTCACCGGAAGAACCCACATCCCGCCCCGGTTGTTCAAGCAGGCTGCCCAATTGACCCGGCAGAAGGACAAACTGATGGAGCTGATCTCGGAGATGAACGCTCTGAATGCTAAAACCAAATCCAAGAAAATTGCCGCTCTGTTGGACGGGTACATTCCCGGTGTGGAGGAACTGATGACCAAACTGAAGAAAACCAGCATTGCCGCCAGGGAGATGCGCAGCGAGATCGCGGATCTAAAGAAAGCTGTGGACAGAAACAAAGCCAGCACCCTGCGCCAGCTGGAACTGGAGAAGAAGGTACAGGAACTGGACGACCTCCAGCACATGGTAGAAGCACTCCAGCAGACCATGGATGCTATCCCGGCTGAAATTATCGCCATTTATAACGAACCCAAACTTAACAGAAAGGAAACTATTGCCATTGAATAATCCCAAGAATACAGTACAGGCTGCGCAGTTGCCTGTGAGTAAGCTGCGCCCCTTTGAAGGACACCCCTTCCAAGTAAAAGATGATGCGGAAATGGAGCAGCTTGTGTGGAGCATCCTCACGCAAGGACTGCTGACACCCATCACGGTCAGACCGATTGAAAATAACGAATACGAAGTAATCTCCGGCCATCGGAGACTCCACGCATGCCAAAAGGCAGGAATCGAAACGGTTCCTGCCTTAATTTATACTCTCGACCGGGATGCGGCTGCCATTGCCTTGGTGGATAGCAACCTCCATCGGGAAACGATTCTGCCCAGTGAAAAGGCGTTTGCCTATAAGCTAAAGATGGAGGCTATGAGCCGTCAGGGCCAGCGTACAGATTTAACTTCCAACCAAGTTGGTCGGAAGTTGGAATCCGCAGCAATGATTGGTGAGCAAAGTGGAGATAGCCAAACCCAGGTGCGCCGTTTTATTCGTCTGACAGAGTTAATCCCCGAAATTCTCAAAATGGTGGATGACGATAGAATTGCTCTGACTCCTGCTGTAGAACTGTCCTACTTAACCCGGCAGGAACAGCGTGACCTTCTGGAAACCATGGAGAGCGAGGACTGCACCCCCTCACTCTCCCAGGCTATCCAACTCAAGAAGCTGAGCCAAGCTGGTGAACTGAACATGGATAAGATCTTCGATATTTTGCGGGAACCCAAAGCCAACCAACAGGATAAAATCAGCTTCCGGGTGGACGATCTACGGAAATTCTTCCCCAAAAGCTACAGTGCCGCCCGGATTCAGGAAACCATTCTAAAGCTGCTCACTGATTATTACCGAAAGCGGCAGCGCAGCAGAGAGGAGCGGTGATCATGGAACCTAAGATTGAGATTCACAGCAATTACTGCTCCGATATGGATAACAACGACATCCAAGCTATTTTATCTCAAATCACAGCGTTAATCACGGATGCAGTCCTTCGCGCCGCTACGCAATCGGAGGCTGAAGATAAAGCAGCGTGATCACTAGGATAGGTGCGGCTACTATGGCCGCACCTTTGTCCTATCCGTTTATTGAAAATACAATGAAAGAAAAATGATTCTCGAAAGGAGTGTACAAATTGGATCTGTACTTGATGTATTTGCGAAAATCCAGAATGGATACGGATTATGAAAATGTGTCTGTTAAAGAAACATTGAGCAGACACCGGACGATTCTGGAGAATTTTTGCAAAGCAAAGAAACTACATGTTGCGGAAGTTCTGGAGGAAGTTGTATCCGGAGAGTCCCTTTATGCCCGTCCTGAAATGATGCGTTTGCTAGATATGATTAACACCGGTATGTATGCTGGTGTGGTCTGTATGGATATTGAAAGACTTTCCAGAGGATCTTCCCTGGAGTCAGGACATATCATGCAGGTTCTGCAGGTGAATAGCTGTAAAATCATCACCCCCGGTAAGACTTACGACTTGCAGAATGATTCCGATGAACAGTTCACAGATATGAAATTCATGTTCAGCCGGTATGAACTGAAAACTATTAACAAACGACTGGTCAGAGGCCGCAACCAGTCTGCTTCTGAAGGAAAATTCATGGGTTCTATGGCTCCCTATGGCTACCGTGCCTTCAAACTTCCCGGCGAGAAAGGTAACAGCTTGTGCATTGAACCGGAAGAAGCTAAGGTAGTCCAGATGATCTTTGAAATGTACGGCAAGCAGGGTATCGGCTATAACACAATTGCCTATCAATTAAATCAAATGCATATTCCCTCTCGTATCGGCGAGTGGGGGCAAACATCGATTGCCAACATAATCAATAACGAAGTATATCTTGGAAAAATCCGTTGGCGCAGAGAACCTGTGAAGCGTGTTGTCAAGGATGGTATGCTTGCAAAAAAACGGATACTGAACGATGACTACGAACTTTACGAGGGACGGCATGAGCCTATCATCACAGAGGAGCAATGGAACATGGCGAAAGCAGCACAAAAAAAGAGAAACCACACCCCCAATCACAAAGATCGTCAGTTACGGAATCCCTTTGCCAGCATTCTGGTCTGTGGTAAATGCGGTGCAATTATGAAACGAAAAACTCCGAAGAAGGAGCGAAGTTGTATTCCCTGGTATCAGTGTCCCACCAGAGGGTGTGACTGCAAAATGATCAAATGTGATACTGTCGAAAATTATATCTATGATGCGATGGAAGAATGGCTGGAGCAATACATTCTCCAGATCAATTCCGATCAGCGGCCCGTTATCGATCCCATCGAGTCTTCTTTGGAAACTGTCCGTGGACAAATCGCCGCACTCCAGCAACAACAAGATAAACTTTGCGAGTATCTGGAGAAAGGAATTTACTCCGTAGAGATGTTTGCTAAGCGAAATACCGTTTTATCCACAGAAATTCAGAAACTCCAGTCTTCCGAAGCAGAGCTAATACAACAACAGTGTTCCGGAGCTGAGAAGAAAAAGACTTCACTGCAAATTATTCCCACCACCCAGCACATTCTGGACAATTATGACATTCTTACCATCTTGGAGAAGAATCAGCTTTGGAAGTTGGTTCTGAAAAAAGTTACTGTATATCGTTCTCAGGATGATGAACTGTCGATTCAGCTTTATCCCAATCTGCCCAAATAACAGCACTCTCTGTACGCAAGCATGACTACACAAGACCTACATTTTCACTGAAATTCCATAAAATCTATCGACTAACGCCCCCTGACCTGCTATAATACCCTTAAATTGCAGATTCAGGGGGCCATTATTTATGAGTAATCAACCGAAAAAAGCGCCATGTAGTATTGCTCTGCTGGCCCTGTATGAGCGGGTAGTGGAGAGCCACGCAAATCCTTGACAAAATTGTACATCCCCGGCTGCGAAAGCCGGGGATGATTGCATTTCGGAAATATTTACATATCAACGCCAGCGCTTACTTTACATTGGGATCTGCCCAGATGTGGATGAAGGGACCGCTGCGGCGCATTTCCGCATAGGCCTCGCATTGCTGAGCACCCAGGAACTTCAGATTGGGCGAATCGGAGCTGGGGGTGGGAACCCAGCCGCGGAACCAGTCCTTCTTACCGCCGGCAGGCAGATCGTTGATCATGGACACAGTGCAGCTTTGACCGGTGTAATCCGTACCCGTGAGGGTATAAACCGCATGGCAGCTGTCGGGGCGGCTGCCCAGATAAATCTGCTCATCATAAGCGCCGGGGTCCACAGTTCCCTTGAAGAAGGGGCTGTCAGCTTCGCCTGTAAAATAAGCCTTGACCTTTTTACCCTTGGCAAGCTTCGTCTTTTCAGAAGTCGTAAGTTTCACATCCACATTCAGGATCAGTGCCTTGCCCTGCAAGAATTTTTCGATGGCAAAGAAGGCGTAGTCCAGCCACATTCTGCCCATCAAGCCTCTTAAGCCGTGACCGCCCTTATGAATGTAGACCACCTGGCAGTTTTCGCCGGGAACACCGCCGTGCTCAGCCAGATAAATATCAAAGGCCTTTTCAATATAGCTTGTGGCAACCACCTTGTCACCGGTGCCGTGGATTATTAAAACGGGGCCCCCATAGCCCTTGATCAGTTCAAAGGGATCCAGTCCGATCACATCAGAAACATAGCATCTGCCCAGTTTCATAGGACCACAGCGGAGCGTTTCCGGAATGTTTTTGGGATCAAATTTTGCAGCCATCATCTGTCCCTTGCGGGCATCATCCGGGATGCACAGGGCAGGATAGAACAGAATCAGCCGCCTGACCCGGTCCTTCAGCTTTGCTGCCACAATTGCGGACACAAAACCACCCTGGCTGAAGCCGCAGAGCGTCAGGTTCCCGGCATCCACATAACTCAGTTTGGATGCTGCCTCAATAATCGCCAGCAGATCCTCCACTTCCGTCAGAACAGACATTTCTGTGGATTTTCCGTCACTTTTGGAGCCGATACCGCCGCCGCAGAAATCACAGGCCACAACCGCAAACCCCATCTGGGCCAGTTTCATAGCCTCTGTTTTGATTGTCCGGTTGTTACTCATAAAACCATGGCTGGCGATCAGCAGGGGCAGTTTCCCGCCCTCCGGTCTGTATACAACACCCCTGATCGTGTTACTGCCTCTGACGCAGGAAAATTGTTCAATAATCATAATGGACCTCCTCATGTATTTCTTGTCAATTTATTGCCGAAGCAAATCCGCTTTGATGGCTTGAACTGCAGTTTTCAGCAGCTCCTGTTTTCTGATTTTTCCCGTTTCACTGAACGGGAACGCTTCCAGCGAAACCACATAGCGGGGGAGCTTATAGTGGGGCAGCGACTTCGCTGCCGCCTGCCGTACCTCCTCTGCTGTGACTGTATTCTCACAGATGACACAGGCACAGAGTTCCTCGCCGAAATGGTCGTCCGGCACACCGATGACCTTCACATCCCGGATGCCGGGAATCCGGGAAAGCACCCCCTCCACCTCCGCAGGGGCAATATTTTCTCCTCCACGGATGATGATATCCTTGCAGCGGCCGCAGAGGGTAATGTTCCCCTTTCCATCCATACTGCCTAAGTCACCGGTATGCAGGAATCCGTCGGCATCGATGGCATCGGAATCCGGGATCCCGTAATAACCTTGCATCACGTTGTAGCCGCGGATGCACAGCTCGCCAATTTCCCCATCAGGCAGTACCCTCCGGGTAACCGGATCACAGAATCTGGCTTCGATTCCGGGAAAGAGCTGTCCCACCGTAGTGGATTTTACGCTTTCCGAATCATCGAAATTCCCCACTGTGATGCCCGCAGTGGCTTCCGTCTGGCCCAAAGAGGGGATCAGAGCAAAGGAAAGCACCTTTGCCGCCCACCGGAATTGTTCGGGAGTATACCCGGCTCCGCCGATCATGCCCATGCGCAGACTGGAAATATCCCGTTTCTCCTGCTCCTGCCGCCGGGCCGCGGAAAAGAACAGAGTGGGTACACCGTGCATAATGGTGCAGTGTTCCTTCTCAATGGTGGAAAGCACATTCTGGGAGTGATGGTCTTTGGTAAAGCAGATGCAGGCACCGCTGCACAACGGTGCGAAGATATTGGCTGTCAGGCAGAAGCAATGGTTCATAGGCAGCGCCACACAGAACCGGTCTTTGGGCAGGATTTCATTGCATTGCACCATGGACAGCGCATTATTCAGCCGGGAAAGATGGGTGGTCAGCACCGCTTTGGGGCTGCTGGTGGTGCCGGAGGTGAAGAGGATCACGTCCGTATCTTCCGGCATTACCGCTGCCATGGCCGCGGCCAGATCCGCGTCTGAAATTTCTTCCCCGGAGCGGATCAGAGTTTCCAAATCCGACATGCAGATTGTCCGAATGCCGTTTTCCGCTGCCGCGGCGCGTCGGACCGGCGCATCGTCGAACAGCCAATGGGTATCCGTGTCCCGAAGCCGCTGAATCAGTGCATCCGCCGGCAGTCTGCAGCTGCTGGTCACGCAGACCGCGCCGATCCGCAGTCCCGCCAGCAAACAGGTAAGCAGCGGGATTCCGTTTTGTCCCACCACAGCCATATGGGTGCCGTGCCGGATGCCCAGGGCCAGAAGACCTTTGGCCGCATCATCCACCTGTTCCAGCAGCTGCCGGTAGGTCAAGCACTCCGCACCGCAGGTTACAGCCGGGTTTTCAGGATATTGGGAAGCGATCAAATCAAGCTGCTGACCGATGGTGCGCTTCACAATTTTCATAGCACAATCACTCCAGGTCGAGCGCCTCCAGAATTGCCGGTATCACCTTGTACAGGTCTCCCACGATGCCGTAGTCGGCGATCTCAAAAATAGGGGCACCCTCGTATTTGTTGATGGCAATGATACAGCCGGAATTCTGCATGCCTGCCAGATGCTGAATGGCACCGGAAATGCCGCAGGCAATATAGATTTTTGGTTTAACGGTGGTGCCGGTCTGGCCGATCTGACGGGAGTGGTCGATCCAACCGGCATCCACAGCAGCGCGGGATGCGCCAACCACACCGCCCAGCTTCTTCGCCAGCTTTTCAAGCAGCCGGAAGCCCTCCGGATCACTTAGGCCTCTGCCGCCGGCGACAATGATCTCCGCATCGGTAAGCTTAACGGTTTCCTTCATGGTCCGCACGATTTCCAGCACCTTGGTGCGGATCTCGCCGTCAGCAAATTCCACCTTCAACGCCACCACTTCACCGCTGCGGGTTTCGTCAGGCATCAGCTTCTGCATGACACCGGGGCGCACCGTGGACATCTGGGGACGGTGATTGGGGCAGACAATGGTAGCCATCAGATTGCCGCCAAAGGCAGGACGGGTCTGCTGCAGGCCCTTGCTTTCCGGGTCGATTTCCAGCCTGGTGCAGTCTGCGGTCAGACCGGTGCCGCAGCGGACCGCCAGACAGGGACCCAGGTCACGGCCGATGTGGGTGGCACCCAGCAGCACGATCTCGGGCTTATACTCCCGGATGGCCTTATAAATCACATTGGTGTAAGCGTCAGTGTTATAGGTTACGAGTTCAGGATGCTGGCCTAAGTACACCTTATCTGCACCGTAACGGAACAGCTCCTCCGCCAGAACCTCCACGTTTTCGCCCAACAGCACGGCACACAGCTCCGTTCCGATTTCATCCGCCAGCCGGCGGCCCTCGCCCAGCAACTCCAGGGCGACATCCATCAGCACGCCGCCCCGCTGCTCCGCAAAGACCCAGACACCGTGGTACTGAGAAATATCCACCGTTTCCTTTTCCGCTGCCTCTTTTTCAATGGCACCGAAGGGGCACACTTCCACACAGGCACCGCACTGGGTGCAGCCAAGACCGATGACGGCCTTCTTCCCTTCTATGGTGATGGCCTCAAAGGGGCAGGCCTTTACACACTTTTTGCAGCCTCTGCAAAGATCTTCATGAACAATCACAGCCATATTCTTCCCCTCCTTTACAGCAGATGCTTTTCATTCAGCTCTCCAACAAGCTGAGCAGCCATTTCGGAAATGCTGCCGCTGAGCATTTTTCCCTTGCCCTTCTGGGGCGGTGTGAAGGAACGGTGCACCTGAGTGGGAGACGCATTCAAGCCGCACTGGGCAGGATCCAGGGCAACATCTTTTTCATTCCAGACGGTGATTTCCTTTTCGTAGGCTTCCACAATGCCCCTGACAGTCATATACCGGGGCTCGTTCAGCTCCTTGACGCAGGTCAGAAGGCACGGCAGCTTCACTTCGATCACTTCGTAGCCGTCCTCCAGCTGCCGCTCGACCACGGCCTTACCCTCCGATACACTGCGAATCTTCTGCACATAAGTCACAACCGGCAGACCCAGGCGCTGGGCCAGCTGCGGACCAACCTGGGCTGTATCGCCGTCGATGGCCTGGCGGCCGGCAAAGATGATGTCCGCACCGCCGATTTTGCGGACGCCCGCTGCCAGAGTTGTGGAAGTGGCACAGGTATCCGCTCCGCCAAAAGCACGGGAGCTGAGCAGATAAGCATCATCAGCACCCATAGCAAGGCATTCCCGGAGCATATAGCTGGCCTGGGGAGGACCCATGGACAGAACGCTGACCGCTGCATTCCCCACCTGCTCCTTCAGCTGCAGGGCGGCTTCCAGCGCATTGGCATCGTCGGGGTTCAGAATAGAGGGAACACCGTCACGGATCAAGGTCCCCTTTACAGGGTCAATGCGGACCTCATTGGTATCGGGAACCTGCTTGGCACATACGATAATTCTCATCATTTTCCCTCCTTACTTCAAAAGCTGGCCGGAAATGACCATCTGCTGCACCTGGGAGGTGCCCTCATAGATGGTGAACACCCGGCAGTCCCGGTAGAACCGTTCCACCTTATAATCCTTGGTAAAGCCGTAGCCGCCGTGGATCTGAACAGCCTGACCGGCAATTTCATTACATACCTCAGAGGCAAAGAGCTTTGCCATGGAGCAGTACATGCCTGCCTGGGGATCGTTCCGGTCCTTCAGAACCGCTGCGTTATAGACCAGTTCCTTGGCAGCGGCCAGCTTGGTGGCCATATCCGCGATCATAAAGGAAATGGCCTGGAATTTAGCGATGGGACGGCCAAACTGCTTGCGCTCCTTGGCGTACCTGACGGCCTCGTCCAGACAGCCCTGGGCTACACCGATGGACTGGGCCGCGACACCCAGACGGCCGCCGTCCAGAGTTTTCATGGCATTGCTGAAGCCCTTGTCCACCGCGCCCAGCATATCGCGCTTATGTACCCGCACATCCTCCAGAATGATATCGGAGGTTGCACAGCCGATGAGACCCATTTTCTTTTCCGGCTTGCCAAAGGAAACGCCGGGAGCCTTCATATCCACGATGAAAGCGGAGATTCCGCGGGTTCCCTTTTCGGGACTGGTTTTTGCATAGATGACCGCGTAATCCGCCAGAGGTGCCATGGTGATAAAGGTCTTGCGGCCATTGAGGATGTAGTAATCGCCGTCGGGTACCGCTGTGGTAGCCACACCGCCGGCATCGGAACCGGCACCGGGCTCCGTCAGCGCAAAGGCCAGCATTTTTTCGCCGGTGACACAGGGCCGCAGATATTTCTCCAGCTGCTCCGGGGTGCCGGACAGCAGGATGGGGCCGCCGGACAGGGAGTTGGGAGAGTTGGCGTAGAGGCTGGCCACCGGACTGACCCGGCAGATTTCCTCCAGCATAATGACGTAAGCCAGATTATCCGCGCCCTGGCCGCCGTATTCTCTGGGGATCTTGATGCCGTAGAAACCGGCTTTCGCCATTTTGTCCTGGATCTCCTGAGGGAATACACCGGTTTCCTCCACTTCATCCAGAATCTCGCTGGTCAGTTCCTTCTCGCAGAAATCCCGGACCAGTTTCCGGATCAACTGATGCTTTTCAGAAAAAATCATAGTATTGCCTCCTTGCCGTTACTTAAGATACTTGCCCAGGCCGCCCCAGGTTTCCTGGAAAATTCCGGGATCCATGGTCTTCAGATCGGGAGAGATCTCCGGGCGGAAGTCCATGGCAGCCAGCACATCTTTCTCAAGATCGATGCCGGGGGCAATCTCGATCAGTGTCAGCTTGTGGTCGATGAGCTTGAATACGGCGCGTTCGGTGACGTACAGAACCTCCTGATGATCCGGGGCATACTGACCGGAGAAGGTAATCTGGCCAACCTTATCCACAAACTTGCGGATGGTACCCTCTTCCAGAACCGTCAGCTTGCCGTCGCCGACGGAGAGCTTTGCTTTGCCCATAAGGGTACCGGCAAAAATGACCTTGGGGGTGCTGGCGGTGATGTCAATAAAACCGCCGGGACCGGTGAGCCGCTTGCCCATCCGGCTGACATTGTTGTTGCCGTCCTTATCCACCTCGCCGATGCCCAGGCAGGTCAGATTCAGACCGCCGCCGCTGATGAAGTCGAACATCTCATTGGGGGTAATAATAGCTTCGGGGTTATAGGCGCTGCCGAAGCTGGGAAGCGCGGAGGGGACACCGCCCACCATGCCGCTTTCGGTGCTCAGGGTCAGCCGGTCGATGAGACCTTCCTCATTGACCACCTTGGAAACGTCCGCAGGCATGCCCACGCCCAGGTTTACGATGTCACCCTTGCGCAGCTCCATGGCCACACGGCGGCAGATGACTTTCCGCTCGTCAAAGGGCAGTGGCTTAATGGCTGTCAAAGGCTTGCGGATCTGGCCGGAGAAAGCGGGTTCCCAGTAATCACCCTCTGCCTGCCAGCAGGACATGGGATCTCTTGCCTGAACAACATAGTCAACCAGGTTACCAGGGATCTTGATTTCCTTGGGATTCAGGGTCTCCTTCTTGGCAAGGTACTCCACCTGGACGATGACGATACCGCCGCAATGCTTGACCGCGTTGGCAACAGCAAAACCCTCGTTGATCACACTTTCATGGGCAAAAGAGATATTGCCGTTCTCATCGGCGATGGTGCCGCGAAGCAGCGCCACATCACACTTGAAGCTGGGATAGAACAGGTACTCTTCCCCCTCAAACTGGATGACCTTCACCAGCTCATCCTTTGCGGCAGCGTTCATCCGTCCGCCCTCGATCCGGGGGTCCACAAAGGTACCCAGACCGGTTTTGGTAATGAGGCCCGGACGGCCTGCGCCGATCTCCCGCCACAGATTGATAATGACACCCTGGGGCAGGCAGTAGCTTTCCAGCTGGTTCTGACGGGCCTGCTCACAGAGGGTAAAGGCGCTGCCGATGTGGGCACTGGTCCACTTGGCGATCAGACCGGGTCCCGCTTCACCGAAGCGGGTTGCGCCCCGGTTGCCATGGGTCTTGTCGGGGCCGTCAGCACGGGGAGAACGGTCCCAGCCGATGAAGTTGTTGCCATAGCCCCAGTCGCCCATGGCGCTGCCCTGCTTCAGATTCAAATTGCAGGGATGACCTGTTTCTGCGAAATTATCACGAATTGCGCAGGCGATCTCTTCTGCCCAGCCGGACAGGCCCATGCCGGCAAGGCCTACGGTTGCGCCGTCAGGAATCAGCTGCGCGGCTTCTTTTGCGGTAATAAATTTTGCCATGGTGTGCCTCCTGATTCAATTTACGATATAGTAGTGCAGCTCCACTGCTGTGGGAGTCCGAATGGCTTTGCAGACAAAAATATAGTTTTCCATCCAGCGCAGGCTGTCGTGATAGACTTCAAAGTGAGGGGTCGTCGCAAAATAGTACAGGCTCGGATCTACGAATCCGCCGCTTAAAACCTGCTGCACATATTCCCCGGGAACTGTGCGGATTCCGTTGTTCTCGATGTAAAAGCTCCTTCCGTCCTCAAGCTTGACACCGTAGCGGGCAGACAGCTCACATTTTCCGTCCGGACGGATCACCTGGCTGTCCACACCGCCGGGCAGAACCGTGCCGCACAAAGGATTTCCGTATATATCCACACCGCTCAATTCTCCGGCAGTAATGGGAATCAGCTGCCGTCTGCCGTTGATGCCGTCCTGGCCGATCACAACGGGCTTGTCAACGCGGACGCGGATGGTAAAAAGCGCTTTCATAGGTCAGTGCTCCTTTCATATAGTCAATCTCTTGACAATCTGTTCAAAAGCTGGCGGATCTGCACACCCTTGGCCAGGTTGCCCTCCACGGTCAGCAAACCGTTCAGAAACAGTTTGTCAAAGGATATTGTTCCCTGGGCCATACCAAGGAAGTAATCAAAATCCGTTTTGACTGTGGCATCTGCCTCCCTGCGGATATTGGGCTGAATGTCAAAAAAGGTTCCCTGTTCATCCCGCCGGAATTCCACACTGACGATACCGTTCATTCTGCCGGTACAGTGCAGATTCAATATCCGGTGGTAGTGGTCTGTGAAACGGCCGCTGTATTTTTTGCGGTTTTCTCCGTCCAGCTTTTCATAGGCTGCTTTCAGCAGGTCAAAGCCCTCCGGGTAGGACAAGGTTGCTCCGGATGTCTTGGTGTAAATGTCAGAATACATCCGCAGATATTCTTGGGAGCTTTTTGTCCAGGAAAAGTCCTTTTTCATGCAGCGTCTGCGCAGGGCCCCGAAGGTTTCCTGATCCGCGAAGAACACCTTCGCCGCCTCCAGGATCGCCAGATACAAATCCGTCCCCTGATAATTGGAGAAAGAGAATCCGTCGCCGACACCGTCAAACCGGCTGTAAGGACGGACAGAATCCTTCAGACCTCCGGTTTCGTGGACGATGGGCACCGTGCCGTAACGCATGGCCATCATCTGGCTTAAGCCGCAGGGTTCAAACCGGGAGGGCATCAGATAAAAGTCCGCGCCGGCAAAAACCTCCGCCGCAACGGCTTCCGAGTAGTCATCAGAGAATCCCAGTTGCCCAGGATAGCGCATCCGACACTCATGAAAGAAATCCACATATTTCTGTTCGCCCTGCCCGAATATGATCAGCTGGATGCCAAGATCCATCAGCTGGGGCAGGATCTGCCGGATCAGCTCAATGCCTTTTTGCTCCACCAGCCGGGCCACACTGCAGAACAGCGGGTATTCCGGCTCCACCTCAAGACCGAATTTCCTCTGGATGGAGGCTTTGCATTTTGCCTTTCCCTCCATGTGTTCCACGCTGAAGGCATAGGGCAACCGCTGATCCAGCCGGGGATCATAGTGATCCATGTCGATGCCGTTCAGAATCCCCCGGAGCTTGTTGTCCACCAGATCCACCACTCCCTGCAGGCCGTGGGCAAACTGGGGATAGTGCAGTTCTCTGGCATAGGTGGGAGAAACAGTGGACACCGCATCTGCCGCCAGCATGGCACCTTTCATCAGGTTTACATCGTGACGGCCTTCAAACTCATATGCCAAGCCACCCTGATACCAGCCGTAGGGCAGCGCAAAGGTGGTAGTCAGTTCCTGTACCCCAAACTGACCCTGATAGGCCATGTTATGGATGGTGTAAACCGACTTGATTCCCTGCAGATCCTTTCGCCAGGCCTGGTCATTTTTCAGATAGACCACCGCCAGAGCCGTTTCCCAGTCATTGCAGTGGAGAATCTCCGGCACAAAATCCAGCTCCGGCAAAAGCTCGATGACCGCCCGGCTGAAGAAGGCAAAGCGGAGCTTGTCATCATCATATCCGTAAAGTCTGGGACGGGCAAAGAAGGGATCGTACTCCACAAACCAGACCGTAACACCGTCCCGGTCACCCCGGTACAGCGCGCAGTCATAGATGGTCTGTCCGTGCCGCACCCTGCAGTCCTTTGCCTTGCTTAATTCTCCGGAAAACTTCCGTACACAATCATAAAGCGGTGTGATGATTGCAACCTCATTTCCCTCTTTCCGCAAAGCCGGTGGCAGGGAAAAAGCAACATCCGCCAAACCACCGGACTTGCTGAAGGGCGCGCATTCGCTGGTTACAAAGAGAATCTTCATATCGGATCTCCTTCATCAAAAAATTGCCGCACCCTGTCGATGATTTACCACGGCAGGATGCGGCATGTTTGTGATCAGTTTCTGTCTGCCATGAATGCCATGACTTTTTCTGCTGCGTAAGCGCCACCCAGGTTTTTCAGTTCCGCGGACAGTTTCTTCGCATTTTCTGTGTAAACAGGGTTGGATGTCAGCTCATGCAGACCCTCTTTCAGCTTCTCGGGGGTCAGTTCTTCCTTGGGAATCATAATGCCAAGGCCTGCCTTCACCATGACGGAGGCAGTGAAGGCCTGCTCATCCATCTGGGGAATCGCCAGCATGGGCACACCGTAGTAGGCAGCCTCCATCACAGAGCCGATGCCTGCGTGGGTGATAAAGTAGCTGGCGTTCTCCAGCACCTCCAGCTGGGGCAGGAACCGGAAGGTCTTTACGTTGGCGGGAATCTCGCCAATGTCCTCCGCTGTCAATGTGGAGCCCACAGAGGAAACCACACGCAGGTCCATGTCCTTCACCACATCGTACAGAATGTGGTAGAACTGGGGCCATGCATTAAAGAGCGTACCCAGAGAGGTATACATGAGGGGGGCGTCCCCTGCGGGAGCCTCCCAGGTACCGGAGTCCACGCGCTTCATGATCTGAGGGCCTGCAAAAACGAAGGAATCATCGAACGTAGCTGCGGCAGGATGGAAGGAGGCAGGCTGGGTAACGATGTTCAGCTCGCCCTTGCCCTCGAAAATACCGAACAGGTCATAAACGGGGGAATTATATTTCTCTGCCAGCTCTTTGGCCAGCTTCAGTGCAGCTGCCCGGGCAGGATTGGTATCGGGATATTCCGGCCAGTGCCGGCACAGGGAGAAATGCTCGTTGGAAGCGAAGCTGGTAAACAGCATGATCAGCGGCACTTCCAGCACATTGGCAACCAGACGGCCTGCAATGGCGATGGCATCGGAAATGACGGCATCGGGCTTGTCATCCTTCAGACCTTCCAGAATGGACTCCACGGTGGCCGCGCCTTCGGACAGGAAGCGCAGGGGAAGCTCTGCCATCATGTCGTTGGCGATGTCCTTGTCCGCCTGACCGTTGTTGGTCAGCGCGCTTCTTACCTCCCGGTAATCCGCGCCGACGGCCTCCACCATTTCCTTAAAGCGGGGAATGGTAAAGAACGTGACCCGGTTGCCGTTCTTTACAAGTTCTGCGATCATGGGCAGGGCGGACAGCACATGTCCGGGGGCACCCAGTGTTACCAATGCGTAATGCATAAACAATCCTCCTAATTTAAAGTTCACCCTTGCCGTAAACGGCCAGGAGTTTTTCTTTTTCCACAAAGAAGCTGACACCGTTGTGTTTTACGCGGCATAACTTCGGGGCAATAGGATCCATCTCAATAAACCGGTGATTCAGCCTGTCCTCAATGACAGCCGAACCCGCGAAAATGGCATCCACCAGCGCAATAAAACGGTCGATGTAATCCGGGGAGATGGGAAATCCGTTGTGATTGGGCAGCAGATGATCGATTTTCGGCTGAAGCTGCTTCAGCTTTCGCATATTCTCCCGATGCAAGCGCAGATGCCAGGGAAGATCGTAGTATTCGTCACTTCCGGACAGGGGGTACAGCAGCACCTGGGCTGCTTCCAGCTCATCGCCGCAGATTAAAAAGCGGTGATCCTCGTCCAGAAAGGCCAGACTGGAATTGGAATGGGCGCAGATCTCCAGCACACGGATCTTCCGGCTGCCCAAATCGATCACATCTCCATCGTGCAGCAGGATTTTCTCATAGTCAGGATAGGGCAGCGCGGAAATATCAAAGGGAAGATTGGGACCAGGCTGAACCGCTCCGGCATCTGCTTTCCAGTTGTGATGGAGTATGATGCTGGGAAACTCTCCGTTTCCGCCGGCATGGTCTGGATGGAAATGGGTGTTGGCCACCAGCAGGGGCTTATCTGTGATGTTTTTTACAAAGGCCGCCAGGGTGTTGGTGCCATAGCCTGTGTCGATGAGCAAGGCTTTCTCCTCACCCTCCAATAGGTACAGGTTCTGGCTGCCTTCCATGAAATTGATAAACCAGGTTCCTTCGTCATATTTCTTTGCCTCATAGGAACCAAAAATGACGGTCAGCGGGGGCATCATAAGGGTATCCTCCTGTTTTTGAAACAGGGCAGCGCGGATTCCGGGCTGCCCTGAAAGTATTAGTCCATCAAGCTCAGCAGCTGCGCAACATCAATCTGTTTTGCGGCCAGTTCGCCGCCTGCAGGAGTGGGATGCAGATGGTCACCCACGTGCAGGCCTTCTGCCAGACCCTCACCGGGGAATGCTGCTGCCAGATCAACGACCATATCAAAGGCACCGCTGTTGCGGATCCAGTCATTGATCTCATTGCGGACCTTGGCGGTACGCTCGTTATAGGTGGGGAAGCCCTCAAAGGGGGTGATGGTAGCACCGATGACCTTCAGACCCTTGGCGTGGCAGCGGTCGATCACTTCCCGGAAGCCGGTCTGAAGCTTGGCAGCATCCACGATCTGGGACTTGGGAGGAGAGAACATGGGGTTGCCGCCGGGCTGGGCAATATCATTGATGCCCAGTGCCACGATGACCGCCTTAACGCCATGAAGTGCCAGCACATCCCAATCCAGCCGCTTCAGAGCGGCCTTACCAAAACCATTGGCACCCATCATCACAAGCGCCTTGGTATCGTACAGCAGGCGGTTTCCGCCGATGCCCAGATTCAGCACTGCCAATTCCGGCTTCACCTGCCGGATGGCCTGGCGCAGCGGTGCGATCCAAAAGCCCATTTCGGTGACAGAGTCGCCCAGCACCGCAACGGAACCGGAAATTGCATCGTCAGCAACCTCCACTTCCAGTGCTTTCAGGCCGCACAGACGCTCGGAGAAGGGCGCACCGGGCAGCGGGCACTTATAAGGCAGTGCCTCATAGCCGGACATGGTAAAATCACCCTTGACGGTATGGGTCTGGGCCAAAGCGGTTTCGCTCAGGGAGCGGTTTTTGCCCATGGCCAGCAGCAAGGTGATCTCCTGGCCGGCTGCCAGAGGGATCTCGATCCGGTCGGTGCGAACCTCCTTGCCCGGTTCCACAACGAAGCTTTTTGCTCCGTTGACGGTCAGCTGCCGTTTCTGACCTTCCACTTCCACAACAGCAGACACATATTCTGTCTTTTTCTTATTATAGTCTTCCGCAAACACCAGCCGGAAGGCATCGCCGGACAGTTCAGAGGCGAATGCTGCCTTAACGGTGCATCCGGCTACATTGGGGCTGATGGGCTTTGCCAGCTCCCGCTGGGCAAAGGCAGCAGCGGTGATCCATTTGCTCATAAGAATACTCCTTTTTATTTCAGACTCTGAATCATGGGGCCGTATTCCACGGCGATATCGTAGGCTTGCGGTACCGTTCCCAGCAGGGAGATGGTGGCATGGACACAGCCTTTATACAGAATGTATTTGGCATCCACGCCGGCCCGGTGCAGCTTGCGGACATAAGCCTCTGCCTGGGGCCGGAGATAGTCGTATTCACTGGTCATCACCAGTGCGGGAGGAAGACCCTCGGCACTGCCGAACAGGGGCGATGCGTAGGGATCCGTGATGGGCGCGGGGCGGTTCATGTACACAAAGGGCAGGAACTGATCAGAAAATTCCAATGCTCGGGCAAATCCTTCCGCAGCAGGACGGTCCTCCTCAAAATCGTACAGGTCGATGCTCCAGGAGAAGTCCTCAGTCTCTGCCTTGCCCACCAGCACCGCGGGGTACAGCAGCACCTGGGCGGCAATGATGCCGGTGCCTTCGTCCCGGTCCTTCTGGCAGCAGGAGGCGGACATATTGCCGCCGGCGCTGTCGCCGGAGATGATGATCTTCTTCGGATCAATACCCAGGCTTTCCGCGTTAGCATGGACCCAGCGGAGGGCTGCCCAGCAGTCTTCAAAACCGGCGGGATATGGATTCTCCGGTGCCAGGCGGTATTCCACATTCACCGCCACCACATCGTGCAGTTCTACAAGCAGCTTGCAGAAATAGTTGACCTGCCCCATGCTGCCGCCGGTAAAGGCACCGCCATGGATAAACACAACCGCAGGGCGGCTGCCCTTTTCTTCCTTGTTTCGGTATACCAGCACCGGCATGCCGCTTTCGGGAACTGCCTTTTCTTCAATCAGGATGTCGGTGGTGGTCACATCCTTTGTGCCGTCAATTTCATGCTCCCGCATGACATGGGCCGGGGGCATACCACCGTATTTATCTTCCAACGCCTTGAATACCTTCATCTGCTCATCGTTCTGGTGAGCAGCCAGAATCTGGGGATCCAGTCCCATTCCCTCCTGCTTAAAGGGAATGGGCTTGAAAACAGTATTGATCCCATGGTACTCTTCCTGCCAAATTTCTGTCTGCAGGATATGAAGTGCGTTTTTATTTTCTTCGTAATAACTCATAGTTTCACCTCTGTCTGGCTCAGTCTGCGGCGCCTTTCCGCAAAGATCTTCCGCTGGATCACCCGCTGGCTGTTGGCATCAAAGAACAGGAAGCACAGCACGATCACTGCGTTCAAAACGCTCTGCAAGGTGCTTGTCATGCCCAGCTTGGTGAAACCGGATGTAATCAGCGCCTGGGTCAGTGCGCCGATGAGGATGCCCACATTGTTATCTGTATACCGGCTCAGGGCGATGCCGATGAACATGGGCAGAAACGCGCTCATCATATAGCTGGAGCTGGAAAGTCCGGTTTTGGGCGCGCAGGTGCCGAGAATGGAGAAATTGATGATACCGGCGCAGGCCATCAGTCCGCCTGCCAGTACGTAGCAGCCGATGGCATTCTTCTTTTCATTGATGCCGGTGGAAACGCTGACGGCCTGTCCGCTGCCCAGGGCCCGGAAATGATAGCCAAACAGCGTATAGCGGGACAGGAATACGACCACTGCCAGGCCCGCCGCGCAAAGTAAATAAGTATTGACCGGCGTAGCAAAGACCAGAAGATCATTTCTTCCGATCATGATGATGCCGTCGCCGCCGGTGAGAATGAACGTAAAGGCCTCATAGATCATGGTCATACCGATGGAGCTGACCATGGGAGAAACCTGTAAAACGACATACATAATGCCGGAAATCAGACCCAGCACCGTGCCTGCGAGAATGAACATCACAAGCATGCCGCCTGCGCCCAGGCCAAGCTGGTCCGCAAGCTGGGCGCCGATCACGGTGGACAGCAGCATGACAGAGCCGATACTGAAGTCAAAGCGGCCATTGCCTAAATTGAATGCAAATGCCCAGGCAATAAAGCCGTTATACA
>SVKV01000030.1 GCA_015068305.1 Oscillospiraceae bacterium
TGGAAGCACAGCAATGTGTGTAGCTGACTGATACTAATAAGCCGAAAGCTTGACCAAAGCGCAGGCTCAGTGAAGTCTTTAAGTAGTGCAAAGATAAGAATCAATGTTCAGTTTTCAGGGTGTATCGTGAGGAATATGGAAAAGGATCTGCACCTTTAGCTCAGTTGGTAGAGCAACTGACTCTTAATCAGTGGGTCCCGGGTTCGAGTCCCTGAAGGTGCACCAATGGCCCATTGGTCAAGTGGTTAAGACAGCGGCCTCTCACGCCGTTAACATCGGTTCGAATCCGGTATGGGTCACCAAATTCCTAAAAATGAATAGTTGGTATTGATTGTCAAGTGGGTCCACCTGTTCCCATCCCGAACACAGAAGTTAAGCACTTGTACGCCGACGATAGTTGCCGGGCGACTGGCCGTGAAAATAGGTAATGCCAACACAATGACCTCCACAGAAATGTGGAGGTCTTTTCTTTATATCCACATCTCGACGGAATTGTGAGATTCCGGAAAATGGCTTAAGTTGTTGCCTTGTAAAAATCCTGATGCCGTGATATATTAGACGAACGTTAGGCTTGATCGGAGGGGATTATACGGTATGAGCATTTATGAGTCTGTCATCTCCCGTGAGTTGATTGAGAAAGGCTGGTCCGGTGACCGGAAATACTGCGCAGTGACAGAACGCGGTGAAAGATACTTGCTTCGGATTTCCTCTGCGGACTGTTTGGAACGAAAATCTCATGAATTCTTTCGGATGCAACAGGTAGCAGCGCTTGGGATCCCTATGTGCCGGCCGGTTGAATTCGGAACATGTGAGGAAGGCGTGTATTCCCTGCAGAGTTGGATTGATGGTGTGGACGCAGGGCACTGTATTATGGGGTTTCCGCCGGAGAAGCAGTATGCATACGGTCTGGATGCAGGCAGATATCTTGCGAAAATCCATGAACTTCCTGCTCCCGATGATTTGCCCCTCTGGGAAGCACGTTTTAATCAGAAAATTGACCGGAAAATCAAGATGTATCATGATTGTGCGCGCAAGTATGACCGCGGTGACTTGTTTCTTGCTTATTTGTCGAAAAACCGGCATTTGCTTTGTGGAAGGCCCCAGAGCTACCAGCACGGCGATTATCATATCGGCAACATGATGATCGATCACAATGGGGCTCTGAACATCATTGACTTTGACCGGGATGACTATGGGGATCCCTGGGAGGAATTCAACCGGATTGTCTGGAGTGCGGAAGCAGCACCTGCTTTTGCTTCCGGAATGGTAGACGGGTATTTTGAGGGAGAAGTCCCGATGGAATTCTGGCAGCTGCTGGCTCTCTATATCTGCTCCAATACCTTGAGCTCCCTTCCCTGGGCGGTTCCTTACGGTGAAGACCAGATTCAGATCATGATAGATCAGGCGGAAATGATTCTTGGGTGGTATGATGGCATGAAATGTGTGGTGCCATCGTGGTATCAAAATCGATAATATAAGAGGGCCGCTCCGAAAGGAGCGGCCCTGTTAGGTTGTGCGGTTGATCAGTCAAAATCGATGTATGCCAGGTTGATCCAGCCCTTGTCGGTTTTTCCCCATTCGCCGGATACTTCCAGGATGATGACCCGATCGCCTTCTTTGTAGGAATCGACCTTCTTGGAGTCGGCATTGGGTTCTTCCCGGATATTCAGTCCGGAAATTGTGGTGCCGGTACCGGTGGTGTAGGTGGGGGGAGCAAGCTCCACATAGTCCATGCTGATCCAGCCTTTGCCGGTGTAGCCCCAGTCACCAACCTGGGCCAGGATGTCAACGGCATCGCCGGTATTGTAGTTGCCGATGCTCTGGAACGTGGTATGGGGGCCGGTGCGGAGGTTCAGCTTGTCAATGGTGACTGTACCGAAGCCTGCGTCGTCCGCTGTGGTGCCTTCCATGTAGAAGTATTCCTTGCTGACCCAGCCGTCTTCAATCCGTACCCAGTCATCTGTGGTCTCGTAGTAGGCATAGCGGGTGCGCTCGGATACGGTGCGGACCTTTTCATAGGAAGTGCCGGGTCCGGAACGGACATTCAGCGTGCCAAGATCCACAACGCCGTAGCCCAGAATAGCCAGGCTGCCGTCGGAGATGATGGGAGTGGCATTGGAACCGTCACCGTTGGGATCAACAGGTGCGGGGGTTCCGTCCATTCTGACGTAGCCCATGCCGATCCAGCCGATGCCGGTGCGGCCCCAGAGGGTATCGTCAACGGTTACAGTTTCGATGATCTCCACACGGTCACCCTTCAGATAGGCGTCCAGAACCTCATACTGGGAGCCTGCGGCCTTGCGGATATTCAGCTTGCCTGCGGTGACGGTGCCCATAGTTGCAGGAACGGAGATACGCTCCGGCTCTGTTTCCACGATGGGCTCGGTAGGCTCCGTTACTTCGGGCTCGCCGGGCAGCTTAACATATTGCAGGTTGATCCAGCCGCCCTTGATTTCGGTACCGTCGGCCAGCTCTGTCCGGTCAATACGGCCCCAGACGATGTCGTCCGTAGTACGCTGTTCCAGAATTTCGATTTCAAGATCCAGGGGGAGCTGACCCAGGACCTTGCTGTCGGGGTCGGGCTTCTTATGTACGTCCAGATCATGGACAGAGACAATGCGCAGAAGCGGCTCGGCAGGGGTATCATCCCCGGGAGAGCAGCAGGCCAGACAGAGGATCAGAACCAGAAGCAGGACAAGGGCCGGCAGCAGCCACTTATGATATTTCCGGGGGATGGCCTTTTTGATCCCGGCGAGGATTTCCCGGAGTTTGGGCAGAATTACTTGCTGAAGCTTGGAAAGAAATGCGTGTTTCATATCAATACCTCCACAACGCAAATTTATAAGCTTATACAGCAATTATACAACCAATTACAATAAATGTCAATCTGTAATCGGTTGAAATTTACCGAAAATGTTTCGTTTTTTCCGAAAATATGATAAAAAACCCCATAAATGGTTAACCATAATCGGTTTACGAACCGAATATTCACGCGGTTGGATATTGAAAGCAGCTGAAATGGTTGAAAAAAGTAATAAATGGGCTGCTCCTTTCGGAGCAGCCCATTTGATAGTTTGCAGTAAGATCAGTCGAAATTGACGTACTTCAGATTGATCCAGCCCTTGTCGGTCTGGCCCCATTCCTTGTCAACCTTGGTGATGGTGACCTTGTCGCCGTCCTTGTAGGAGCCGACCTTTTCTGCAGAGGTGCTTGCACTCTTGCGGATGGTCAGCGTGGAGTTGACCTTAACGGTAGCCTTGCCGGTCTTGTAGGTGGTGTTCTTGCCGATCTCGTCGTCATCGTACTTCTGATCGTCGTCCTTGTCGTCCTTATCAGCGTCCATCTTGACGTACTTCATGCTGATCCAGCCCTTATCGGTCTTGCCCCAGCCGTCCTTGACTTCGGTGATGGTGACGGAGTCGCCTTCCTTATAGGTACCGACCTTGTCGGAGTCTGCCTTGGCTTCCTTGCGGATGTTCAGCTCGTCAGCAGTGATGGTACCCTTGCCGGTGGAGTAGGTGGGTTCAGCGGTCTTGACGTACTTCATGCTGATCCAGCCCTTGCTGGTGTAGCCCCAGCCGTTGACCTGGGCCAGGATCTTGACGGAATCGCCTTCTTCGTAGGAGCCGTTGCTCTTGAAGTCGGTGCTGGGACCGGTGCGGACATTCAGGTTGGAAGTGACGGTGCCGGTGACGGCATCATCAGCGGTGGTGCCTTCCAGATAGAAGTAGGAAACACTGACCCAGCCCTTTTCGATGCGGACCCAGTTGCCGCTCTTCTGATAGTAGGCGTAGCGCTTGCCTTCGGAGACGGTGCCGACCTTGTCATACTTGGTGCCGGGGCCGCTGCGGACATTCAGAGAGCCCAGATCCACGACGCCGTAGCCCAGGACCTTGGTCTTGCCGTCGGAAACGACTTCGCTGCTGGTGGTGTCGTCGTCCTTGTCATCGTCGTTGGTGGTGTTGGAAGCGCCGTCCAGCTTCACATACTTCATGCTGATCCAGCCCTTGCTGGTACGGCCCCAGGTGGTGCCGCTGACGGTCTTCTGCTCCAGAATTTCGACCACATCGCCCTTGATGTACTTGGCAACGGAATCATAGCCGGTGCCGGCGCCCTTGCGGACGTTCAGCTCGCTGGCGGTGATGGTGCCCTTCTTGCCGGTGCCGGAAACGGTGGAGCCGGTGTTGCCGGACTGGTTGTCGCTGCCGGTGGTGGGATCCGTGGTGGGATCATCTTCTTCGCCGGCCAGCTTCACATAGTGCAGGTTGATCCAGCCGCCGTTGATCTTGGTGCCGTTGGGCAGGGTCATTTCGCCGATACGGCCCCAGTTGGTGTCGCTGATGGTCTTCTGCTCCAGGACCTCGATTTCCAGGTCCACAGGCAGCTGACTCAGAACGGTGCTGTCGGTGCTGGGATTGCTGCGGACATTCAGGTTGTTTGCGGAAACGGTGCCCTTGACAATCTCATGGGTGGGGGGCGTGATGACTGCTTCGGTGGGAGCCTCGGTGGGTGCTTCCGTGGGATCTTCCTGGACAGGATTGGTGTCGACAGGAACCGTGGGCTCACCAGTGGGTTCGGGATCGTCCTTCTGGAAACAGCCGGTCAGGCCGATGACCAGAGCCAGAGCGAGGGTCAGCGCCAGCAATCTGCGGAGCTTGGAAGAGAATGCGTGTTTCATATCGATACCTCCATATCTCAAGAATATATTCTCGTAAGATTATTATATGATTTGTTACAACAGATGTCAATCTGTAAATTTTTAAGATCTCGTTAATTCTGAAAAAATCCTTCAGAAAAAACGGCAAAAAAAGATTGCCAAACGGAAGATTCCGTGCTATAATACGGCGTGTGTCCGCACCGGGGGCGCCACGCCAACATTGGGATGTCGCCAAGCGGTAAGGCACCAGACTTTGACTCTGGCATTCGTAGGTTCAAATCCTGCCATCCCAGCCAGCTTTTGATCCGCTAGCTCAGTAGGTAGAGCAACTGCCTTTTAAGCAGTGGGTCCGGAGTTCGAATCTCCGGCGGGTCACCAATGAATAAAAGCCACACTTTTCAGTGTGGCTTTTATTTATTGATAAGTGACAGGAGATTCGAACAATCAAATGCAAGAGTCCGGTGGACTCTTGCTCGCGAGGGCTTGACCGAGCGAAACCTTTATTTTTGCCAAAGGCAAAAATGTAAACGAATCGACCGCGGGTCACGGGTTCAGAAGAACCGACCGGCGGGTCACGGGTTCAGAAGAACCGACCGGCGGGTCACGGGTTCAGAAGAACCGACCGGCGGGTCACGGGTTCAGAAGAACCGACCGGCGGGTCACGGGTTCAGAAGAACCGACCGGCGGGTCACGCGTTCAGAAGGAATCGACCCGCGGGTCACGTGTTCAGAAGGAATCGACCGGCGGGTCACAGATAAATAAAAGCCACACTTTTCAGTGTGGCTTTTGCTGCATTATGGGAAATCAGCTGAGGCGGTCGATCAGATCCAGCTCCTCGGCGGAAAAAACCGTATTTTGGGCAGCGCGGATATTATCCAGAATCTGCTCCGGCCGGGAGGCACCGATGAGAACGCTGTTTACGATTCCGTCCCGCAGGACCCAGGCCAGGGCCATCTGAGCCAGGGTCTGTCCCCGCTGGGCCGCCAGATCATTCAGCTCCCGGATCTGCCGGAGCCGCTGTTCGGTCAGCGCCTGTTCCTTCAAAAAACGGCCGTCAGTCCGGATTCTGCTGTCCGCGGGGATCCCCGTCAGATAGCGGTCGGTGAGCATGCCCTGGGCCAGGGGAGAGAAGGCGATGATGCCTTTGCCCAGCTGAGCGGCTGTGTTCTTGAGACCATTTTGCTCAATGGTGCGGTCAAAAATGGAGTACCGGTTCTGGTTGATGACAAAGGGAACTTTCAGCTCTGCCAGAATCTCTGTTGCCTGACGCAGGTGCTCGCCGTCATAATTGGACAGGCCTACATACAGGGCTTTTCCGGACTGGACTGCCGTTGCCAGAGCGCCCATGGTTTCCTCCAGGGGCGTATTGGGATCCATCCGGTGGTGGTAGAAAATATCCACATAGTCAAGGCCCATCCGCTTCAGACTCTGATCCAGACTGGACAGCAGATATTTCCGGCTGCCCCAGTCGCCGTAGGGGCCGGGCCACATCCAGTAGCCGGCCTTGGTGGAGATGATCAGCTCATCCCGGTAGGGCAGCAGATCTTCTTTCAGAATCCGGCCGAAGTTGATCTCCGCAGTTCCCTCCGGAGGCCCATAGTTATTGGCCAGGTCGAAATGGGTGATGCCGTGATCGAAGGCGGTGAAGCACATCTTGCGCATGGTGTCGAAGCAGCCGGTGCTGCCGAAATTGTGCCACAGACCCAGGGAAACAGCGGGCAGTTTCAGACCGCTTTTTCCCAGACGGTGGTAGGGCATGGTATCGTAACGGGTTTCGGATGCAGTATACATAAAGGATACCTTCTTTCTGGGCAGAATCTGCCGGGAATTCCGGATAACCGGTGCAGCAGGCTTGCTTTTATTCTATACGGTTTTTTCCGGTTCGTCAATGGAAACGGAAGAAAACTGCAAACAGGGGAAATATTGCGAAAGAATATAATTGAATTTAATTTATCAATATGCACAATTTGTCACAATCCGGCAGTTATGATATGCTTACTGATAGGAAAACAGAGAATGAGGGGCGTTCTATGAAGTATTTTATTGGTATTGATATTGGCTCCACCTGCGCCAAAACCATTGTCATGGACGAAAGCAAGCAAATCCTGCACAGACTTCTGCAGCCCACCGGCTGGAGCAGCATCGACACCGCCCAGGCCATCCGGGAAAAGCTGGAGGAGCTGGGCATCGATTTCGCCGAAGCTGCGGTGGTTGCCACCGGCTATGGCCGGATCAGCGTGCCCTATGCGGACAAGACCGTTACCGAGATCACCTGCCACGGACTGGGTGCCTGCTATGTCCACGGATCAAAGAATCTGGCGGTCATTGACATCGGCGGCCAGGATACCAAGCTGATCCTGGTGGAAAGCGGCATGGTGAAGGATTTCATCATGAATGACAAATGCTCCGCCGGCACCGGCCGGTTCCTGGAGGTCATGGCCAACACCCTGGGTGTCCGGCCCGACGAACTGTGCAATCTGGCTTCCCATGGCGGCGGAACCTCCATCAGTTCCATGTGCACCGTCTTTGCCGAGTCCGAGGTCATCAGCCTCATCGGCCGGGGTGAAAAGAAGGAGAACATTGCCTTCGCGGTGGTGGATTCCATCGTCAAGAAGGTGGGCTCCCAGGCCAGCCGCCTGGCGGTCCGGGGGGATGTGTGCCTCACCGGCGGCCTGTGCGAATTTCCCTATTTGCGTGACAGCCTTTCCCGGCATCTGGGCAAGGAAGTACATACAAATCCCGACGGCCGCTATGCCGGTGCCATCGGTGCGGCCCTGAGCGCCATGAAAATCAGAAAATAACGGAGGAACGTATCATGAGTTATTCACTGCCCGAAAAATTCGAAGAATTTGCCGATGCCCGGAAAGCGGGCTTTCTCCGGGTCAAGGATCTGAAGGACCAGGGCAAGAAGGTTGCCGGTGTTTTCTGCACCTTCACTCCCCATGAGATCCTGGAGGCCGCCGGCTTTACTGCTGTCAGCCTCTGCGGCATGAGTCCCGAGACCATTCCCGATGCGGAGGCCCATCTGCCCAAGAACCTGTGCCCTCTGATCAAGTCCAGCTACGGCTTCGCCGTGTCTGACAAGTGTCCTTACACCTACTTCTCCGATCTGATCGTGGGTGAGACCACCTGCGACGGCAAGAAGAAAATGTACGAGCTCTTAAACCGCATCAAGCCCACCTACATCCTCCATCTGCCCCAAGGCCATGACAGCGATCCGCTTACCGTCTGGACTGCGGAGCTGCGCCGGTTCATCAAATATCTGGAAGATCATTTCGATGTGACCATCACCGATGAGATGCTCCGGGAAGCTGCCCGGAAGCGCAATCTGGAACGCCAGACCAATCTGAAGCTGATGGCCATGCAGCGGCAGGATCCCCCTCCCATGTCCGGCCTGCAGATGTACCAGGCCCTGGAGGGCTCCGGCTTTGTCTTTACCCACGAGGAGCGTGTGGCCAAGATCGAGGATCTGATCCGCACCATCGAGGAAACCGCCGATCCCGAAGCAAACCGGGGCTGCAAGCGGATCATGGTCACCGGCTGCCCCATCGGCGGCGTGCTTCAGAAGACTGTGGGTGCCATTGAGGCCTGCGGCGGCGTGGTGGTCTGCCATGAGAACTGCTCCGGCATCAAGGCTGCCTTCCAGATGGTGGACACCGAGGCCGAGGATATCGTCAAGGCCATCGCCGAGCGTTACCTGAAGATCGGCTGCTCCGTGCTGACTCCCAATTCCGAGCGCATGAAGCTGATCCCCGAACTGGTGAAGGAATTCAAGATCGACGGCATCGTGGAAGTGGACCTGCAGACCTGCACCCCCTACTGCGTGGAGTCCTTCCAGATCCGGGAATTGGCAGAAGAACTGGGCGTCCCCTATATGTCTGTGGAGACCGATTATTCCCAGTCCGACTCCGGCCAGCTGTCCACCCGTATCGAAGCATTCATGGAAATGCTGTAAATCTGATATTTTCCCTCCTGATGAGCAGTACCCCGGTGACGGATCCGTCACCGGGGCTGTTTATTCTGCGGTCAGTTTCCGCAGCAGTTCTTCAGTTGCATGATTGTAAAGCGTTCCGTCCCAACGGAGATTGGGCCCCTTGCCGCATTGGCGCATACAGGGCACAAATTTCAGGGTAAAGCCACCGGATTTTGCAAGCTTTTCGGCGCAGGCGGCCAGCGCAGCGCTTTTCCCGCAGTTGGGCCCGGCGCAGACTTCCAGAATGTGGGTGTCTGAGAGCTGAAGGCTGGGGATCCGCCGGATCAGCGCCAGCAGAATGCCTGCTTTGATGCCACAGCCTTCGGCGATGGTGGTCAGTGTCCACTGGGGGATCCTGCCGCCGCATTCCCGCTGAACCTCCCGCAGCAGACTAATCAGCGCACTCTGATCCGCCGGTGCTCCCTGTGTTTTGTAATATCCGATTGCTTCCTCCAGATTCCAGACCATAGCTGCACCCTCCTTTTTTTAAATAGTATAGCACAGTTTTTCCGGTTCATCAAATGTGTAATGGGAAGCAGCACCCAATTGCCCGATATTCCTTCGACAAAAAGAGGTTGAATTTTCCATCTTCCTTTGCTATAATGCTTGTACAAACGCAGGATTCGTATATCGGTAATACAACGGCTTCCCAAGCCGTGAAGGCGGGTTCGACTCCCGTATCCTGCTCCAACAAAAAAGCACCCAGGTGGGTGCTTTTTTGTTGGAGAAAATAAGGAGGGAGTCGAACCAATCAACTGCAGATGTCCGGTGGACATCTGCTCATGCCCGGCTGGACGGGCATGACACAATTGTTTTCTTCCCACCGGGAAGAAAATGCAAATCGACTCCCGTATCCTGCTCCAAAAGGGGCCGCCCGCCGGGCGGTCTTTTCTTTTTAACGCAGGAGCTGTAAGGAACGGAAAAGGACCACCCGGCGGGTGGTCCTTTTGAATCGGCAAAGAGAGGAAATGCAGGGGGCGGGGAAGCAAACCAGACCATTGAATTTGACCGGAAAATTTAGTATAATGAATCCCGGAAAATTACTCACCGTCCCGGAGAACCCGGATCAGCTGATTGACCATTCCCACCAGCGGATAGGCAAGCAGCGCCATGGCAACCACGAAGAAAGTAAAATCGGTCCTTCCGGTGGAATAGTTGTAAACGGTGTAGACCATAACTGCCAGAATCAGCACGATGGTGCCGATGATTTTTGTAATGGGCTTCATGGAGAAACCTCCTTCAATGAACATTTCTTCAATTATACCGGGTGGGGCCCGGAGTGTCAATGGTGGTTGTGATACAAAGAAAACCGGTATTTTTGTGTTACTTTTACAAATGGCGGGTTGATTTTCCGGCACATCCGTGATACGCTGATTTTGTATCGATATTTTAGTTTTGTGACGAAAACCGGATTGCAGCATCCTGGATTTTGTAACAAATTTGGAGGAATCTGTATATGTCTGTTAAAGATATCCTGGGAAAACGCAATGTGCTTTCCTTTGAAGTGTTCCCCCCCAGAACGGATGCGGGTATGGAGAAGCTGTGCGGTGCCGGCGGCGTGATGGAAAAGCTGTACGGCCTGAATCCTGACTATATTTCCTGTACCTACGGTGCCGGCGGCACCAATGTGGGCAAGAATCTGGAAGTGCTGGAAAAGATCGCTTCGGACGGAAAAACGGTCCCGGTGACCCACTTCACCTGCATCGGCAATACAAAAGACGGAATCCGGCGCCAGCTGAATGCCTATCTGGACCGGGGCATCAACCATATGCTGGCCCTCCGGGGTGATCTGCCTGCGGGCTGGACCGGCACCGGCGGCGACCTGCATTATGCCAGCGAACTGGTGGAGTTTGTCCGCCGGGAATTCGCAGACCGGTTCACCGTTGCAGTTGCCGGTTCTCCCGAGGGACATATCCAGTGCAGCTCCATTGAGGAGGACATCGCATTTTTAAAGCAGAAGCAGGATATGGGCGCTGATTACATCATGACCCAGCTGTGCTGGGATATGGATCAGTTCCGCCGGTGGCTGGATGCCATCCGGGCGGCGGGGATCCATCTGCCGGTGGATATCGGCATCATGCCCATTCTGGACCAGAAGGCCACCATCAACATGGCCCTCTCCCGCAACGGCTGTGTCATGCCCCGGGCTCTGTGCGAGATCATCTCCAGATACTGGATCTTCCCGGACCCCTTTACCAATGCCACCGAGAAGGGTCAGCCCAGTGACCCCATGGCGGAGCAGAAAAAAGCCGACTTCCGAAAGGCCGGCATCGAATATACCATCCGCCAGATCGAAGAATATCTGTCCTGCGGCATTGACGGCATCCATCTGTATGCGCTGAACAAATACGAGGATGTGGCCTATATCGCAAAGGAAGCAGGTCTTCTGGACCGGGACAGAGAAAAACTGACTGTTTAAGGAGATGCGGACGATGCCTCATACCATTGCAGTTGCCGGTAAGGGCGGCGTGGGCAAAACCACCGTCTGCGGCATGCTCATCGACTATCTGTGCAAAAAAAACCGCGGCCCCGTTCTGGTGGTGGACGCGGATGCCAATGCAAACCTGAATGAAGTTCTGGGTGTGGAAACGGAAACCTCCCTGGGCCAGATCCGGGAGGAGATTGCCCAGGCGGAGCGCAGGGGCACCATCCCCAAGGGCATGAGCAAGGCAGACTATGCCGAGTTCAAATTCAGCTCCGCGCTGATCGAAGAGGACGATTTTGATATGCTGGTCATGGGCAGGACCCAGGGCTCCGGCTGCTACTGCTATGTCAACGGCATGCTCAAGACCCAGGTGGACAAATACGCCCGGAATTACAGCTACCTGGTCATGGACAATGAGGCGGGGCTGGAGCATGTGGCGAGAGGAACGCTCCCTCATGTGGATACCATGCTGCTGATCTCTGATTGCTCCCGCCGGGGGATCCAGGCGGTGGCCCGGATCGCAGAAATGATCCGGGAGCTGAATCTGAATCCCGGCCAGATGGGTCTCATCGTCAACCGGGCACCGGAGGGTGTGCTGGATGCGGGGGTGAAGGCGGAAATCGAAAAGCACGGTCTGAAGCTTTTCGGTGTGCTGCCCCATTCAGAGGCAGTCTACCGCTGCGACTGCGACGGCAAGCCTTCGGCTTACCTGCCGGAGTCCGATCCCATGAAAACTGCCCTGCGCGGCATCATGCAGTCTGTGGGACTGTAACGTTAACAATAAGCAGAAAATCTGCATTTTGCACTGATCATTACCAAGGGGGATACATACAATGGCTTTTACTCCGAAGACGGCACCCTACAGCGGCCGCATCCATGCGGTGACCCTGGGTACCGGTGACAAGGCGATCACCATCGGCGGTCAGAATGTGCTGCCTTTTTATACCTTCGACGCGGCAATTGAGCATGCGCCCAAAATCGGCGTGGAGATCTCCGATGCTGCGGAAAACTGGACGGTGCCCGGTCTGGCGGAGTTCTACGCCGGCTGCACCACCATGGCCCAGCGGGCAAAGAAGGCTGAGACGCTGGAGGGCGTGGATTTTGTGTGCTTAAACTTTGAGTCTGCCGACCCCAACGGCGCGGGCAGAAGTGTTGCGGCATGTGTTGCCGATGCCAGGGCTGTGGCGGAAAGCTGCACACTGCCTCTGGTGATTCTGGGCAGCCGGAATGTGGAGAAGGACGGCCAGCTGTTTGCAGCCCTGGCGGAAGCCCTCCAGGGGAAGAATGTGCTGATCATGTCCGCCAAAAATGAAAATTACAAAACCGTCGGCGCCTCCGTTGCCCTGGCCTACGGCCAGAAGGTGGGTGCGGAAACCGCTGACGATATCAACCTGGCCAAGCAGCTGAACATCATGCTCAAAGGTATGAGCGTAAAGCCTGAGAGCATTGTCATGGACATCGGCACCGCTGCCGTGGGCTATGGCTATGAGTATGCTGCTTCCACCTTCGACCGGATCCGGCTGGCAGCTTTGCAGCAGGGGGATTCGGATCTGCAGATGCCCATTCTGGCGGTTGCATCCCTGGATGCCTGGAGCGTGAAGGAATCCACAGCCACCGAGGAGGATGAACCGGCCTGGGGCAGCCTGGAGGAGCGGGCCATCCACATGGAGGTGGCCACCGCTGCAGCGGATCTGACGGGCGGTGCCGACGCAGTGGTGATGCGCCATCCGAAAGCCATTGCCGCCGTGAAGCAGTTCATCACCGAACTGGTCTGAGGAAGGAGGAAGAAAAATGGCATTGAAAGGTCTTGACATTTTTAAGCTGTCTCCCAAGAAAAACTGCAAGGAGTGCGGCTGCCCGACCTGTATGGCCTTCTGCATGAAGGTGGCCCAGGGCTCCATGTCCATTGACAAGTGCCCCTATTTCTCCGAAGAAGCCAAGGCAAAGCTCAATGAATCCACAGCCCCCCTTATGAAGACGATTACCGTGGGCAGCCACAAGCTGGGCGGCGAGACGGTGCTGTTCCGGCATGAAAAGACTTTGGTGAACAAGAATCTCTTTGCCGTCTGCCTCTGCACCGACTGCAGCGGGGAAAAGGTGGAAAAGAAGCTGGCCGACCTGCAGAAAATCGACTATGAGCGCATCGGTGAGCGGATGTATGTGGAATTTATCTATGTTTCCAACAAGCAGAGCGACCCGGAGGTTTACGCAAACCTCGTGAAAAAGGCTGCTGCCACCGGAAGGTCGCTGGTGCTGGCCTGCCGGGATGCGGAATGCGCCAGAGCAGCCCTGGAGGTTGCCGGTAAGAATGTGATCCTGGACGGCGCAACCCCCGACAACTGGGAAGAAATGAACGGCATCGCCACTGGAGCCGGTGTCGCGCTGGGCGTCTGGGCGCCGAACCTGTCCGAGCTTTACGATACCGTCAGGAAGCTGGAAGGGAAGGGCAACAAGAATCTGGTGCTGGATGTGACCGCCGATACTGCAAAGCAGACCCTCGAAAATGCGGTTCTGACCCGCCGCACTGCCATCAAAGACGGGGACCGGACCTTCGGCTACCCCTCCATCGTCAATGTGGCAAAGATTGCCAAGCACAATCCCTACCTGCAGACGGCCCTGGCTTCCATGTTCATCGAGAAGTACGGCTCCATTATCTGTATGAGCAAAATGAGCTATGCCCAGGCCCTGCCCCTTTACGGCCTGCGCCAGAATATCTTCACCGACCCCCAGAAACCCATGAAGGTGGAGACCGGTATCTACCCCATCAACGGCGCCGACGAAAACAGCCCCTGCGCCCTGACGGTGGACTTTGCGCTGACCTATTTCCTGGTTTCCGGCGAGCTGGAGCGCTCCGGTCAGCCGGTAAATCTGATCATCACCGATGCCTCCGGCATGTCCGTGCTGACAGCCTGGGCAGCGGGCAAATTCTCCGCAACCACGGTCCAAAAGACCTTTGAGGATCTGGATGTTGCAAATAAGATCAAAAACCGCACCCTGATCATCCCCGGCAAGGTTGCCGTCATGAAGGGTGAGATCCAGGAAAAACTCCCCGACTGGAATGTGGTGGTGGGTCCCCAGGAGGCAGTCCAGCTGCCCAAATACATAAAAAATAAGGACTATGAGGCATCCGTCAAGGCTGCCGAGGCTCAGCGGGCAATCCAGACCGGTGAAGCGGAAGGGGAGCAGAAGGAACTGACCTTCCAGGAGCTGCTGGACAAGAAGGTGCCCAGAATCGAGATCCGGGACATGGGTGTTTCCTACAAGCCCCGGAATCCCGAAAGCAAAAACTTTGTGGTCATCGGCGAGCGGATCCACTGCATTGCGCCCAGCATCCACAGAGCCATGGATGAGCGGGACCCCGGCCCCATTTTGGAGCGGGCTGCCCAGCAGATCAAGGCCGGTGCCACCTATCTGGATGTGAACATCGGCCCTGCGGAAAAGGACGGCCCCGAACGGATGATGTGGGCGGTCAAGCTCCTGCAGGAAAACTTCAATAACGTCCCCCTGGCTCTGGATACCGCCAACAGGCGGGCCATCGAGGCCGGCATCCGGGTTTATAACCGGACCAACGGCAAGCCCATCGTCAATTCTGCCGATGCGGGCTCCCGGATCGAATTCATCGACCTGGCCGCCGCCAACGATGCCATCTGCATCGCCCTGTGCTCCGCCGACGGCATCGCCAGGGACAACGAGGAGCGGATGGCCCACTGTGATGCCCTGCTGGAACGGGGCCTTTCCCTGGGCATGACCTCCGATGATCTGTGGTTTGATCCGCTGTTTTTGGTGGTCAAGGGCATGCAGGACAAGCAGATGGAGGTTCTGGAGGCCATTAAAATGTTCTCCGACAAGGGCCTCAAGTCCACCGGCGGCCTCAGCAACAATTCCAACGGCGCGCCGAAGGAGGTCCGTCCCGTTATGGATTCTGCGCTGATCGCCATGGCCATGATGCAGGGCCTGACCTCCGCCATCGTCAACCCCAATGACCGGCGGCTGATGGAAACCATCAAGTCCTGCGACATTTTCAAAAACAATACCCTGTATTCCGATTCCTATCTGGAAGTTTGATTGTTCAGCCGATATTTCTGATGGAGGTATTCCCATGAGCGTATTAACCGATCTGATCTATGGCGGCTCCAACGCAGTTGCAGGTCTGACGGAAGCTGCCGTCAGCAACGCCATTACCAAGTACGGCCCGGATCAACCCATTGCATTTCCCGATACGGCCTACTTTTTCCCCACCATCTACGCAGCCACCGGCGTCAAGGTCAGGACTCTGGGGGATCTGGTTGCCTGTGTGGATGTGCTGAAGGGCCTGATCACCAATCAGGAAGATCTGGACCAGGCGCTGAATGCGGGCCTTGCCACCGCGGTGGGTGCCGAAATTCTGGAAGGCCTCAAGTATCTGGAAAATCCGGAGCCCTACGCCCATGAGTCCGGCATCGGCTTTGTGCCCGATCCCATCATCCGCTCCCTGGGTGTTCCTCTGGTCACCGGCGATATTCCCGGCGTGGCGGTGGTTCTGGGCAAGGCAGAGAATCCGGAGGACATTATCGCGGTGGTGAAGGATTACCAGTCCAAGGGTATTCTGACCTGTATGGTGGGCCAGTGCATCGAGCAGTGCAGCGACGGCGGTGTGAAGATGGGCCTGGAGTACCGGGTGGTGCCCCTGGGCCATGATGTAACCAGCGTGATCCACGTTGTGACCATCGCGATCCGCGCGGCGCTGATCTTCGGCAATATCCAGCCCGGAGATCTGGCGGGTCTGCTGGAGTACACCAAAAACAGAGTGCCTGCCTTCGTCAATACCTTCGGCTCCATCGATTCCGTGGTGGTTTCCGCCGGTGCCGGCGCCATTGCCCTGGGCTTCCCGGTCATCGTGGACATCGATCTGGCAGAAAACCAGGTTCCCGGCGCGCTGGAATCCGTCTGCGACCACGCCGAAACGGTCAAAAAATCCCTGGAACTGCGCAATATCAAGATCAAAGTTACCGAGCTGCCCATTCCTGTGGCGTTTGCGGCAGCCTTTGAAGGCGAGATCATCCGCAAAAAGGATATGCACAGCGAAATGTGGTCATCCAGGAATCCCACTGCCGAGCTGGTGCTGATGAAGGACATGGCGCAGGTGGAGGATCATAAGATCACCCTTATCGGCCCCGATTTTGATACGGAAAAGGACCTGGCACTGGCTACCTTTGTGGAGGTTGCCGGCAGAAAGATGCAGGTGGACTTTGAGTCCGTCATTGAGCGCAAGATCCACACCTGGTTTAACTATATGGAAGGTGTCATGCACACCGGCCAGCGCAACCAGGTCCGGATCCGGATTTCCAATTCTGCTTTCGAGGCGGGCCTGCGGCTGAAGGATTTCGGCGAAGTCCTCTATGCCATGATCATGAATGAATTTGATGCGGTGGTGGACAAGTGTCAGATCACCCTGATTACCGACCCGGCAGAAGCGGGAAAATTCCGGGATGAGATCGCCATGCCCCGCTATACCCAGCGGGATGACCGGCTGGCTTCCATGACCGATGAAAGTGTGGACCGGTACTATACCTGCATCCTGTGCCAGAGCTTTGCCCCTGCCCACTGCTGCGTGGTCACCCCTGAGCGGCTGGGTCTGTGCGGCGCGGTGAGCTGGCTGGATGCCAAGGCAACCAACGAGCTGGATCCCAACGGTCCCTGCCAGCCCATCATCAAGGGCGAGCCGATTGACGGGCGCACCGGACGGTTTGCCTCTGTGGATGCGATGGTGGCCTCTGCCACCCACGGCGCGGTGGAAAGCGTGACCCTCTACTCCCTGCTGGAAGATCCCATGACTTCCTGTGGCTGCTTCGAGTGCATCTGCGGCATTGAGCCGGTATCCAACGGCGTGATCATCGTCAACCGGGAATACCGGGGCATGACACCCTCCGGCATGACCTTCGGCGAGCTGGCCAGCTGCACCGGCGGCGGTGTCCAGACTCCCGGCTACATGGGCCACGGCCGTCACTTTATCTCCTCCAAAAAATTCTGCTCCGCAGAGGGCGGCATCAAGCGGATCGTCTGGATGCCCAGGGAGCTGAAGGAGGATGTGGGCCAGCGGCTGAACGAAACCGCAAAGGAACTCTACGGCATCGAAAACTTCTGCGATTACATTGCGGATGAGTATGTGACCTGCGACTGTGAAGAGCTCTACGGATGGCTGGCAGAAGCCGGTCACCCGGTGCTGGAGATGGAGCCTTTGATGTAAGGCCGGTGGGTACCCCTCGACCGGTCGCTGATATCCGCTGGGCCTATGGTTTCGTCGGATGATTGAAATTACACCTGGGGCGGCGGGAATCCGCCGCCCCATTTTGAAAGAATTCCCGAAAGGATGCTTCCGCTATGAAAGTAACCTTCCAAATCCGGGGCGCAAGCCCGGTATCTATTGAATGTACACCGGGGGAGAACCTGCTGGAGCTGGCCCGAAGAGCCAATGTGGCTATGGATGCCCCCTGCTCCGGCAACGGCTCCTGCGGCAAATGCCGGGTGAAACTGCTGGATGGCACGCTGGAAACCGTCCGGAGCCCCCATATCACCCCGGAAGAATATGAAGCAGGCTGGCGGCTTGCCTGCAATAGCAAAGTCCTCTCCGACTGCACCGTGCTGGTGCCGGATGCTGCTGGTGCCTACCGCAGCCGGATGAAAACCGCCGGCCTCAGCAGCCCTGAGGAGATCGCCATTTTTGAAGCATGTCAAAAACAGCTGAAAGCAAGGGGCATCTCCTTTGACAATGGGTTCCGGTCCCTGGATGTAGTCATGGATTCGCCCTCTCTGGAGGATACCATGCCGGACAGTGAGCGCCTGGAGCGGGCAGTCAAAGCGATCCTTGCAGTTGAGAATGTTCGGATCCCCTTTGCTGTGATGGTGAAGCTTGCCCGGGTTTTGCGGGAAAATGAGTTCCGCGTCTGCGTCAAGGGCCGGTGGGAGAATGACAGCTTTTGCTGCATGGAGATCTGCCCGCCCGATGACACCGCGCTGGTTGGCTGCGCCATGGACATCGGCACCACCACCGTTACCCTGGTGCTGGCAGACCTCAAAACCGGTGAGATCCTGGCGAAAGGCTCCTGCGGCAACGGCCAGATCCGCTACGGCGCGGACGTGATCAACCGGATCATCCAGCAGGGCCGTCCGGGAGGCAGAAAAGAACTCCGGGATGCCATTTTGGAGGAAACGCTGAAACCTCTGGCTGCAAATCTCTGCGAAACCGCCGGAATCTCTGCTTCTTCCATTCTCTGCCTCAGCATCGGCGCCAACACCACCATGAACCACCTGCTGCTGGGTCTGGATGCAGCACCCATCCGGATGGAGCCCTATATCCCCTGTTTTTTTCGCTGGGAGGGGCTGCTGGCGGGAGATCTGGAATTGCCGGCAAATCCTCTGGCTCCCGTGCGGATCGCACCCAACATCGGCTCCTATGTGGGCGGCGACATCACCGCCGGCACCCTGGCCTCCGGCATCTGGGACCGGGAGGAAATGAGCCTGTTCATCGATCTGGGCACCAACGGGGAGATTGTCTTCGGCAACCGGGATTTTCTGATGGCCTGCGCCTGCTCTGCCGGACCTGCCTTCGAAGGCGGCGACATTTCCTGCGGCATGCGGGCCACCGACGGTGCCGTGGAAGCAGCGGCTATCGACTGTGTTACCATGGAACCGACCCTTTCTGTCATTGGTCAGCCGGGGCAGAAAGTGGCCGGCATCTGCGGCAGCGGCATCATCGATATGATTTCAGAGCTCTACCGCTGCGGCATCATCAATGCCCGGGGTCAATTCCAGCGTGCGGGTAGAAGGATCCTCCGGGATGCTTTCGGGTCCGGACGCTATGTGCTGGCTTTTCCGGAGGAATCGGAAACCGGCCGGGAGGTATCTATCAACGAGGTGGATATCGACAATTTCATCCGGGCCAAGGCCGCCATTTTCTCCGGGGTGGATACCCTGCTCAGAAGTGTGGATATGACGGCAGACTGCATCGATAGGGTCTATGTTGCCGGCGGCATCGGCTCCGGCATCAACATGAAAAATGCGGTCAGCATCGGCATGCTGCCGGATGTGGGAACCGAAAAATTTCGCTACATTGGAAATTCCAGCCTTTCCGGCGCCTATGCCATGGCGGTTTCTGACGGCGCCTATGAAAAATGTGTCAGTCTGGCGGCCAATATGACCTATCTGGAGCTTTCCGCCTGCCCCGGATATATGGATTCCTTTGTGGCTGCCTGCTTCATTCCCCATACGGACCGGTCCCTGTTTTCCAACAGCGTACAGGAGGGTTGATATGTATCTGAATAAACAACATCACATTGCCATCATTGGATCCGACTGGGATAAAACCGGGGCGTTCTATGTGGATAAGCTGGGTTTTGAGCTGATCCGGGAGGTTTACCGGCCGGAGGTTGGGGACTATCTGCGGATGCTGAAGCTTGGGGACACCGTCCTTGAGGTGTTCATCAAACCGGGATATCCGGAGCGGGTGACCAATCCGGAAGCCAAGGGACTGCGGCATCTGGCCTTCCATGTGGAGGATATCGAGCCTGCAGTGGCCTGGCTGAACGGCCTTGGTATCGAAACGGAGCCCATCCGGGAGGATCGGGTCAACGGCGGCCGCTTCACCTTTTTCAAGGATCCCGACGGCCTGCCCCTGGAGCTGCATGAATGATGGAAAATCGTAAGGAAGCAGTGCCCTTCGCGCACTATGTGCAGCTGTTCCGGCAGATGAATCCGGAGGCTCTCACTGCCCGGCGACAGGATATCCGTTGGGACGGAAAAGAGTTTTATGTAAACCTTATGGGCCGGGAGCTGGGAATTTCTCATCCCGATTATGAAATCCGGGCGCTGGATGGCGGCAGTGTTCCTGCGCAGACTGTCCAGACCTTCCTGCTGCGTTATCTGCTGGAAAGCAAAAATATCCCCTGGCTGGGCAAATGGAAAACCTTCCGGGAGATGCCCTGGGGCGAAGTGTATATGAAGGCCTATTCCGGCCGTGTTCTGAGCCGGGCGGCATTCACCTTCGGGCAAAAGCCGGATGCGTTCAGGTCGGCCTGTGAAAAATTGGGCGGAGAGCCGATCAATCACGGCGATGCAGGCTTCGAGATTCCCTTCCTGGGAAACTATCGGATGCGGATTTTTATCTGGGAAGGGGACGAAGAATTCCCGCCCAGCGCCCAGATCCTGTATTCGGACAATTTTGCCGAAGGCTTCACAGCCGAGGATCGGGTGGTGGCGGCGGATATTCTGATATCCGCCATCAGAGCCCAAATGTAAAAAGAAGAACCGCTCGAAAGAGCGGTTCTTTTGTGCTTATTTGAACAGATAGACTCTGCATTCGTAGGGCTGCAGGATGCCGGGAAGGGGAGAAGCATAGTTTTGCAGAACAAGGGAACCCTTGCTGAGGTCGTAGCCTTTGGGGACCTTCAGATTCTGGGGCTTATCGGAGTAGGAGCAGAGGACGAGCAGCTTTTCACACTTCAGCTCCCGGGTGTAGCAGTAGAGGGTGGGGCTTAAGGGGAAATGTTCGATGTATTTTCCGTAGCGGACGGACTTGAGGGATTTGCGCAATCCGATGGCCTTTTTGTAGAAATTCAGAATGGAGTCCGGGTCCGCCAGCTGCTGGGCCACATTGATCTCATGATAATTCTCATTTACATCCATCCAGGGAGTTTCCGCGTCAGTAAAGCCTGCGTTGGGGCTGTTATCCCACTGGACCGGCGTCCGGGCAGAATCCCGGGAGGACCGCCAGAGCTTGCGGAGCTTCTGCTCCTCGGTGAGCTTGGGGCTCCAGTGATGGTAATTGTAGATGGACTGGACATCCCGGTAGGCTTCGATGGACCGGGGCTTCCAGTTCAGCATACCGATCTCCTGGCCCTGGTAGATGAAGGGGGTGCCCTGGAGGAACAGGTAGGAGGCAGCCAGGGTCTTGCCGCTTTCTTTCCAGAACTTTTCGCTGCCGTAACGGGAGATGATTCTGGGATGGTCGTGGTTTTCGATGTAGAGCACATTCCAGGCCTTGCCCCGGAGCTTGTGCTGCCAGTCGGAGAAGGCTTTTTTCATCCGCACCAGGGAGAAAGGCATGGGAATATAGTCTGTGAACAGGCAGTCGGCGCATTCACACTGGAACTGGATCATGGAGTCAATCTGGCCGCCCTCTTCGGCGATGTACTTCAGCGCCAGCTCCGGGGATACCAGCGGGGCTTCTGCCACCGTGAAGATATCATAGTGGTCCCACACATCCGCCTTGAACTCCGCCAGATATTCGTGGATATGGGGGCCGTGGTTATAGTTGGGCATACCCTTGTAGATGGGGAAAAGATGGTCATCGGGGAGGCCTTCCTTCTTGGAGATGTAGGTGATCACATCCTCCCGGAATCCGTCCACGCCCATGTCCAGCCAGAATCGCATGATTTTCTTGACTTCCTCCCGAACCAGGTGGTTGTCCATATTCAGATCCGGCTGCTTGATGGCAAACAGATGGAGGTAATACTCACCCCGGACCTCGTCGTAGGTCCAGGCCTTGCCTTCAAAATTGGAATCCCAGTTATTGGGCAGGCTGCCGTCGGGCTTGGCAGGCCGCCAGATGTAATAGTCCGTGTAGGGGTCGATCCGCTGACGGCTCTTTTGGAACCACTCGTGCTCATCGCTGGTGTGGTTTACCACCAGATCCATCAGTACCTTCATACCCCGCTCATGGGCACCCTCCAGCACGGCCCTGAATGCCTCCATGCCGCCGAATTCCGGGGCGATGTCCATATAGTCTGCGATGTCATAGCCGCAGTCTGCACCGGGGGAGGGGTAGATGGGAGAAAACCAGATGCCGTTCACACCCAGCTCCTTCAGATAGTCCAGCTTTTCATAAACACCCAGCAGGTCACCTATTCCGTCTCCGTTGCCGTCCTTGAAGGACCGGGGCCAGATCTGATAGAATACCTTGTCTTTATACCAGCGTGTTCGTTCCATACCATTCGCTCCTTTTCGGTTTTTCTTCATCATACCACATTCTCTTCCCTTCGTCATCCAAAATCTCATTGACAGGGAAAAAAACAGCAGATACAATAAATAAAAAGGAGTGAATGCACCATGATTACCTGCGAAAACGGTTTGTTTCATCTGAAAAATGAGAACCTGAGCCTTCTGTTCCGCGTGACCCGCTATGGCCTGCCGGAATTGCTTCATTTTGGAACTCCGGTGGAAGATTCTGATGCGGAAGCCCTGGCCTGCAATCCGGGTCTGGGCTGGGGCAGCTGCCTGCTTCTGAATGACGCCGACAGCGGAAGCTGCCCGGAGCATATTCCGCTGCTGTGGAGCGGCAGCGGCCGTGGCGACTACCGGGAAAGCCCCCTGGAGCTGGATGGGAAATCCACGAACTTTTGTTATGTAAACCACAGGGTTCTGGAGGCAGCTCCTGCCATGGTGTCCGGTCTGCCCCAGGCCCACGGTGCCTGCGAAACCCTGGAAATCACCATGGAGCAGCCGGGTGCAAAACTGTATCTGTATTTTTCCCTCTTTGAAACGGCCCTGACCCGCCGGGCGGTACTGGAAAATACAGGAACGGACAATCTTTGCATCCATAAGCTGATGAGCTTTTCCATGGATCTGCCCGGCGAATTTGAGATGACCTCCTTCCACGGAGGCTGGGCGGCGGAAATGGGCAAGAATACGGTGCCCGTATCCCGGAGCCGCTGTGTCATCGACAGCACCACCGGCGCTTCCTCCAATATGCATAACCCCGGCTTCCTGCTCAGCGAGCCCGATGCAACCGAGGATGCAGGCGTTGTATACGGCTTCAATCTGGTCTATTCAGGCAACCACTATGCCAGCGCCCAGGGAAGTCAGCAGGGTTTGACCCGGGTGATGCAGGGCATCAATCCGGTGAATTTCTGCTGGGATGTTGCCCCGGGTGAAACCTTTGAAACCCCGGAAGCGGTGATGACCTGCTCTGCTGAGGGCTTTGGCGGAATGTCCCGGAGAATGCACAGATTTGTGATGGATCATATCGTCCCGGAATACTGGGCAGACCGGGAACGGCCGGTGCTCTATAACAGCTGGGAAGGCTGCATGTTCGATTTCGACCAGAAGCGGCTGCTGGACCTTGCCAAACGGGCCAAGAATCTGGGCTGCGAGCTGTTTGTGCTGGACGACGGCTGGTTCGGCGTCAGAAACAACGACCGGGCAGGCCTGGGCGATTACCATGTGAACACAAAAAAGCTCCCCAACGGCATCGCCGGCCTCTCTGCCAAGGTGCAGAATCTGGGCATGGAGTTCGGTCTCTGGTTTGAGCCGGAGTCCGTCAATGAAGATTCCGACCTTTACCGGGCCCATCCCGACTGGGCATTGACCGACGGCCATCCCACCATTCTGGGCCGGCACCAGCTGCTGCTGGATCTGACGAAGCCCGAAGTCCGGGACTATATCGTGGAAAATGTGACCCGGATTCTGGATATGTCCGCGCTGACCTATGTCAAATGGGATATGAACCGGCATTCCGTTGCGGTGGGCGCCAGGGCCCATGCCTATATTCTGGGCCTTTATGATGTGCTGCGGCGGATCTTTGAGCCCCGGCCCTATATTCTGCTGGAAAGCTGCTCCTCCGGCGGCAACCGTTTTGATCTGGGTATGCTGAAATTCGGTCCCCAGATCTGGTGCTCCGATAATACCGATCCCATCTCCCGGCTGACCATCCAGGGTAGCCTTTCCTACCTCTATCCCCAGTCTGCCTTCGGCGCCCATGTTTCCGCATCGCCCCATGCCCAGACTCTCCGGGCCACCCCCCTGACCACCCGTGGCAATGTGTCCTTCTTCGGCTGTCTGGGCTATGAGCTGGATCTGAAACATCTGGCCAGCATCGAAATTCAGGAAATCAAGGCCCAGATCGAATTTTATAAAAGCCACCGCCGCCTGTTCCAGTTTGGCACTTTCCACAGGATGAAGAACGGCTGGCAGGTGAGTCTGGATGGAGTCACCGCCGCCGGTGTGTTCCACGGCCTTGTGAATGCGGCGCCCGGCTATGAGCAGCTGCGGCTGAAGGGCCTGGATCAGACCAAACGCTATCATCTGCGGACCCGGGCCCAGAAGATCCGCATCGGCCAGTTTGCCCACCTGCTGAAGCATGTGGCTCCGGTGGACATCGCTCCCGATGGCGCCATTCTGCGCACTGCAGACAAGGTCTACGGACTGGAAGACGGCGCAGAAGGCTACCACGTTTCCGGTGCCGCACTGACCTCCGGCATCCGGCTGCTGCCCCTGTTCCGGGGCACCGGCTACGATAAAAACCAGCGCACCCAGGGCGACTTCGGTTCCAATGTGTACCTGATTGAGGAAGCGCAATAAGCAGAAGGAGACTTTGGTACTGCAAGCCGGTTCTTATCAGCTCACGAAGCAAAAAAGCAGATGCCCGGTTCGGGTATCTGCTTTTTTGGTGCCGGTGACCGGACTTGACTTACATTTTCTTCTTCGAAGAAAATAAAGGTGTCACCTTCGTCCAGCCGAAGGTGAGCAACACCCCACCGGGGTGTTGCATTTAGACGGGTTCGAGTCTGCCTCCAACATAATGAAAAAAGAGAGAAGCAAAAGCTTCTCTCTTTTTCTTGGTGCCGGTGACCGGACTCGAACCGGTACGCTGTCGCCAGCGGCGGATTTTGAGTTTTGTAACTCATTTGGAAATCCACGGAATTTAGCAGAATTTGTGTCCATCTAAAGCCGCTCAAAAA
>SVKV01000004.1 GCA_015068305.1 Oscillospiraceae bacterium
CAGTGGGTCCCGGGTTCGAGTCCCTGAAGGTGCACCAATGGCCCATTGGTCAAGTGGTTAAGACAGCGGCCTCTCACGCCGTTAACATCGGTTCGAATCCGGTATGGGTCACCAAATTCCTAAAAATAATGGTTGACAAATCTTGATAGATTTGGTACAATCCAGAAGCTGAAGCGCGGCGAATATCAGAAATCCGCAGTAAGCTTCTACAACATAGGAAGGGGAACACCTCTTCCAATATAGAGTTCGTGTTGATTGTCAAGTGGGTCCACCTGTTCCCATCCCGAACACAGAAGTTAAGCACTTGTACGCCGACGATAGTTGCCGGGTGACTGGCCGTGAAAATAGGTAACGCGAACACAAATATTCCTCTTTAGCTCAGTCGGTAGAGCGACGGACTGTTAATCCGCAGGTCGTTGGTTCGAGTCCAACAAGGGGAGCCAAACCAGAACAACTTCGGTTGTTCTGGTTTTTTTATTTTTACTGTGATATTTCTTCTGGAAACCGTACTATATAGGTGTAGCGGAAAGGATGTGATGTGTTTGAAAGATCATGAGATTGTGGAACTGTTCTTTGAGCGCTCGGAGCAGGCCATTACAGAATTGATCCTCAAATACGGAGCGACTATCAGAAATGTAGCTTCGAATATTTTGGGCAATGCGCAGGACATTGAAGAGTGCACTAACGATACATATCTGCAGGTCTGGAACCGGATTCCGCCGACAAATCCCACCTTCCTGGGTGCCTATGTGTGCCGTGTTGCCCGGAATGTTTCCTTGAAACGGTATTATATGAATACTGCTGCCAAGAGAAACAGCCACTATGATGTTGCGCTGCAGGAACTGGAAGCAACCATCCCGGCACTTTCCACTGTGGAATCCGATTATGATGCCAAGGAGCTGACCCAATATCTGAACCGGTTTCTGCAAAGTCTTCGCCGGGAGGACCGGTATCTGTTCCTCCGCCGGTATTGGTTTGGCGACAGTGTTCAATTGATTGCCCGGAATTTGAATATTTCGGCTCATACCGCGTCGGTACGTCTTTTCCGTTTGCGACAGAAACTTCAAAACTATCTTCAGAAAGAGGGGATGATCCAGTGAATCGGAAACTGATATCGAAAGCAATCAGCAATATTGATGACCGGTATATTGCGGAGTCCATCCAAGTGCCGGTGCTGACAGAGGATCGTGCCCCGGAAAGGACGATTCAAATGAGTAAGTATGAAGCAAAAGGGAAGGCAAGTCCCAGACGTTTGATGCGGCTTGTTCTGGCTGCATGTCTGATCTTTGCTCTGGCGGTTACCGCCTATGCTGTGCACTATTTTCTGGGAATTCGGGATATGGATCACAATCTTCCGGATACAGCGGAGCCTTATATCCAGCAGCATACGGAAGCTGCAGTCCTGGAGGACTGGAGCGCCCGGATCACAGAATCTCTCTGCGATGATACCCAAATCCTGGTGACGGTAACTGTGTCCGGCGGCGATCAATATATCATTGCCCCTACCTATGCTGATCCCAATACCCTGGCAGCCGATATCGGCATCGAGGGTAAACAGACTCTTGGAGAGTATGCAAGGGAACAGGGTAAGAAATTGCTTTTCGTGGGGGCATCGCTGAAAGAAAATGAGTCCCTTGGTGGTATCGGCTCTCAGGATTTCTGTAATACGAGTCCCAGTGAGATGACCATTCTGATCCAGTCAAACAAAACCGCTGCGCTGACTGAAAAGGAGATCATCTGCTGTGTCTATGCTGTGGATGAGAACTGGGAGAGGCAGACACTGGATATTCCCTTCTGTCTTGAGGAAGCACCTTCCAATGGCGGTATTTATGTTCCCGATGATCCTGATGCGGTGCCCGGTATGATCGCCGGTGAGGCTACCGTTGCGGAAACACCGCTCGGCATCAGCATCCGCTTTATGCAGACAGCCACTAATGAGACGGTCTGGGATAACCTTAAGAAGGTGGAATTTGACGGCGTCGTCCGGGGTGAAGGCGGCTGGGTTCTGGAAGATGACGGAAACTGGTGGTTTACTGTGTCCCGCTGCAGCGGTACGGTGGGGGATACCTTAACTGCCCGGTTCTATGACTGGGACGACCAGGTGATTGGGACTATTGTGTTCAAACGAAACTAACAGCAATTTGCACAGAGACCGGCGTGTCCGGTCTCTGTATTTTTGTCATGGATTAATGTCCACAGAAGGTTGACAAATTCTGCATGAAGTGCTATACTCTGGCTATCCAATAAAAAATGTGAATCGATAGAGGTGCGTTTGACATCAGTACACCGGCTGCATGGAACGGGAATTCCGGTCGGTGGAAAGGGAAGAACGCCGAAGTGGATTCCGTTTCCCGAGCGGAACTGCTGGTCCGTCAGAGAAAATTTGCCGGACTGTCACAATTGTGTGGAGCGCTATCGTGGATTTCAGAATTTGCCTTTTGGCATGTTTTGTATTACCATGGACCGCTTTGCATGCGGTCCATTTTTTATCCCACCGGATGGAAGATCCGGAATCCAATTAGAGAGGTAATCATTATGAAGAAGATCCTGACCCTGATCCTGGCACTGGCTATGGTGCTGTCCCTGGCTGCCTGCGGCGGCAATGCAGATGCTCCTGCTGAGCAGAATGCTGCTGTGAAGTCCGGTGTGGAAGACGGCGTTCTGACCATCGCCATGGAATGCGCCTATGCGCCCTACAACTGGACCCAGAGCGACGACTCCAACGGTGCTGTTCCCATTGCCAATGTTCCCGGTTCCTATGCCAACGGCTACGACGTGATGATCGGCAAGAAGATCGCCGAGGCAAACGGCTGGGAGCTGGAAGTGATCCAGTCCGACTGGGATTCTCTGGTGCCCGGTGTTCAGACCGGTACCTTTGATGCCGTTATTGCCGGCCAGTCCATGACCGCTGAGCGGGCTGAGCAGGTCGATTTTGCAGGTCCTTACTTCTATGCAACCATCGTCTGCGTGACCAAGGCTGACTCTGCATACGCAAATGCAGCTTCCATTGCCGACCTGGCCGGCGGTTCCTGCACCGCTCAGATCGCCACCATCTGGTACGATCAGTGCCTGCCCCAGATCGAAGGCGCCAACATTCAGACCGCTGCGGAGACCGCTCCTGCCATGCTGATGGCTCTGGAGACCGACATGGTCGACTTCATCTGCACCGATATGCCCACCGCCCAGGGTGCTGTGGCTGCTTATCCCGACATGAAGATCCTGGACTTCTCCGGCACCGACGGTGACTTCCAGTTCTCCGAAGAGGTCCGTGCAGAAAATGTCAACATCGGTGTTTCCGTGATGAAGGGCAACACCGTGCTGAAGGAAGCCATCGACAGCGTGCTGGCTACCATGACTGTGGATGATTTCAACGCCATGATGGAAGAGGCAATTGCCATCCAGCCCCTGAGCGAGTAATCAAATCCTACCAAGGCGAGAGGACGTCCGGTTCTCTCGCCTTGATGTGCAGACCGAAATTAACGGAAGGAAACCTGATCCATGGATAAATTCGTCCAACTTGCCAATGATATCGTGAAGCTGCTGGGCAAATACGGCGGCTCCTATGCTTCCGGTATTCTGAACACTCTGATCCTGGCCCTTGTGGCAACAGTCATCGGCTGTCTGATCGGCTTTGTCTGCGGTGTTCTCAATACCATTCCCTATACCCAGAACGATCCGCTGCCCAAGCGGTTCCTGCTGAAGCTGATCCGTGCTCTGGTCCGGATCTATGTGGAGGTTTTCCGCGGTACCCCCATGGTGCTGCAGGCTGTGTTTTTGTACTACGGCCTGCCCTATTTTACCGACAATGCACTGAAGTTTACCAATATCTGGGTGGCTGCCATTGTGGTTGTTTCCATCAATACCGGCGCCTACATGGCCGAATCCGTCCGCGGCGGCATTATTTCCATTGATCCTGGCCAGACGGAGGGTGCAAAGGCCATCGGCATGAACCATGTGCAGACCATGACCAACGTGATCCTGCCCCAGGCCCTGCGCAATATCATGCCCCAGATCGGCAACAACTTTATCATCAACGTGAAAGATACCTCTGTGATGTTCATCATCGGCTTCCCGGACTTCTTTGCAGCACACCGGGCTGCTGTGGGCGCCAGCTATCTGTACTTCCCCTCGGCCACGGTGGAAATGGTGGGTTATCTGACCATGACCCTGGCTGCCTCCTTCCTGCTGCGCTGGGTGGAAAAGAAACTGGACGGCAGCAGCAACTACGAGCTGGTGCAGGTGGATCAGCTGACCATGACCGCCGGTACTTACAGCCATCCGGACCGGGGAACGCCATTTGATGAGCAGAGCCGGGAGTTTACCGCTGCAAAAGAGCTGAAGCGGGAGCGCCGGGAGAAAAAGCTCCAGGAATTAAAATACGGACGACCCAAAGGAGACCGCTGAAATGGATAATATGATTTTTGAGATCAGGCACCTTTACAAATCCTTTGGTAACCATGAGGTTTTGAAAGACATCGATTTTTCCGTGAAAAAGGGTGATGTGATTTCTGTCATCGGTGCCTCCGGTTCCGGCAAATCCACCCTTCTGCGGTGTATCAATATGCTGGAAATCCCCACTTCCGGCGAGATTCTGTACCATGGGGAAAATGTGATGCACCGGGGCTACAATGTTCCGACTTACCGCAGCCGGGTGGGCATGGTGTTCCAGTCCTTCAATCTGTTCAATAATATGACGGTCCTGGAAAACTGCATTGTGGGCCAGGTGAAGGTTCTGAAGAAAAACCGGGATGAGGCCCAGCAGCACGCCATGTATTATCTGGAAAAGGTGGGCATGGCGCCCTATATCAACGCGAAGCCCCGTCAGCTTTCCGGCGGCCAGAAGCAGCGTGTGGCCATTGCCCGGGCCCTGGCCATGGACCCAGAGGTGCTGCTGTTTGACGAGCCCACCTCCGCTCTGGATCCGGAAATGGTGGGTGAGGTGCTCACGGTTATGCAGGGTCTGGCCCAGGAAGGCATGACCATGCTGGTGGTTACCCATGAGATGGCCTTTGCCCGGGATGTAAGCAACCATGTGGTCTTTATGAGCCAGGGTGTCATTTGCGAAGAGGGCTCGCCGGAGGAAGTTTTCGGCAATCCTCAGAAGCAGGAGACCAGGGATTTCCTTGCCAGATTCCGCAATAATTAAGAAAAAAGAATCTGCAAAAGACAGAGGGATTCCGGTTCCGGCATCTGCTGCAGAAAGAATCGAAAAGCAAAAGAGACCGACTGTTTTCGGTCTCTTTTTTGCGCTTATTTGGAAAATGCTGGGATTCTTTGTTAAAAATGCAGATATTTCTTGGGGTTTCTATTGGAATTTTCGCGAAAAAACAGCAGTTTTCCAGTTGTAATTGTACTGGAAATGCTATATAATAAGATGGTTATTGGAATTTGAAACCATCATTGGGAGAATGAGATTCATGGCGAAGAGCAATCTGATTGAAACTTTTTTTAAGCCCGGACGCCGGGTCCACCTGGTTGGCATCGGCGGCGTATCCATGCGACCCCTGGGTCTGGTACTCAAGGGAATGGGTATGATCGTGACGGGCTCCGATATGAACGCATCCGTTTCCACCGACGAGCTGATCGCAAAGGGAATCCACGTGGAGATCGGCCATCGGGCAGAGAATATCGGCGATGCGGAGTGCATCATCCGTACCGCTGCGGCACATAACGACAATCCGGAAATTGCGGCAGCCCGGGCAGCAGGCATCCCTGTTTTTGAACGGGCACAGGCCTGGGGCCAGATCATGAAGGCCTACAAAAATGCCATCTGCATTTCCGGTACCCACGGCAAAACCACCACCACTTCCATGGTGACCCACATCATGATGGAGGCAAAGAAGGATCCCACGGTGATGATCGGCGGCTATCTGCCCCTGCTGCACGCAGGCCACCGGGTCGGCAGCGGTGATACCATCATTCTGGAAAGCTGCGAATACTGCGACTCCTTCCTGAATTTCTTCCCCACACTGGCGGTGGTGCTGAATATTGAAGAAGATCATCTGGACTACTTCAAGGATTTGAACGACATTGAAAAGTCCTTCCATAAGTTTGCGGAGATTGCCACCTCCGGCATTCTGGCCAACGGCGATGACCGGAACACCGTGGATGCCATGGAAGGCCTCCACTATACCAGCTTCGGTCTGGATTCTAGGAACGACATCCATGTGGAAAATATCACCGACGATTACCGCAGCTATGATGTGATCTGCGATGGGGAATACTACTGCCATCTGAATCTGGGTGTTGTGGGCAAGCACAATGCGCTGAACGCACTGGCTGCTGCCGGCACGGCCTGGATGCTGGGTCTGCCCGGCGAGACTGCTGCCCGGGGCCTGGCTTCCTTCCACGGTGCCGGCCGACGGATGGAATACAAGGGCCAGTTTAACGGCGCGGATGTCTATGACGACTATGCCCACCATCCCGGCGAACTGGCTGCCACCTTTGATGCGGTGCGCACCATGGGCTACAAGCGGGTTGTGGTGGCCTTCCAGCCCCATACCTACACCAGAACCCATGCGCTGTTTGAAGATTTTGTCCGGGAACTCCAGAAGCCCGATCTGGTGGTCCTGGCTGAAATCTATGCGGCCCGGGAGCGCAATACCATGGGTATTTCCTCTGCGGACCTGGCTGCAAAGGTACCCGGAAGTGTTTTCTGCGAGACGCTGCCGGAGGTTACCGACTGGCTTAAGGAAAATGTACAGCCCGGGGATCTGGTGCTGACCGTCGGTGCCGGTGATATTTACCGGGCAGGTGAGGCGCTGCTGAAGTAAAAACAAAAGGTGCCGCAAAAAACGGCACCTTTTCATCGGGTTAATCTTCCAGAACCAGATGATCCAGTCCGGAAGCCTGGAACTCACTCATATACTGGTTCATCCGGACCACAATCTCGTCGTAGTTTTCTTCGTTGATCTCGGGATACTGCATATCCCGGCGGGAAAGTTCCTCGGCGAGGATTTCATAGAATACATTGTCCTCGTAGTAGGCGATGGCTTCGTGGATGCCGCCTTCGCAGTAAGCCTTGGACGGCACATCCGTTTCGTTCCACTTATCAACCAGAATGTCCATTCCGTGCTGGCGGCAGAGGGCAAAAAGCTTGCTCTCGATGTCGTCATAGGGTGCGAAGCGGTCTTCGCCCCGGGTGGAATTGAGCACCCAGTTTCCGATGTATACCAGATCCAGCAGAAGCCGGAATTCCCTGTTTGTCAGATCGATGCGCATGGTTTTCCTCCTTGGGTGGGTGTGGAACTTATTATAGCAAGAAATTCCGGAATTTCCAGATGGAAAATGGAAATAGATCCGTATTTTTGATTATTTTCGAAATTGAGGTAGAACAACATGAGTAAATTGAGCGTATGCATTCTCTTCGGCGGCATGAGTCCCGAACATGAGGTCTCTCTGCGCTCTGCCGAGTCCGTTCTGAACAACATTGACCACAATAAGTACAATGTCTTCCCTGTGGGCATCGCCAAGGACGGCGACTGGATCATCTACGGCGGCAAGGATTATTCCGAACTCCCTGCCGGCACCTGGATGAATAACCCCAATAACCGCCGGGGTACCATTTCTCCAATCCGGGACCAGGGCCTCTTCTGCTTCGAGGGCGACTGCGTGGTCCGGGAACGGATCGATGTGGTATTCCCTGTGATGCACGGCGAAAACTGCGAGGACGGCGCCATCCAGGGCCTGATGCAGCTGGCAGGCATTCCCTATGTGGGCCCCCATGTGGCAGCTTCTGCAGTTGCCATGGATAAGACCCTGACCAAGCTGGTGGTGGACCAGGCCGGTGTGCCCCAGGCAGCCTGGCATCTGGTGCACGGCAACGAACTGGAGCACCATATGGATTCCATCGTGGCCACCCTGGAGGAGAAATTTGACTATCCCATGTTCGTCAAGCCCGCCGGAACCGGCTCTTCTGTGGGCGTCAGCAAGGCCTCTGACCGGGAGGATCTGGAGAAGGCGCTGAACAATGCGGCCAAGTTTGACAAGAAGATCCTGGTTGAAGAATTCATCCACGGCCGGGAGATCGAGGTGGCTGTCATGGGCAACGACAATCCCATGGCCTCCGGCTGCGGCGAAATCGATTCCGGTGCTGAGTTCTATGACTATGAAGCCAAGTACGTCACCGATACTTCCACCGCCTATATCCCTGCCCGGATCAGCGAGGAAGTGGAGGAGCAGGTGCGGGAACTGGCTGTGAAGGTCTACAGCGCCATCGGCTGCCAGGGCCTGAGCCGTGTGGACTTCTTTGTGACCTATGAAGACAACCGGATCGTGTTCAATGAGATCAACACCCTGCCTGGCTTTACTTCCATTTCCATGTATCCCAAGCTCTTTGCAGCCAGCGGCATTCCCTACTCGGAGCTGATCGATCAGCTGCTGGAGCTGGCGCTGGAGGCAGGAAAATGAAAAGGAAAGTGGTGCTGAGTCTTCGGGGAACCCAGACCTACGAGGGCCAGGAACCGGATGTGATCGAGCTGGTCACGGAAGGAACCATGGAATTCCGGGATGGCGGCTGGGACATCAGCTATGAAGAAAGTGAACTGACGGGCCTTGCGGGGGTTACAACCACCTTCCGGGTGGAGCCCGGCTGTGTGATCCTGGAACGGACCGGCAATCTTCGCTCCCGGATGGTCTTCCGGAAGGATGTTCCCCACGATTCTCTGTATCAGATGAGTTTCGGAACCCTGATGATCACCGTCTGTGCCAAGTATCTCTTCTTTGATCTGGTACCCGACGGCGGTGTGATCGATCTGCTGTACAGCATTGCAATTGAAAACAATGCAGCCGGTACGGTGGATTATCACCTGGATATCCGGGCCAAGTAAAAATAAAGGACGCACCGTAAGGTGCGTCCTTTGTGCGTTGCGGGATTATTTCAGCATGTCGGCCATTTGCGTGGCCCATTCGGTCAGATAATTGTATCCGGAGTCGTCAAAGATATCAATGTATCCCTGCACCATCACATTTCCCTGCTGCATGATAATCGTCGGATGGCCGGAGTTTTGTGCCGTATAGGCAATTGCATAGTCGATATCCAGCTCCGGGGTCTCCCAGGGCCCGAAAGCATAGGCACCCTGGGCCCGTTTGTAGAATTCCCTGGCCAGCTGTTCTGCCAGCCATGTATTTTTGGTTTCGTAATAAATCACGTCCAGCTGTCCGCCCACAGTGCTGCCGTCGGGAGCAAGCACATCCGCATCCTCATGCCACTCCATATAAAGGGGAGCGAGGAAGGATTCATCCACAGTCACGGTGTTGTAAACATCGCCGTTATGGAGTGTGTAGCTTCCCTGGGGACACAGGTCAGAGATCGTAACAAAGGGCGGATCGTCGGTATACTGTCCGATCTGGAGATCGCTTCCGAATCCTTGGGTGCATTGGGTCATCATGACGACCAGAATGAATATATAGAAGCCCCAACCGACAAATTTGGAAAGACGGCTGAAAAGAGCCTGCTTCCGCCAGGGTTTATGATGATCCAGAGGGATATCATTTTTCAGTTTTTGGTGCACACGCAGCAGATGGACAAGCCGAATGAGCGTCAAAACAGCGGAAGCAAAGATCACCAGAAAGTATCCGCCAGCATAGGTAATGCCAAAGGTGACAAAGAAGCGGACAACACCGCCGGTGATCCGGGAGATGCTGTTTCGAAGGCCCAGAATACAGATGAATAGTGGCCCGATCAGCTGCTTGAAAATACCCTTCATAGCTAGGGCCTGGACCTGGGGATCGGTGTTCATTTCCCGGGCATCGGGGGTGACGGAGCGGTAGATATAGAACAGACCGTAGTCGGTTACATACTCCCAACCGTATTCCCGGTACAGCGCTTCGGCATCCATATCCGGTTTTTCGTTGTCGATGACAGCCTGTTTCGGTTCCAGCCGATATCGGACATCCCGGGGCTCACCTTTCGCAAAAGGAAAGAAGCCCATAAAGGTGGGTTCCTTCTCCAGATGGAGCCCCTCAGCCGCCATATCTGTCAGCCAGCTTTCAATTCGCTCCACATCGTAGTGGGCGCAGGGGACAAGCTTGTGGGTCTTTTTCATCCTGAATCTCTCCTTCCGCATCGGTGATACATTGCTTCAGCCGGGTCAGCTCGGCGAAATAGGCATCGATGCCCTTTTGGGTAATTTTGTAGGTGCGCTTTCTGCCTTCTACGCTGATTTCCTCAATCATATCCTCATTTTCAAATTTACCGAGGATGGTGTACAGGGTGGCGGGGCCCATCTGGACCCGGCCGTTGGTTCTGCGCTCAATATGATCGGCAATTTCGCTGCCGCATTTGGGACCGTGGCACATGGCCATCAGCACATAGAACATGGACTCGGTCAGTCCGTCCATGGGTTTTTTCGGCATGGGGATCAGCCTCCTTAATATCGTTATATGATATCGTTTAATGATATTATAAAGGGACGGGAAAGATTTGTCAACAAAAAAATCAGCCGCTGCATATGCAGCGGCTGAAATTCTGCCTGTTAAGCTCCGGCATCGGCGGGAGCATCAGTAGGTTCGGGGGCCTTGACGATCTTGACGACGATCTTATCGCGCTTTTTGTAGATGGACTGCTTGTCAAAATCACGGGAGATCAGCTCGCCGGTTTCCTTGTCGTACTTGTTCTTGTAAGTATTGACCCAGTAGCCCTTGTAGGCGGTCTGCAGGATCTGGCCGTCCCGGTAGCCTTCGGGGTTATTCTCCGGGTGCTCTTCATAAACAGTTTCAGCAGCGGCGACACCTGTGACTTCATACTCCATCTCAATGTAGTAATCCTTGGTATCGGTACCGATGAGCTTGCAGTGGACATAGCCGTCAGCAACCCAGGTTTCGATACGGATGGGGTATTCGGTATTATTCTTGAAGGTAAATTCGGGACCGCCCCAGTTGACTGTGGCATCCATGCCCATGGGCATATAGGAGGATACATAGCTGTGGGGCATCCGGTTGATGATCTCCAGATCGGCGATCAGACAGCAGTAGTAGATGGTGGAGGATACCTGGCAGACACCGCCGCCGATATCATCCACAGTTTTGCCGCTGGAATAGGCAGGGGCTGCCTGATAGCCCTTTTCTTTGGTGCGCTTACCAACCACGGTGTTGTAGTCAAATTCCTCACCGGGAGCCAGGACTGTGCCGTTGATGGCGGCGCAGGCCAGGGTCAGATTGGTGTTGCGCTTCTCATTCTTGGTATGTTCTGTTTGGTATTCACAGAGCACATCCCGGAAGTAAACGTCCCGGTAAGGGCCGCCCAGAAATTCCGGTTCAGTCAGAATCATGGGAATTGTGACGGTATCGCCGTAGACTGCATTGTCCAGCTGGGCTTGCGCCTGCTCCAGGTCAAATTCATAGCCGTAGACCTCCATGGTCACCTCGAAGGTTTCCGGATCGATGACGGCGTCGCTGACTTCGCAGTAGTATTCCTGATAAAGGGATTCCAGATCGATTGCTTCGGGCAGAACTTCCTCTTCGTCCATTTCCACCGTCAGCTCAAACTGATTGAAGCTGTAAGCATCCAGCACCCGGTCATAAACCTTGTCAATGTCGATGTAGCGGCCGGGGGTACCGGTATAGATTATCAGATTCCGGTCACCGATTTCGGCAGTGAAGTTTTCGTCCGCCGCATTCAGAATGGGACGTTCGCCGTCCAGCTCCACGGTGGATGCGGAATAGACGCTGTTGAAGGATTTGCCGTAGTCCTCCAGCTCCTGGCGGATGTACTCCAGATTCAGATTCAAATAGGGAAGCAGAGCGATGGGATGCTCGGAATTCATGGAAGCGTCCAGGGCCTGCTGCCGCTCTTCTTCGGTGCCGGTGCGGCCGTAGTCAAAGGCCTCGTCCACCAGTCTGTTCACATCCAGCTGGGCACCGGTGTCGGCGGGGGACAGGTGAAGCTGAATATCCGGGAAAAGGATGACCATATCCTGCTGGGTATAGGTGCCGTCGGTGGCAGCCCGGATGGCGGCACGGGCCTCCGATTTGCTCATGTTGCCGATGTTGATGCCGGCGACGGAAACATTGTTGAGGATTTTGCCGTCGTTGGGGTCGATGGCAAACAGATACACCAGGGCACCGATGATGCTCATCAGTAGAACAGCGGCCACGGAACAAAGGCTGATCAGAATGATCTTGCGGTTTCTGGCTCTGGGATCCTTTTTTGTTGCAGGAATATATTCCGGTTCTTCGGGAATCACCGGATCCGTATTCGGAACGGCTTCATCCTCGGTAAAAGGGACGTCCTGCTGCGGAGCCTCAAAAGGTTCCATAGCATCCGGAATCGGCTCATCAGGCGTAACCGGGGCTAAAACCTCGGGAAACTGGTCTTCGGGCAACTGGGACTGATTGTCCCGGGGTTTCGAGAATTTACCCATGAAATCATCTCCTTGATTGGGTGTGCTTTCAATTTGCGGTACATTGTACCACATTTTTAAGATATTTCAATATCTTTCCGGTAATTTCAATAGACTTTTAAGAATTGCAGTGCCGGGTGTAGTGCTGGATGAAAACCTTGCTCTGTTTTAGGCTGTCCACACCGGCGGCGAGCTTCAGCCGGAGGGTAGGCTCCTTGGCGGTGGCAACAAACAGAAGCCTGTTTTTGTAATCGGCTTCTGCGCACAATGCGCTGACCGCATCAAAATTGAGGCTTGTCAGGGTGAACAGCACATCGCTGCCCTTTTGCTTGATGTCCTTGATGCCGACCTTTCTTGCGTTGGCCCGGAGCAAAGCAATGTCGATGAGGTTCAGCACGCCCTTGGGCGGTTCGCCGTACCGATCCACAATCTCGTCCAGCAGGTCGTCGGCATCCTCTTCTGCCCGGATGGCGGCCATCCGGCGGTACAGGTCCATCCGTTCCTCGCCCCGGGAAACATAGGCTTTGTCCACATTGGCGGTGACGTTGAGGTCTGCGGTGCAGTCGGGGGTTTTTGGGGCTTCGCCCTTTTCCTCCAGAACTGCTTCGTCCAGGAGCTTCAGATACATGTCATAGCCCACACTCATCATGTGACCCGACTGCTCGGCACCCAGCAGATTGCCTGCGCCCCGGATTTCCAGGTCCCGCATGGCGATCTTGAAGCCGGAGCCGAATTCTGCGAAATCCCGGATGGCGGACAGACGCTTTTCGGCGATTTCCGTCAGATTTTTGTCGGGCTTGTAAGTGAAATAGGCATAGGCGTGGCGGGTGGAGCGGCCAACCCGGCCCCGGAGCTGATGAAGCTGGGAAAGACCGAAGCGGTCGGCATTTTCGATAATGAGGGTATTGGCATTGGGAATATCCAGACCCGTTTCGATGATGGTGGTGCACACCAGCACCTGGATGTCGCCGTCGGCCATGGCATGCATCACATCACCCAGGGCTTCCTCGCCCATCTGACCGTGGGCCACGGCAACGGACAGACCGGGGATCCGCTTCTGCAATGCGGAAGCGCACTGGTCGATGGTTTCCACCCGGTTGTGGAGGTAATAAACCTGGCCGCCCCGCTCGATTTCCCGGCGGATGGCATCGTCGATCACCGCGTTGTTATGCTCCATGACAAAGGTCTGAACCGGGTACCGGTCAGCCGGGGGTTCTTCGATGGTGGACATATCCCGGATGCCGGACAGGGCCATGTTCAGTGTTCTGGGGATGGGGGTGGCAGACAGCGTCAGCACATCCACGCCCTTGGAAATTTCTTTTAAGCGCTCCTTGTGGCTGACACCGAAGCGCTGTTCCTCGTCGATGATCAGAAGGCCCAGATCTTTGTATTCAATGGTTTTTTGCAGCAGCTTGTGGGTGCCGATGATCAGATCCACGGAGCCTGCCCGGAGATTTGCAATGGTCTGCCGCTGCTGGGCGGGAGTCCGAAACCGACTGAGCACATCGATGTTCACCGGGAAGCCCCGGAACCGGGAAACGGCGGTCTGGTAGTGCTGCTGGGCCAGGACCGTGGTGGGCACCAGAATGGCTACCTGCTTGCCGTCCATGATGGCTTTCATCACGGCACGGAGGGCAACCTCTGTTTTGCCGAAGCCCACGTCGCCGCAGAGGAGCCGGTCCATGGGGATGGGGGACTCCATATCATGCTTGATGTCTGCAATGCAGCGCAGCTGGTCGTCGGTTTCCGGATAGGGGAAATTGTCTTCAAATTCCTTCTGCCAGGGGGAGTCCGCGGCAAAGGCAAAGCCGGACTGCCGCTTCCGGGCGGCATAAAGCTGGATCAGCTCCCCGGCCATATCCTTGGCGGCTTTTCTGGCCTTGGCTTTGGTTTTCTGCCAGGCATCGGAGCCGATTTTGTTCAGTCGGACGTTGGTGTCCTCGCCACCGCCGCCGATATATTTGCCCACCAGGTCCAGCTGGGTGGCGGGAACAAAGAGGGTATCGCTGCCCTGGTAAGCGATCTTGATATAGTCCTTTACGGCACCGTCCACCCGGATCTGCTCCATGGCAACAAAACGGCCGATGCCGTAGTTTTCGTGAACCACCAGATCACCGGGGGAGAGATCTGTGAAGGAGTTCAGCTTTTGCCGGTTGGTGGAACCGGTTTTTTTGGAGGGCTTCCGCTTGGGGGCAGTTTTGGTGATCAGCTGGCCCTCCGTGAGGATGGCAAGCTTGCTGTTGGGATATTCCATGCCATAGGGCAGGGTCCCCTCGGTCAGCAGAATCTGACCGGGCTTGGGCATGGAGGTCAGCGGAATGCAGATAAAGGAGGACAGAACCTTGGCGCTGAGCATTTCCTGCAAAAGCTCTGCTCTTCTTCTGGTGCCGCAGAGAACCAGAGAAGAAAATTCCATCTTCTGGTAATGGGTCAGGTCGGAGGCGGCGGTATCCAGATTGCCGCCGTAGCTGGGCAACTGCTTGGCAGTCATGGGAAGCAACAGCTTCGGGGGACAGTCCTCGGGATAGGAGGTGCCGCCGAAAGCATCAAAATAAACCGTCGTCCGGCCTCTCAGGTTTTCACAGAAATCTTCCCACTGGCAAACATAGTCGCACAGCTCACCGGCCAGAAGCCCGCCCTGCAGGAGGCTGTCCAGCTGCATACCCATTTCGTCGCAGCGGGAACGGGCGGCCCGTTTCAGATTGCCCTGGTCACAGAGAATGAGCAGGGCATCCGCCGGGATATAATCCATGGCGGTGGCCACTTCGGGATAGATGAGGGCCATATACCGGTCGGAGGCCGGATTCTGCAGGCCGTTTTCGTATTTTTTCAGATCCTTTTCCAGGGTGGAGATCAATGCTTCATTCAGATTTTTCCTGCGCTTCTGGCGGGCAATCAGATGGCGCAGGTCGGCGCACAGTCCTTCGATTCCATCCGGATGCAGCCGGGGCTGAGTCTCACCCACGGGAAGGACCGTCAATTCCTCAATGTTGTCAGTCCGGCGCTGGGTATCCGGGTCAAAGTAACCCATGGTGTCCAGCTCGTCGCCGAAGAATTCGGCACGGACCGGCCGGTCGGCGGCAGGAGAGAAGATATCCACAATGCCGCCGCGAACAGCAAACTGGCCGGGACCTTCCACCATGCCGCACCGGCTGTAACCGGAGGCGGAAAGCTGATTCAGCAGCCAGTCCAGAGGGTATTCCTTGCCGGTTTCCAAGCGGAAGGCGGCTTTCATCAGTGTGGATCGGGGCATGGTCCGCTGGGACAGGGATTCCCAGGTGAGGATCTGCAGCCCGGTCCGTCCTCCGGCCAGATCGTAGAGCTGGCGCAGCCGCTTCTGCTCCCAGGCCCGGGAAACAACGGCAGCATCATAGAGGGTCAGTTCCCGGTTGGGCAGGATCGGGGCCGTTTCTCCCAGAAAGGCCTTCAGCTCTTCCTGGAGCCGCTTGGCGGCCATATCATCCTGGCAGACGATCACAATGGGCCGGCTCAGCTGCTGATGAAGCCCTGCAATCATGTGGCTGCGGTTGATCTGGCCGATGCCGGTGACAGCGGCGCTGTCGTTTTTGGACAGGGAGAGCAGAAGCTGACCGAATTCGGGTATGGATTTGAGGGTAGTCAGAAGTTGTTCCATAAATGCACCTCATGGGATTTACACAACGTGGCAACGCGGAAAGGGGAATATTGCACCCCTTTCCGTGGTTATTCGAGCGGTTTTACTGCTTTCCGTTGTAACGGTTGGCGGTTTCGTAAATACCCCGGTCGATGATACAGAGGGCGGCTTCGCCGGCCCACTCCAGGGCGTTCTTCAGAGCCTTTTCTTCGTTGGCGGAGAAGGTGCTCAGCACCCAGTCCGCAAGCTCCATTTCCGCCCTCGGCTTGGCGCCCACTCCAATCTTGACCCGGGGGAATTCCTGGGAGCCCACTTCGGCAATGATGGACTTGATGCCGTTGTGGCCGCCGGCAGAGCCCTCGGCCCGGACCCTTAAGCGTCCCGGAACCAGGGAAATATCATCGTACATCACGATGATCCGGGCAGGGGGAATGTTGAAATAGGCGGAAAGCTGCAGCACGCTGCGGCCGGACAGGTTCATATAGGTTTGGGGCTTCAGGAGCATCAGCTTTTTGCCCTTGTAATTGACCTGGCCGTAAAGGCCCTGGAATTTTGCCTTGTCAATTTTGCAGCCCAGGGAATCGGCCAGAATGTCGATGGCCCGGAAGCCTGCGTTGTGGCGGGTTTTTTCGTATTCGCGGCCCGGATTGCCCAGGCCCACGATCAGCCATGTTTCGTTCATGATCTATTCTTCAATCCTTCGATTGTAATTTACGGCGCAAATTTCACCAAATATAGTATAGCACAAATTATGGCGGAATTGCAATATCTTTTCCTTGGCGGAAATGGGGATAAAGCGAAATTTTGTTTGCATTCGGTATTGTGTATTTATAAAGAATGTGGTATAATACATAGAATGAAATTCCCGCATTTTACAGGAGAAACGCTATGAATGATAAGATCGTGATCCGGGGTGCCAGAGAGAATAACCTCAAGAATGTCGACCTGACCATCCCCAGAGATAAGCTGGTTGTGTTTACCGGCCTGTCCGGTTCCGGCAAGTCCAGCCTTGCCTTTGATACCATTTATGCAGAGGGCCAGCGGCGGTATGTGGAGAGCCTTTCTTCCTATGCCCGGCAGTTTTTGGGCCAGATGGACAAGCCCGATGTGGATGCCATCGACGGCCTATCCCCGGCCATTTCCATCGACCAGAAAACCACCTCCAAGAATCCCCGCTCCACGGTGGGAACCGTCACGGAGATTTACGATTATCTGCGTCTTCTGTGGGCAAGAGTGGGCATTCCTCACTGCCCCAAATGCGGTAAGGAAATCTCCCGGCAGACCATCGACCAGATCGTGGACCGCATTGAAGCACTGGGGGAGGGAACCCGGTTTATCGTCCTGTCCCCGGTGGTCCGGGCCAAAAAGGGCGAGCATGTGAAGGTCTTTGAGGATGCCCGCAAGGGGGGCTTTTCCCGTGTCCGGGTGGATGGCATCCTTTACGATCTGACCGAAGAAATCAAGCTGGAAAAGAACAAAAAGCACAGCATTGAGCTGGTGGTGGACCGTCTGGTACTGAAAGAGGGCCTGCGCCGCCGTCTGACCGATTCCATCGAAACAGCCTGCGCCCACTCCGGGGGGCTTGTGACCATCGAACTGCCCACCACCAAGGAAGAACTGAGTTTTTCTCAGAATTATGCCTGCGAGGATTGCGGCATCAGCCTGACGGAGCTGGAGCCCCGGATGTTCTCCTTCAACAATCCTGCCGGCGCCTGTCCCAGCTGTACGGGTCTGGGTTTCCGGCTGGTGGCGGATGTAGATCTGGTGGTGCCGGATAAGAGCAAATCCGTTCTGGACGGAGCCATCCAGGTCACGGGCTGGCAGAATGCCCGGACCGACAGCGTCTTCCGGATGTATTTCGAGGCTCTGGCCAAGAAGTATCATTTTGATTTGAATACACCCTTCGAACAGCTTTCCGAGGAAGCAAAGGATGTGATCCTCTTTGGCACCAAGGGGGAGAAGCTCCGGATAACTTACAACCGGGGCTCCGGCTTCGGTGTGCTGGAACAGCCCTTCGAGGGTATTATGAACAATATTTCCCGTCGATACCGGGAGACCCAGTCCGACTCTGCCCGGAAGGAACTGGAAGAGTGCATGTCCAGCGCTCCCTGCCCCCAGTGCGGCGGCGACCGGCTTTCCGATATTGCCCGGGCAGTGACGGTGGGTGGCATCGGCATTATGGATTTCTGCCGGATGAGCATTTCCGACGGCCTGCACTTTATGGAAAACCTCCATTTGGAGGGCAACATGGCGGCCATTGCGGAGCAGATCGTCCGGGAGATCGTGTCCCGGCTGAAATTCCTGACGGACGTGGGTCTGAGCTATCTGACCCTCTCCCGGGCGGCAGGCACCCTCTCCGGCGGCGAAAGCCAGCGGATTCGCCTGGCTACCCAGATCGGATCTTCCCTGATGGGTGTGCTCTATATTCTGGACGAGCCCTCCATCGGACTGCATCAGCGGGATAACGACAAGCTTCTGGGCACGCTGAAGCACCTGCGGGATATCGGCAACACCCTCATCGTGGTGGAGCATGATGAGGATACCATGCGGGCCGCAGATTTTATTGTGGACGTGGGCCCCGGTGCCGGCAGTCACGGCGGTGAGATCGTGGAGGCGGGCACCATGGAGCAGATTATCGCCAACCCCCGGTCTGTTACCGGTCAGTACCTGTCCGGTGCTAAGAAAATCCCGGTTCCCGCTTCCAGAAGGGCCGGAAACGGAAAATTCCTCACGGTTTCCGGTGCTGCCGAGAACAATCTGAAGGATGTGGATGTGTCCATCCCTCTGGGAACATTGACCTGCGTCACCGGTGTGTCCGGTTCCGGAAAATCCAGCCTTGTGAACGAGGTTCTGAATAAGACCCTGCTTGGCAAGCTGAACCATGCCCGGACCCGGCCCGGTCAGTGCCGGTGTGTCTGCGGTATGGAGCATCTGGACAAGGTCATTGACATCGACCAGAGCCCCATCGGCAGAACGCCCCGCAGTAACCCTGCCACCTATACGGGCCTCTTTAATGACATCCGGGATCTTTTTGCATCCACCAATGATGCCAAGATCCGGGGCTACGGTCCCGGCAGATTCTCCTTCAATGTCAAAGGCGGCCGATGCGAAGCCTGCAGCGGCGACGGCCTGGTGAAGATCGAAATGCACTTCCTGGCGGATGTTTACGTTCCCTGCGAGGTCTGCCGGGGTGCCCGGTATAACCGGGAAACCCTGGAGGTTCTCTACAAGGGTAAGAATATCTCCCAGGTTCTGGATATGACTGCGGAAGAGGCGGTGGATTTCTTCGAGAATCTGCCCAAAATCCGCCGCAAGGCTCAGACTATGGTGGAGGTGGGCCTTGGCTATGTGAAGCTGGGCCAGTCCAGCACCACCCTCTCCGGCGGCGAGGCCCAGCGGGTGAAGCTGGCCACGGAGCTGGCGCGGTCTTCCACCGGCAAGACCATCTATATTCTCGACGAGCCCACCACGGGCCTCCATGCCGCCGATGTCCACAAGCTCATCGAGGTGCTGCAGCAGCTGGTGGATGCGGGCAATACGGTGCTGGTGATTGAGCACAATCTGGATGTGATCAAGACTGCCGACCACATCATCGACCTGGGACCCGAGGGCGGCGACGGCGGCGGCTATGTGGTGGCTTCCGGTACCCCCGAGGAAGTGGCTGCGGTGGAGGGAAGCTATACCGGCCAGTATCTGAAGAATTACCTGTAAAAAAGAATCAGCGCACCGCGAGTGCGGTGCGCTGAGATGAATCAATTGATTTTGCTGGAGTCATAGAGTTCTGCCGGCAAAACATCCGAAAGCTCCAGCAGGCCGTGGTCCCGTTCTCCGGCGTAGTCCACCTTCAGAATGGGAGAGCGGACCTGGTTGGCAGAACCGGGCCGGACGGACAGGGTCATGGTGATCCGGGTGCCCCGGTCCTGGGGATGATCCACCAGAACGGTGCCCCCGTGCCGGGCAGCGGCGGAGCGGACAATCACGAAGCCCAGACCGATGCCGTACCGTCCGTCCTCCACGCCGGGTTCCCGGGTGTACCGGGAGAACAGGGTGCTGCGCAGCTCCTCCGGGATGCCGGAACCGTTATCCTGGATGCTCAGACAGAGCTTTTTGCCCCGGCGGAGAAGATTTGCCTCAATGGTGCCCCCGGCGGGTGTAAACTTGATGGCATTGGAGATCATATTCAGTACTGCCCGTTCCAGCAGTTCTTCATTGGCCAGACCGTAGACGGCCTCGGAAATACCCTCAAAATTCAGATGAAGTCCGGCCTGGTCCACCAGAGCGGCTGCTTTCTTAAAGATCTCTTCCAGCAGGGCGCTGATGTTCTTGATCTCCATGGGAACGGAATCTGCGGCGGCGTAGCGGCCTGCATCGGACATGTTGCTGATCAGCCGCAGCATCTGAAACAGGCCCCTGTTGATCCGGGCCACCTGTTCTCCGGTTCTGGGGTCATCCCCATGGCCGGCAGCAGGAAACAGATGATCTGCGCTGATCATGATGCTGGCCAGCGGCTCCCGAAGCTCCCGTGCGGCCAGCGCCATGGCCTGGAGCTCATAATTCTCCACATCCTGCTCCAGCCGGAACAGATCGAATCCGCATTTGCGGATCACGGAAAAACCCAGCTCCATGCCGCTGACCTCCAGGGTCAGATACAGGCAGCCATCGGAGAATTCTTCATATTCTTCGCTGCCGTTTTTGATCAGCCCGGAAACCAAAGTATCGGGCTCAATCATGCGCTGCCGGGCGGCGGTATTTACTTTGACGATGATGCCTTCTTTGACACAGAAGGCCGGATGATGCAGAAGATCAACCATCTCCATCGCATCGGTCATATGATCCATGACGATCCTCCTCATGGGGCTATCTTGTGCAAATCGGAAGAAATGTTGCGCAGATTTCCTCGACGAGATTTTACATATCCTTATTCTACCGAAAAACGAGAAAAATAGCAAGGGCAAACAAGTATTGAGGTGAAAAATATGTCGATTCATGCAGGACACCGCCAGCGGCTGAAGGAACGTTTTCTGAAAGACGGACTGGATCATTTTGAAGAGCACCAGGTCCTGGAACTGCTTCTCTTTTACGGAATTCCCCAGCGGGACACCAACGAAATTGCCCATGAGCTGATCCGGAAATTCGGCTCTCTGTCCAAAGTTCTGGAAGCAACACCGGAGGAACTGTGTGAAGTGAAATATGTGGGTGACAATGTGACCACCCTGTTTCAGCTGATCACCGCCGTGGCCCGATATTATCAGGTCAACTGCGCCATGCGGGAGGTGATCCTGCCCACCATCGATGCCTGCGGCAAATACCTGGTGCCCTATTTCTATGAACGGCAGAATGAAACGGTATATCTGCTGTGCTTGGATGCCAAGTGCAAGGTGCTCTGCTGTGAGAAGGTGGGGGAGGGCGGTGTCAATTCCGCCGGTGTGCCCATTCGCAAAATCGTGGAGCTGGCCCTGAAGAATAATGCCACCTCGGCCATTCTGGCCCACAACCATCCCAGCGGTCTTGCAATTCCCTCCGGTGAGGATATCCAGACCACCCGCCGGGTGGCGCTGGCGCTGGATGCTGTGGAGATCGGACTGGTGGATCACATCATTGTGGCAGATAACGACTGGGTATCTCTGAGTCAGTCCGGCCTGTACCGGCAGGGAGAATGCCGGATTCTGGGATAACGGGAGGGAATACTATGGACAAATTCAAACTGGTATCCGAATACCGCCCCTCCGGTGACCAGCCGGAGGCCATCGCCGGCCTTGTCAACGGTGTCAACTGGGGCCTGCGGGAGCAGACCTTGCTGGGTGTCACCGGTTCCGGCAAAACCTTTACCATGGCCTCGGTCATCGAAAAGCTGAACCGGCCCACGCTGGTGCTGGCCCACAACAAAACGCTGGCGGCCCAGCTTTGCTCTGAATTCCGGGAATTCTTCCCGGACAATGCGGTGGAGTATTTTATTTCCTATTACGACTACTATCAGCCGGAGGCCTATATTGCCCATACGGACACCTACATTGAAAAGGATGCCTCCGTCAATGAGGAAATCGACCGCCTGCGTCACTCTGCCACTTCGGCGCTTTTTGAGCGGCGTGATGTGATCGTGGTGTCCTCTGTCAGCTGTTTGTATGGCCTGGGCGACCCCATTGACTACAAAAGCATGGTGATTTCCCTCCGGGTGGGTAACGAATATCCTCTGGATGACATCCTGCGCAAATTGGCGGAAATCCGCTATGAGCGCAATGACCTGGATTTCTCCCGTAATAAATTCCGGGTCCGGGGCGATACCCTGGAAATCTACCCTGCCTATTGGTCCGGCCGGGCCATCCGGGTGGAGTTCTTTGGTGACGAAATCGACCGGATCAGTGAAATCAACGCAGTTTCCGGCATGGCAGAGCGGTATGTTGACCATGTGGCCATTTATCCCGCCTCCCACTATGTGGCATCCAGGGAGAAGCTCCACCGGGCGATGCTGGAGATTCAGAAGGAGTGCGACGACCAGGTTGCCTGGTTCCGGGCCCATGACAAGCTGATCGAAGCCCAGCGGATCGCCCAGCGGACGGCCTATGATCTGGAAATGCTGACGGAGATCGGCTTCTGCAACGGCATCGAAAACTACTCCCGGGTGATCCAGGGACGGGCTCCCGGCACACCGCCCACGACTCTGCTGGACTATTTTCCCGATGATTTTCTCATGTTTATTGATGAAAGCCATGTGACGTTGCCCCAGACCCGGGCCATGTATGCCGGCGACCGGAGCCGAAAGGATTCTCTTGTGAACTATGGCTTCCGTCTGCCCTCGGCCTATGATAACCGCCCCCTGAATTTCAAGGAGTTTGACGAAAAGATCAATCAGGTGATCTATGTATCCGCAACTCCCGCTGAGTATGAGCGGACCCGGTCCGGCCAGACGGTGGAGCAGGTGATCCGGCCCACGGGCCTTCTGGATCCCGAGGTGGAAGTCCGTCCAATTGACGGCCAGATCGACGACCTGATCGGCGAGATCAATGCCCGGACTGCCAGAAACGAGCGGGTGCTGGTAACCACCCTGACCAAGAAAATGGCAGAGGATCTGACGGTTTATCTTCAGAAAGCGGGTATCAAGGTCCGGTATATGCACTCGGACATCGGTGCCATGGAGCGAATTGAGATCATCCGGGATCTGCGGATGGCGAAATTTGATGTGCTGGTGGGCATTAATCTGCTCCGGGAGGGCCTGGACCTGCCGGAGGTGAGTCTGGTGGCCATCCTGGATGCGGATAAGGAGGGCTTCCTCCGGTCGGAGACCAGTCTGATCCAGACCATCGGCCGCGCTGCAAGAAATGCCGACGGCAAGGTGATCATGTATGCGGACAATGTGACTGCCTCCATGCGCTCTGCCATCGATGAAACCGCCCGCCGGCGGGAAATCCAGGATGCCTACAACAAGGCCCACGGCATCGTGCCCAGGACGGTCATCAAGTCGGTGCGGGATCTGATTGAGATATCTTCTCCCACCGCCGAGCGGAAGGGCAAGTCCGGCATCAAGATGACGAAGGCTGAGAAGGAAAAGGAAATTGCCCGTCTGGAAAAGCAGATGAGAGAAGCTGCCCGGATGATGGAATACGAGTACGCCGCTGTTCTGAGAGATCAGATCATCGAACTCCGCGGAAACGGATTATAAGACAAATCCCCGACTCGCAAGAGTCGGGGATTTGCCTAGTTCCAGAAGTTTTCTTCGTAATAGTCAGAGGATTTTCCGAGTTCGTCGTTGAGAACTTCAAAGCCGTATTTTTCGCAGAGGGTGACCTGACCGGAGAATAGGTTGGTGCCGAGACCCAGCCGGTTTCCTTCAATGGTGCAGCCGATGCTTGCCAGAGTGGTGGGGAACAGGTCGATGGCAGCCCAATGGCGGCCTGTTTTCCGCATCGCTTTTGCAGCCGGATTAATGAAGCAGTTATAGATCATGCGCTGATAATCTTCGTCCACCATCCGTTCAAAATAGCCGTTGTCCATGGATTCATGGTCGCCGACGATGATGACGGTGGTGTTTTCATAGAAGGGCTGGGCCTGGATCCACTCCACAAAGTCAGCAACCTGGCGGCTGGAGCAGGAAATGGACTGGTCGTAGGTTTCACCGCTGACACTTTCCTCGCAAAGCTCGCATTGATAGCCGCCCACATGGTGGGTATCCACCGTGAGCATGGTGAAGGCGAAAGGTTCTGCGTTTTTGGAAAGGGTGTTAATTTTCTGCTTCGCATATTCAAACAGGTGCAGATCCTCCATGCCCCACCAGACGAAATAATCCTTAGGGATGATGCCGTCTTTCCGGGCGGTATAAATATCCAGAATCTCATCCATATCATGCTGGGAGAAGTAGGCGTCCCGGCCCCCAAAGCGGATGTCGGAACCCACCATCAATGCCTGGGTGTAGCCTGCATCGTGAAGAATATTGGTCAGCGTGGTGACACCGGGCAGGAATGCTTCGCCCTGGGTGCCGTACTTGTTCACATCCTCCGTGGGGGTCTTCAGCGGAATACCGGCGGTCTGGGCGACCATGGAGCCCACGGTCCAGGTGGCACCGGCGGTGGTGTGGTAGCCGCCCACAGAGGCTTTGCTGTTCGAAAAACACAGATTTTCCGCCGCCAGATCATAAAGCTCCGGAATCAGATTTTCTTCCATGGCACCGCCCAGTTCCTTCGACAGGTAGGAGGTTTCCATGGATTCGAGCATAATGTAAATCAGATTCCGCTTTTTTTCCGGGAATGTGATTTTGACCGAATCGGGATCAGCATAATAGGTTTCGTAAAGCGGGGAGTCGGACAACTGGTCGGCAATGTAATCAGCCAGCTCGCAGTCGAAGGCGGCGATGCACAGCAAAATCAGCGCCAGCAAAATGCACAGCAGAACAGGTCCTGTCAGCCTGCGCTGACCTCCTTCGTATTTGCCCTGCTTTTTCCGGGGGCGGAAGAAGGCCAGATAAATCACCAGCGCCGTTGATACCGCGCAGGGGAGAAGGGCCTTCAGAAGATAGCTCACCAGAAGCTCCGGCTCCACGCCGCCGAGACTGGAATTCAGGGTATAAAGAATGGAATCAAAACCGATTCGGCCATAGACACTGACAAACCATCTGGCCGAGAAAAAACCCAGGAAAGCCGCAAAAAGCACCGCAGAGCAAAGGCTGATGGCACAGATACGGCCCTTCCGGGAAGCAGAAACAGCTGGGACCATGGGAAATCGCCTCATGTAAACAAATTGGATATGAAATCATATCAGCAATTATTCTATCAGATAATAAATGATGAATCAAATTAAGTTTTCGTTAAAAGTAAGGTGCGCCGGAACAATCCGGCGCACCGAAAATATTAACCCTGAGGAACGTTGCCGCGCTGGCTGTTCAGAACAGCCTTGGCATCGAAGTAGTTGGTATACATGGTGGGGGTATGTGCCATGTACTGGCCGGTGACCATGATACGCTTCTGGCGGACATAGGAGGAAGTCACATCTGCGGAGGGGTTGGTGCCGTTGCCGATGAAGTAACGGAAGCCGGCCTCGGACAGGACGTTATACTTGCCGCCGGTGTAGGCGCCGGTAGCGCTGATGTCGCTGGACTTGGCGTAAACGATGGTATCCAGAGTGCCAACCACAGGCATGATCTCCATCTTCCAGGAGGCGATGTCTGCCTGAATCTCGGAAGCGCTCTTCTTGCCGTAGTCAATGTTGCCGTAGGTGTAGCAGGCAATCTCATAGCCCTTGTCTCTCAGTGCGGCTACGATCTTCTTGGCGCCTTCCACCTGCTGGTTGTAGTAGTCCTCACCCTTGGAATTCTTCACGCCGGAGTTGATCCGGTAGCCGAAGATGCCTTCATCACCGGTAACAGCCAGGGTAGCACGGGCACCCTGGTAGGAGAAGTCGGGATGCTCCTCGATGAACTTTTCCAGGATGGGAACCAGATCGTAATCACCCTTGACGGTCTCGCCGGAGGCATTGACGATCTCGGCCTGGATCTTGCCGGTCAGATCATCTTCCACCAGACGGAAGGCAAAGCCTGCGCCGTCCTTGTCGGGGGTGCCGTCGCCGTTGCCGTCGATCATGTAGTTATAGTAGTTGACCATGGTCTGGGTGATCATCACAGGCCGCTTGCCATCGGGCAGAAGCACGGGCTTTGCGGAGTAGGTGACGGTGTCGCCGGTGACGGTTTCTGCAACGCAGTGCTCCATTTCCACCAGGACATAGCCGTTGTCATAGAGCTGGTTCAGAATCTTCTGGAACTCATCCACCGTAACAAAATTCTTGTTATAGGAGTTGCCCCACTTCTGATCGGTGAAGGCCCGGGAGGGGTCTGCGATCAGCATATGGAAGGACAGATTGGGAATCATGCCGGGATCGTTGTACTCGATCAGAGAACTGATGGTCTGCTTGTACTCGGAAAGCCGCATGGTGATCTCGGTGTGCTCGGTGATGTTGCCGCTGTAGGTGTTCAGCTTGGCAATGGCAGCCTCGTAATTGTAGCCGGCAGCCAGCAGGGCAGCCTCATCCAGAATCTCCTGTGCCTCCAGAGCCAGACGCTGCTCTTCGTTCATCTTGGATTCGGAAGCGTTCTGCTTATCCTTGTTGTTGCGGATGCTGGTGGAGATGGCCCGGGTAGCGGAGCCGACCACAAAGAACACAATCAGAACAGCGGCGATGCCGATGATGATCAGCGGCAGGGTCTCATTCTTGAACTGGCGCATCTTGCTGACAGGCTTTCTCCGGGGTGCGCCTTCAGCAGCGGGCTTGGGCTCTTCCGGCTGGGGAGCGGGACGCTGCTTCAGGGGATTCCAGCGCTCCTTGGCGGGCTTTCTGCGTTCCCGGCGCTTGGGAGCGGCAGGCTCCTCTACCGGTGCAGGCTCAGCATCTTCGGGGATCTGTGTAAATTCCTCATCAGCCAGATCATCCACAACCGGCAGATCGTCCTCTTCCATCAGCTGCTCGATGGAGGGTTCCTCCATTTCGGGCTCCTGCTCGAAAATCAGATCGATCTCGGGCTCCTCGGGGGCCACATCGGGCTCTGCGGGTGCTTCCTCCAGCGGGAATTCCTCGGGGCCGTAATCAAAGTCATTTTCATATTCCGCATGGAACAGTTCTGCTTCCTCTGCAAAATCGGACTCCAGAATTGCTCTCAGGTCAAAATCTTCCTGTGCGTTATTTTCAGGCTCTTCCTTGGGAAGTTCAAAGCCATATTCCTTTTCAAAATCGAAATCCAGGTCGAATTCGTTCGCATTCATATACTTTCCCACCTTTATGGTAAACTCAAAGTTATTATACTGTTACTTCTCACAAAAAGCAAGTGGATTCGGCAGAAAAGAAAGGAAATCCTCCGAAGTTTTTTCTCCGGAGGATTTGGGAATTATTTCCTATACATATTTGACAGCAATCTGTCCAAAACTGACATCCGCATCGATGGAGAGGGAAACGGCGGTTTCGCTGTCGTGGTTGCCATGGATGTCCACAGAGCCGAAGGCGGCATCGGAATCCACCTCCGCCCGGACGGATTTGGGAACCAGAATGGTAAGATTACCGAAGGAACAGTCGGCATCAATCCGGCAGTTTTCATCGAATGCTTCGCAGCCGGTCAGATCCACCGTCAGATTTCCAAAGCAGACATCTGCTCTGCCGCTGCGCAGCCGGGGCAGATCGATGACATGATATTTTTCACTGAATGAAATGGAAATGTCAAAGGAATCCTCACCAAAAGAGCAATCAGAAAGGTTTTGCTTCATATTTTTTCCGTTGTGGATGACCGTAACATGAGGCCTTGCTGATTTGCGGAAAGCTTTTACCAATAAACTGAAACCCAGAAGAATCAGCAGGGCGGGAATGGCAAAAGCGCCGCTCAGATTCATGTCGCTCATGTTGGAAAACAGAAAACAGGCACCGAGGAATGTACAGCCCAGACGCAGGAATGTGAATCTGCGAAACAGAGCAAAGCCGCCGTAGATCAGCAGGGCGCTGGGCCAGAGCAGCGCCCACAGGTCGGTGGGCTGCCCCGTCATAATGCGAAGCAGATACACAATTCCAACCCAGATAAAAAGTACTGCGGTGGCCAGCTGGGAGGACCGTCCGGTATCCATCCGGAACTCCCAGTTTCCTTTCTGTAAATGGATGCCCTCCGGCGCTTCCTCCGTATGAACGGGTTCAACGATTTCTGCCTCCCTGACTGCTTCCGGTTCGGACAGGCCCAGCAGAGCATCCGTCGTGGTTCCAAAAATTTCTGCCAGCTTCGGCAGCATGGTGATGTCCGGGCAGGACTGGTCATTTTCCCATTTGCTCACCGCCTGGGCGGTGACGCCCAGCTGCTCCGCCAGTCGGTCCTGGGTGATGCCCAGCCGTTTCCGGTTGGCAACGATCCGCTTTCCCAAGGTTTCTTCCATATCTTGTTCCTCCCAATTGTTTCTGGCTCCATCATGCCATAAAACGGGAGAAAAAGCTATCAATTATCCGTTAATTTCCGGAAAATATCAGTTCAACCCACCGTTGAGGGCTGCTCAACCGGCGGTTGAGGCGCATTTTTCTTGCATTTGGAGCTTCCTTGCGCTATGATAATGCCAAGAGGTGATGCATATGGAACTGCTGATCAAACAGCGCGTCTTTTCCTGGACAGATACCTATGATGTCTGCGACGAAACCGGGGAAGCCAGATATTTCGTCAAGGGAGAATTCTTCAGTCTGGGCCATAAGATCCACATCTACGATAAATATACAGGGGAAGAGCGGGGATGCATTGCCCAGCGGCTGTTTACCCTGCTGCCCACCTTCGATATTTATATGGGTGGGCAAATGGTCGGAACCGTCAAGAAAAAGTTTACCCTCTTTACCCAGGATTACCAGGTGGATTACCGTGGCTGGGATGTGGAAGGTGACTTCCTGGGCTGGGATTATTCCGTAACGGAGGGCTGCAGGGAAGTGATGACCATTTCCAAACAATGGCTTTCCTGGGGCGATACCTACACCCTGAGCTATTCCAATCCGGCGGACGAACTGCCGGGACTGCTGCTGGTGATCGCCATCGATGCGGCAAACTGCGATCACAGCGATTAAGGAGAACGAATATGGAAAAAATCACAAGCTTTACCATCGATCATATCAAGCTGCAGCCGGGCCTGTATGTGTCCCGGAAGGACAAAGTGGGCAGCGAAACGGTGACCACCTTTGACCTGCGTCTGACCAATCCCAATGAAGAGCCGGTGATGAATACCGCAGAGATTCACACCATGGAGCATCTTGCGGCAACTTACCTGCGAAATGAGCTCATCTGGAAGGAAAAGGTGCTGTATTTCGGCCCCATGGGCTGCCGCACCGGCTTCTATCTGCTGCTGGCAGGAGATTACGAGTCCAGCCAGATCGTGGATTTGGTGAAAGCCTGCTTTGCGTTCATTCGGGATTTCCGGGGTGATGTCCCCGGCGCATCCGCAAAAGACTGCGGCAATTATCTGGATATGAACCTGCCCATGGCAAACTACTGGGGCGCAAAGTATGCGGCGCTGCTGGAGAATATTGACCGGGACCATCTGGTTTACCCGGAATAAGGAGACAGAATATGACAAAACTTGGAATCATCGGCGCCATGACCGTGGAGGTCGAACTGCTGAAGAAAAAAATGGAGAATCTGACCGTAACCGGCCACGCGGGAATGGAATTCTACGACGGTCAGCTGGAAGGGCTGAATACCGTGGTGGTCCAGTGCGGCGTAGGCAAGGTCAATGCCGCCATGTGCGCCCAGATTCTGTGCAGTGTGTTTGGGGTGACCCATCTGGTGAATACCGGAATTGCAGGCTCTCTTTGTGCAGATCTGGATATCGGCGATCTGGTGGTGAGCAAGGATGCCATGTACCACGATTTTGACTGCGTCCATTTTGGCTATGAAATGGGCAGGGTGCCGGGCATGGACACTGTGGCATTTCCTGCCGATGAGCGGCTGATCCGCTATGCCCTGGCCGCTGCGGAGGAAGTCAACCCCGGCCATGCCAGAATCGGCCGTGTTGCCAGCGGCGACCTGTTTGTGGCGGAAAAGGCAGCCAAGAGCCGGATCATTGAAAAAACCGGTGCTGTCTGCACCGAGATGGAGGGCGCAGCCATTGCCCAGACGGCCTACCGGAACAAGGTGCCTTTCGTAATCCTCCGGGCCATCTCTGACAAGGCAGATGACTCCGCCCAGATGGACTATCCCACCTTCGAGACCCAGGCAGCCCACCGCTGCGCTGAGGTTGCCGGAACCATGGCAAGAAAGCTGAAAGCAAACTGATTAAAAAAACTGCCACCCCTCTGGGTGGCAGTTTTTGGTTTACTGAGCTTTTTTGGCTTCCAGACGGTCAAAATTGTGGATCCAGTCAGCCTTTACAAGATAAATGAGGAAAATGATGGAGCTCAGGGTCCAGGTCAGGGGATAGGCCCAGGAAACGGTGGTCAGATGGTTGACAAACCGGACTGCTACGGTGATGTAGCTGACACGGACGAAGCACCAGCAGACCATCATGGTAACCATGGGCACCGTGGCCTTGCCGGCACCGCGCATAATGGCAGCCACACAGTGGGAGAATGCCAGCAGGAAGTAGAACAGGCAGATGGTCCGGGTATGCATGCTTCCGTAGGCAACCACCTCGGGGGTGTCATTGAAGAATGCGATGAGCTGGGGTGCGAAGAGATAGGATGCAATACCAATCAGCTCCGCCAGGATGCAGGCACAGGCAATGCCGAAAGCGACACCTTTTTTTACCCGGTCGTGCTTGTGAGCGCCCAGATTCTGGCCCACAAAGGTGGACAGGGCCATGGTAAAGCATGTGATGGGCAGAAATGCGAAACCCTCAATTTTGGAGTGGGCACCGCAGCCGGCCATGGCGGCGGAGCCGAAGCTGTTGATATTGGTCTGAACCACCACATTGGCAATGCCGATGACGGAATTCTGAATGCCGGAGGGCAGACCAAACCGGACGATGGATTTGAGACAGCTGAAATCGAAGCCGATGGCCCGGACATCCAGCCGGTAGGGTTCCTTGACCCGCACCAGATGGATGAAGCAGAGAATCACGCTGACACCCTGGGAAAGGGTGGTGGCCAGAGCGGCAGAGCCTACACCCAGCTTCAGAACTGCCACAAACAGCAGATCCAGAACGATGTTGACGAAGGTGGCGAAGATCAGGTAATACAGCGGATGGCGGCTGTCACCCACGGCGTGGAGAATGCCCACGAAGATATTGTACATGACCGTGAAGATGGCACCGCAGAAATAGTAGCGGAAATAGATAATGGACTGGGGAAGCACGTCCTCGGGGGTGCCCATCCACTGCAGAATGGTGGGGGTAAAGGCGACACCCAGAACGGACAGAAGGATACCTGCGGTAAGACCGAAGGCCACATCCGTGTGGATGGCGATGCGCATATTTTTATGGTCCTGAGCGCCGAAGAATTTTGCGATGATCACACCGGCACCCATGGCAACACCGTTGAAGAAGCCCACAAACATGTGGATCAGGCTTCCGGAGGAACTGACGGCGGCCAGGGCAGTCTCGCCGATAAATTTGCCGACGGTCCAGGAGTCAAAGGCGTGATAAAACTGCTGAAAGATATTGCCGACCAAAATGGGCAGTGCGAACAGAAGAATTTTTTTCCAAATGGGGCCCTCTGTCAGAGTATTGCGGTCGCTGTGCAAGAGAAACACTTCCTTTTAGACAAAACGTTGCTTACGCAACTGTTATACTTCACCGGGTGGAAAATGTCAAGAGTTGGAAGCGCGCAATATTTTTTGCTCTGCGGGCATAATAAGCCGGGAGTGATGAAGATGACAGAACGGGAATATGAAAAACTGGTGGCGGAGCTGAGTCCGAAATCTCCGCTGTGGCGGGACTGCCTGAATGCATTCTGGATCGGCGGACTGATCTGCACCGTGGGCCAGTTTTTTATTAACTGGTACAGCAATCTGGGGCTGGACCGGGAGAATGCAGGCACCGCCGCATCCATGACGCTGGTGGCGATTTCTGCGGTACTGACGGGGCTGAGCCTTTATGACAATATTGCAAAGCACGCCGGTGCCGGGACTCTGGTGCCCATCACAGGCTTTGCCAATTCCGTCGCCGCCCCGGCAGTGGAATTCAAGACCGAAGGCTTCATCCTTGGGGTTGGCGCGAAGATGTTCACGATTGCTGGCCCGGTGATCGTGTATGGTGTAAGCGCAAGTGTGGTGTATGGATTTGTCTATTGGATCACACAAATGATAACGGGCGGTTTATAACCGCCCGTTGCAGATTCTATTGCAAATGTTTTTGAAATCACAGGTCTGCTTTGCGGGCAGGCAGCTTTTTTCGGAAGAGCCCGTGCTGATTGCAGTACCAGTACAAGGTTCCGATTCCACGGAGTGAAAGCCTGGTTTCAGCATTTCCCTCCGGGTAGAGCTTTACCATCTGGATTCTGTCTGAAGTTACGAATGCAGCAAAGGAAACATAATGCCCCTTCTCCATGGGATGGTGGACGGTGATAAAATGCTCATCCTCCACCTTTTCAATGGTGATGGTATGATCTTCGTCCGCTTCTTCCGCTTCCAGAGCAGGCAGGGTAATGCCGCAGCAACTGACCACGGTATTTCCAAGGGCATGCACAGCATTGCCGCAGACGGGACAGACATAGAACAGACTTCGCTGCATGTTGGCGGAGACGTTCCTGTTAATGATATGCTCTCCGTTCATCAGCTCAATAACAGAGATTCCCAAGGCCTGAGCCAGGGGCTGTAAAAGAGAAATATCCGGAAGTCCCTTTCCGGTCTCCCATTTGGAGATGGTTTTGCTGCTGACACCGACCCGATCCGCCAGATCGGCCTGCGTGAAATTCCGCATTTCCCGCAGGCGTTTGATCGTTGCACTTGTTACATAGGTGTTCATAAATACCACGTCCTTTCTGAATAACAGGTTATCACAGAAGCGAAAACAGGGCAACCTATGTATCGTAGACTGTATATTTAAAGAAATGAATGCCTGCCGCGATTTGCGGCAGGCGGTGGGTATATTTTGCGGTCAGTTTATCTGTGAATATACATCCGGGTCATGTCCGGCTCTCCGTCACCCTGGACCATGCAGAGGAATTCCCATCCGTACCGCTCATAGAATCCGGTGTGGTCGGTCACCAAATAGGCAGGGGAGATGCCCTTGCTCCGAAGATCTTCCACAGCCATATTCAGAAGCACACCGGCAATCCCGCGGCAGCGGTGGCTTTCTTCTGTATAGACGGCGCAGACATTGGGGGTCAGATCGGGCCGGTCATGAAAGTCATTTTCGATGACACCCAGACCGCCAACGATCTGGTCGCCATCCTGACAAAGGAACCAGCCCAGCTCCGTCTCCCGGTTCAGGTAGGCTTCCATGCAGTTAAGATAAGCTTCCTTCGGAACGCCCCACTTGCTGTTGAACCACGCTGCTGCCCTGTGCATCAGTTCCGGTTGTTCTCTTAATGTAATGTAGTGTAAATCTGCCATTTCCGGCACCGTCCTTTTCGTTTTTTTATACTATCACAAAGGGAGGAAAAATGCCATCCCCAAACTTTTTTCCGAAGGGAGCGTTTCCGGGACACGGATTTTTCCGAAAAATCTTTGCGATTGCAAATCTTTGCGATCTGCCGTATATTATGGGGTGGAATCCCGAAAAAAGGAGGATCTGCATTTTGATTCGTTATGTAATGGCTGCATAAGCGTTGGCTATGCAAAAATAATGGAATACTGACTTTGTATAGCCAATGCTTTCCTTAAGAAGCAAATTCTACAAGGAGGCAGCCGTGAGCTATATAAAAGCAGAAGAAATCCTGCCGGAGGAACTGATCCGACAGATTCAGGAGTACGCCGACGGCGTGTACATCTATATCCCCCGGAAGCCGGGCACCCGGCATCCCTGGGGCCAGAAAACGGACTACAAAGCCGAGCTGAAAGCGAGGAATGACCGGATCCGCAGTGATTATGCCGCAGGTGTCGGCGTGGCGCTGCTCAGCCGGAGATACCATCTGTCCGAAAAAAGCATCCGCAGGATTCTGCAAAAATCATAAACGAAGAGCCGGGAGTAATCCCGGCTCTTTTGCGCGACAGATTGACAAGTAATCGCGCTATGCTATAATGCAGGTAGAAAATCGAATTCGGATGTCTGTTTTCTATAAAAAGGAATGGAAGAGGTGGGATTATGGCAAAAAGCTATCCCGGAGGAAAGAAAAAGGCATTTAATATCACCTATGATGACGGGGTTTTGCAGGATGAACGATTTGTTGCATTGCTGAACAAATATGGTATAAAGGGTACCTTTAACTTAAACTCCCAGCTGATGCAGGAGGCATTTTCCTGGACCCATCCCAACGGTATGAAAGTCACTAGGCTGACGCCTGATCAGGTGAAGCATTTATATGACGGCCATGAGGTTGCATCCCACACCCTGACCCACCCGTATATGCATGGGCTGTCGGACGAGGAACTGTACCGGCAGTTAAAGTCCGATAAAGACAATCTGGAACGGTTATTCGGCAGGGAAGTGAAAGGCTTTGCAGTGCCCTTTGACTATTACGATGACCGAATTGCGGACTGTGCCAAAGCCTGCGGCTTTACCTATGCCCGAAAAAGTGAATGTACCGGTAATTTTACACCGTGTACCGATCGATACCATTGGAAAACCGGCATTTACCATATCGATGCTGACTTAACCAATTTTGTGGCAGCATTTTTGAATACTGATGAGGAATTGGCAGTGTGCCAAATTGTGGGCCACAGCTATGACCTTGATGCAGAAAATCTGTGGGGTACTATGGAGCTGATCTGTGCTGCGGTATCCAAGTGCGATGACATCTGGTTCTGCACGAATGCCGAGTTGGTGGACTATTTGTGCAATTTATGAACAGTTAGTGTGAGCCGGGAGTAATCCCGGCTCACACTTTTCGCAAGGACGGAAATGTTTTCTCTTTTTTCTGTGCTATTATATAGATGTAGCTACAAGGAAAATGAAAGGAGGGGGAAGAATGGACAATCGGAGGATCATCCAGAAAAGCCTTGACTATATCGAGGACAATCTGCAAACGGAGATTACAGCCGCAGAACTGGCAGAAATGGCGCATATTTCCCTGTTTCACTATTACCGGCTGTTTCAGCAGGCTACGGGTATGCCTGTGATGCAGTATATCCAGCGGCGCAGACTGCTCCATGGGGTCTATGCTATGAGGCAAGGAAGCACCAAAATCGATGCGGCGCTTTCCTTTGGCTTCGATACCTATGCAGGGTTTTACAAGGCTTTCTGCCGGGAGTTCGGCGCCACACCCTCTGTTTTTTTAGAGTCCAGTCGGGCCAAACGGCCCTACCGGATCGACATCACCAAGGAGAAATACATGACTGTAACCCATAAAAAAGCCGCCCGGATTCTGAAACACTGGAATCTGGAGGGTGAAACTATTACCGATATCTACTACGAGGGTACCGGGAACAAAAATGAAAATGCCTGCTATGTGGGGGAACGCTATGTGCTGAAGTATACTGCCAATCTGGGCAAGCTGAAAAAGCACATTGAGGTTTCCGAAGCGCTCCACAGCATCGGACTGCTCTCTGCCGTGCCGGTGCCCACTGCCGACGGCGCGGAATACATTTCCGACGGCGAGCTTTATTTCTATCTGACCCGCCGCCTGCCGGGAGGGCAGATGGTATCCCATCGGTTTGCCGATGGCGACGGACGTTTTGTAGGGGAGATCATCGGTCAGCTCCATCTGGCGCTGCACAAAATTGAGGACTGCGTCAGCGAAGCAGATCTGCTGGCAACGGTCCGGGACTGGGCACTGCCAAGGACTAAAGCGGCGCTGAATTTATCCGATGCATTCTGTAAGGAATATCTGGGTGCCTTCTCCGCCCTGTACCCTGATCTGCCCCGGCAGATCATCCACCGGGACCCCAATCCCGGCAATATCATCTGCGCCGAAGACCAGTGGGGCTTCATCGATTTTGAACTGGCGGAGCGGAATGCCCGGATCTATGATCCCTGCTATGCGGCTACGGCGGTGCTGTCGGAAACTTTTGGACAAAACAATGGAGGCTGGCTGGAAATCTACCGGGATATCATCCGGGGCTATGACAGCGTGGCCCATCTGACGGAAGCAGAGCGAAAGGCGATTCCCTATATCATTCTTGCCAATCAGTTTGTCTGCGTGGCGTGGTTTGCCGAACAGGACAAGTATGCGGAGATTTTTGAAATCAACAAGCGCATGACCAAATGGCTGATCGGTCAGCTTGAGGTATTGAAGGATATTTAAATTGTCTGTGAGCAAAGAATCCCCGCACCTATCGGTGCGGGGATGATTCAATAGAGGAAAGATTGCAGCGGGCGGTTGCAAAAAAAGACAAATTGTGCTAAATTAAATGACACAGAACATGAATAACAGCACCGCATATGTTGGGGGGCATGAAAATGAACAACCGGATTCTGGTGATTGACGGACAGGGCGGCCAGCTGGGCAGCCAGATTGTCAAAGCACTTCTTGCAAAATTCTCCGGTATTTCCGTTACAGCCGTGGGAACCAATGCAGCTGCCACAGCTGCCATGATGAAGGCCGGCGCGGCAAAGGCTGCGACCGGGGAAAATCCGGTGATTGTTGCCAGCAGGAAGGCAGACATCATCATCGGCCCCATCGGCATTGTGATCGCGGACTCTCTGATGGGAGAAGTTACCCCGGCCATGGCGGCTGCTGTAGGACAGGCCGATGCAGTGCGGATCTTGATCCCCATGAACAAATGTGAAAACATTGTGGCAGGCGTTGGCGACCTGTCCACCTCTGTTCTGATCCAGGATGCGGTTGCAAAGGCCGGCAGATACCTGGAATCCCGCTAAAATCCCTATGGGAGGATGACGGTGCTGCTCAGAAGAGCAGCATTGGAAACAGTAGTTTCCTGTCCCATATCTGATATTTGATTGAATTTACCGTGCCAGGAAGGCGTTGGTGTCCCAGAAGGGATTGCCGCGCCTTTTTTGCATAGTAAGGGAAGGAACAATGCTATGAAGAAAACAAATGTAAAACAGCTGGTCCAGTCGGCGCTTTTTCTGGCGCTGGCGCTGGTGCTGCCTTTTCTGACGGGGCAGATTCCGGAAATTGGCTCCATGCTCTGCCCGATGCACATTCCTGTGCTGCTGTGCGGCTTTTTCTGCGGCTGGCCCTGGGGACTGGCTGTTGGAATGATTGCGCCGATTCTCCGTTCTGTGCTTTTCGGAATGCCCCCTATGTTCCCGGCAGCAATCTGCATGGCCTTTGAACTGGCTGCTTACGGCGGAATCTGCGGATTTCTATATGAGAAGCTGCCCCGGAAGAAGGCTTATGTATATGCTGCCTTGCTGGCGGCGATGGTTGCAGGTCGTCTGGTGTGGGGTGCTGCCCGGTTCGTCTGTGCCGGGCTGGATGCGTCGGCCTTCGGACTGGCTGCTTTCTGGGCTGGGGCCGTCACCACAGCGATTCCCGGCATCGCGGTTCAAATCCTGTTGATTCCGATTCTGGTCATGGCGCTGGAAAAACGGGCGGATTAATACAGCAATCTGACGCTCCAGCTGGCCATGCAGAATCCCACCAGATCTGCAAACAGGGCCGCCGGAAGGGCATAGCGGGTCTTTTTGACTCCTGCAGCACCGAAATAAACGCTGAGGGTATAAAAAGTGGTTTCTGTAGAGCCCAGCATCACCGCAGCGGTTCGCCCGATGAGAGAATCGGGCCCGTACTCCGCCATCAGATCGGCTCCAACAGCCAGAGCAGCGCTGCCGCTGATGGGCCGGATCAGTACCAGCATGGCAGTTTCCGGCGGAATTCCCAGAAAGGAAAGCAGGGGCGCTGCTGCAGAACTGAACAGCGCCACAGCACCGGAGGCTTTTAGCATCTGCACGGCGGTCATCAGCAAGACCAGCGCCGGGATGATGGAAAAGAGCAGCATCAGTCCTTCGGCACCGCCTGCGATCAGAAGATCGTAGGCGTTTTCCTTTTTCCGCAGAGCAAGGGCTGCTGCGAAAAATATCAGAAGCGGTACAATATATTCAGTCATGGCCCCAGACCTTTCCCAGAAAAAATGCTGCCGCTACCCCCAGCCCGGCAGAAAAGAGGCTAGTGAGCCAGACCGCCGGCAGCAGATCAAAGGGAGTGGCGCAGCCCAGGGAAGCCCGGACAGCGGCCACTGTGACGGGTATCAGCTGAATGGAGGCGGTGTTCAGCACAATCAGACGGCACATTTCATCGGAGGCACAGCCGGGAGCGGCTTTTTCGGCCATCCGTTTGACGGCCTGGATGCCCATGGGGGTTGCAGCATTGCCCAGACCCAGAAAATTGGCGCAGATGTTGCCGGAGAGCTTTTCCGCCAGAACAGGATCAGCCCCTGTGCCGGGGAAAATCCGGTGGAGCAGAGGGGCTGTCAGCCGGGAAAGTGCGGCGGTGACTCCGGTATGCTCCAGCAGCTTTCCAATGCCGGTCCACAGGCAAAGAGACCCTGCCAGGGATACGGCCAGGGTGATTCCGGCCTGGGCGCCCTCCGGAACTGCGGCGGCCAGAGCACTGCCGTTTCCGGTTACGGCGGCGCAAATACAGGAAACTCCGGTAAAAATACAGAAAATCCAGCTCATAATCATGTCCATCCCTCCCGGAACAGCATATGTTCCAAATAACTGGAAATGTTTGGAAATTGCCGACAAAAACCGGAGTAAACCTTAAAAAATAATTGACAAAAATGGCGAAAACCGATATACTGTTGTTAAGTAAGTCAGAATCAGACTTTGCATTGACTTATATAACGGAAAATAAAGGGGGCTTCCAATATGAAGTCTACAGGAATCATTCGCAAGGTTGACGAGCTGGGCAGAATCGTTCTGCCGATCGAACTGCGTCGGACCCTTGACATTGCAGAGCGGGATGAACTGGAGATTTTTATGGAGAATGACCGAATCGTCTTGCAAAAATTCGAACCTGCATGCTTGTTCTGCGGTTCTTCCCGGGCGCTGATCACATACCGGGGCAAAAATGTTTGCCAGAGTTGTGTGAACAAGATGTCCGAATACTGAGAATATAGGTAAAAAGAATCCCGGACGGTGAAAACCGTCCGGGATTTTTTGCGGGATTTTTATAAAATTTCGCGGAATTGAGGTAGCGAATATAAATGCTCCGGAGTATAATTATATTACTTGAAACAGAAAGGATTGAGGCGGATGCAGCAGCCGTGTACAGTTGAATTTAAGCCCGGAAGCAGAGAAGAACTGCTGCCGGATTTTGAGGAATCATTCCCTCATATGATCACAAAGGCTGCGTTCCGGGAGGGTACCAGCGCGCCGTGGCATTGGCACAAAAGCGTGGAACTGTTTTACATTGAAAGCGGGACACTGGAATATGTAACCCCCTCTGTCAGCCATATATTTCAGACCGGATCGGGCGGAATGATTAATTCCAATGTGCTGCATATGACCAACGGACACAATGTCCGGGTGAATGACGGGCATTTTTTGCACTTGTTCGATCCAGTGTTGATTGCGGGTGGGCAGGGAAGCAGAATTGAAAAGAAATATGTGATGCCTTTGCTGACTGCGTCCCAGGTCGAGATGATTGTGTTGGAACCTGCGATCCCGGAACAGGGCAGAATTCTGGAGAAACTTCGGCACTCTTTTCAGCTATCGCCGGAAGAAACGGGGTATGAGTTGAGAATGCGGTCTGCATTGTCTGAAATATGGCTGGATATGCTGCTGTTATCGGAGCACCGGCTGAAACAGGGTGAAGGCTGTTCCAATGCATCGGAGCGGATCAAATTGATGATGGTTTATCTGCATGAGCATTATGGGCAGAAGCTGAATGTCCGTCAGATTGCCCAGGCGGCAGCAGTCAGCGAAAGTACCTGCTTTGAACTGTTTCGCAGCTATCTGCGGACGACACCCATCGAGTATTTAAACAGTTATCGGCTGCGGGTTGCCTGCCGGCTGCTGACACAGACAGAAGAATCTGTAACGGAGATCAGCGCAAGGTGCGGAATGAACAACAGCTACTTTTGCCAGATGTTTCGGGAATCCACCGGTTTTACGCCTCTGGAATACAGGAAATTTTACCGGCGACATCAAAATAGTCTGCTTGCAGATCAGATGATTTGGGAACAGAACAGGAAGGTAGGCAAAAAATGATATACAGTATCGGCCAGTTTTTTGGTATTCTGGCCTCTGTGTGCTGCATAGTAATTCCGCTGCTGCAGAAAAAACGGCATATGCTGCTGGCAACAGCTGCAGTAAATACTTTCTTTGCGCTGAATCTTCTTATGATCGGGGAGTCCGGTTCCGGTTTGCTCATCAACTGTCTGGCAGTGATCCAGGCGGTAATTGCTCTATGGAGCTTTGAAAAAGACCGGCCGATCACCACCACAGAGAATGTATTATTTCTTTTCCTGTATGTACTGACCGGGGCTTTGGGATTCGGAAGTGCAATTGACCTGCTGCCGATGGTCGGCGCGGTATTGAATATGCTGACGATCTTCCAGCGGGATGTGCGTAAAAGCCGTTACCTGCTGCTTTGCAATGCATCCGCATTTTTGATATACTACTGGCTGCTGCATGCCAGCTCCGCAATTGCGGAGCTCTGCGCGGTGATAGCCAACCTGGCGGCGATCCATAAACACAGAAAAGACTCGGAATGACAACTGTCATTCCGAGTCTTTCAATGCAATGTCGTAGACTACATTTTTGGGAAGGTTCAGATCCTTGGACACCTGTTTCACAGCATCCTTTCGGCTGAGACCCTCATCCATCAGCTGCTGGACACGTGCGGCGGCATCCGCTTCCGAAGCAACTTCCTTTTCTTCGGCAGGAGCGCCGGCTACGATCAGAACAAATTCACCCTTGGGTGCGTTTTCCGTGTACTTGGCAACTGCTTCGCCCAGAGTAGTGCGGACCACTTCCTCATGGAGCTTGGTCAGCTCCCGGCAGAGACTGATGGGCCGGTCTTCGCCGAAAACCGCAGCCATATCCTGCAGCGTGGTCAGCAGCTTGTGGGGGGCTTCGTAGAAGATCATGGTCCGCTGCTCTTTCACCAGGGACTCCAGATGCTCCCGGCGGCTCTTTTTTGCGGTGGACAGGAAGCCTTCAAAGCAGAATCGGCCGGTAGCCTGGCCGGAGATGCTCAGAGCGGTAATGGCGGCGCAGGGTCCGGGAATGGCGCAGACCACAATGCCTGCCTCGTGGCAGAGCTTCACCAGATCCTCGCCGGGATCGGAGATGGCGGGAGAGCCTGCATCGGAGACCAGAGCGCAGGTTTCACCGGATAAGATCCGCTCCACGATCTTTTCACCTTTGAATGCCTTGTTGTGCTCGTAGTAGCTGACAAGGCTTTTTTTGATGCCCAGGTGGTTCAGCAGCTTCAGCGAAACCCGGGTGTCTTCCGCGGCGATGAAATCCGCCTGTTCCAGGGTTTCCCGGCAGCGCTGGGAAATGTCGCCCAGGTTGCCGATGGGGGTGGGGACCAGATATAACATACCTGCCATTCAGGTTGCCTCCTAAATATGATAAACTTCCCGGAAATAATCGGTGGGTTCTCCCCGGGAATCGAAAAGCCAGCGTTCGTGGAGCTGCAGACCGGGTTTGCCGCCCTTGCGCAGCTGCAGCAGTATGAGGGTGATGGGACCGCCTTCTTTGTGGCGGAGGAGCATCAGCTGTTTGGCCTCCAGGCCCCAGGCTGCGCCGCAGCTGATCAGCTGGGCCAGCTTCTCCGGCTTGTGGACCAGATAAAAGTCACCGCCGAACTGAAGCGCCCGGCTGGCGCTTTGGAAAAGGTCCCCCGGGGCGCAAAGATCGTCCCGGCGGGCGATGGGGGTGGACATGCTGGCCGGTCCTCCGGAAAAATAGGGCGGATTGGAAACACAGCAGTGAAATCTGCCGGCAAAGCCCTCGGGCAGATTCCGAAGATCCGTGCATATGCTTTCCATACGAGCTTCCAGACTGTTGCGGCGGATGTTTTCCAGGGCAGCCAGATGGGCCGATTCAGAGATTTCCAGACCGGTCACATGACAGGTGCTGTCCTTGGCGCACAGCGCAAGGCCCAATGTGCCGCAGCCGGAGCCCAGGTCCAGAACATCTGCATTCCGGCGCAGCTTTACAAAATGGGCCAGCACCATGGAATCGGTGCTTAAGGGGAAGGCTCCGTCACACAGCTGCAGCGTCAGACCGCCGGGCAAGTACTCCATAATAACCTCCATCCGGATAGAAAATCAGCCTGCGCAGAGAATGCGCAGGCCGAGTTCGTGTTCAGAAGAATTAGCCTTCCTCGATAGCTTCAGCGGGGCACTGGTCAGCGCAAGCACCGCAGGAGACGCAGACATCGGGATCGATGACGTACTTGTCTTCGCCTTCAGAGATAGCCTCGACGGGGCACTGGTCAGCACAAGCGCCGCACTTGACGCAAGCGTCGGTGATATTGTAAGCCATGATATTACCTCCATATATGTTGTATAATAGCACGCTAACTTAATAACGTTATGTCTATCATAGCATGTATTTCCAAAATTGCAATTCCTTTTTTCAAAAGTCTTGTATATTTTTTTGGTACCGGGGTGAGAATTTTCCTCATGGAGGTGAGGCCTCATGCGTTACGATACGGAATCGGCGGAGCTGATCCGCCGGGCAGGAGCCAAGGCCCGGCAGCTGGGACACAGCTATGTCAGCAGCGCCCATCTGCTGCTTGCCCTGGCACAGCAGCGCGGTCATGCGGGTAATATTCTCAGAGGATTCGGGCTGAAAGCAGCCGTGGCGGAGGATATGACAGCGATCCTTTACGGGAAGGGCACGCCGGAACTGCCGCTGCCTCAGGGCATGACGGCGGAACTGCGGCTGATTCTCCAGGGGGCGGCGGAGGAGGCCCGGACCCAGAACCGAAACCGGATCAGCACCGGGCATATTCTGCTTTCGCTGGCCCGGCGGGAGGGCAGTGCTGCGGGAAAACTGCTGACATATAACGGAATTGCCGCCGATGTGCTTTTTTCGGCAGCGGTGGAGCAGATGAAATCGGGAAAAAACATGGCGGACAGGAGGACGGTCAATATGAAACTGCTGGAACAATTCGCGGAGGACCTGATCCAAAAGGCAGGCTCCATGGAGCCGGTGATCGGCCGGGAAAAGGAAATTGATCTGGTCATCGGGATCCTTTGCCGGAAGAATAAAAACAATCCGGCCCTGGTGGGAGAGCCCGGTGTGGGCAAGACGGCCATTGCCGAGGGGCTGGCCCAGCGGATGGCGGTGGGGAATGTACCGCCGCAGCTGAAGGAAAAAAGGCTGTTCAGTCTGAATATGGCCAATCTGGTAGCCGGGACCAAATACCGGGGAGAGTTTGAGGAACGGCTCCGGGATGTGCTCAATGAGATCCGCCGCAGCGGAGATGTGATTTTGTTTGTGGACGAAATGCACACCATTGTGGGGGCCGGTGCGGCAGAGGGCGCCATCGATGCGGCCAATATCTTCAAGCCCGCTCTGGGCCGGGGAGAGCTGCAGATGCTGGGCGCCACCACCCTGGACGAATACCGCCGGTATATCGAGAAAGATCCGGCGCTGGAGCGGCGGTTCCGGCCGGTGAAGGTGGAGGAGCCCTCAAAGGATGCGGTGATGGCCATCCTCCAGGGTCTGAAGCCGGGACTGGAGCGGCATCACCGGCTGAAAATCTGCGAGGAAGCCCTGTCGGAAGCAATCCGGCTGTCGGTGCGCTACCTGCCGGATCTGTATCTGCCGGACAAGGCCATCGACCTGCTGGATGAGGCTGCGGCTCGGGTCAGAATGGAGGAATCCGCCGGAGGCAGAAACAGCACCGCAAGACTGGAACTGGAACAGGAGCTTCACGATGCGGTGAAGGAGAGCCGGTTTGAAAAGGCTGCGGAGCTGCGGGATAAAATGCAGAAAATGGTAGCCCACGGCAGCGAAGGCCGCCGGGGAAAATCCGTCACCGGAAATGACGTTGCCCGGGCAGTATCTGCCAGAACCGGGATCCCGGTGGGAAAACTGACAGCCGGCGAGCGGCAGCGGCTGCTGAAGCTGGAAGATTATCTGTCACAGCAGGTGGTGGGCCAGAAGGAGGCGGTACGGGCCGTGGCAGAGGCCCTGCGCCGGGGTTATTCCGGGATCCGGGATGAAAACCGGCCCATTGCCTGCATGATGTTCACAGGCCCCACCGGTGTGGGAAAAACGGAGCTGTGCCGCTGTCTGGCTGAGGAGATGTTCGGCAGCCGGGAGGCTATGATCCGGCTGGATATGTCGGAATATATGGAAAAGCATGCGGTGGCCCGGCTGATCGGAGCGCCTCCCGGCTATGTTGGCTATGAAGAAGGAGGCAAGCTGACGGAGGCGGTGCGCCGCAGACCCTACTGCCTGGTGCTGCTGGATGAGCTGGAAAAGGCCCACCCGGATATTGCGGGAATCCTGCTGCAGATCATGGAGGAGGGTTGCCTGACGGATTCCCGGGGCCGGTCTGTCAGCTTCAAAAATGCCATCGTGGTGATGACCTCCAATGTGGGCAGCGAGGTCCGGGGCGAGGGCCTGGGATTCCGGCCCACGGGGCGCAATGCGGAAATGGACGGGGCGCTGCGCCAGGCCTTTACGCCGGAATTTCTGGGGCGGCTGGACCGGATGGTTCATTTTGAAGCCCTGGGGGAGGATGCCATGGAAACCATAGCCCGGAAGTATCTGACGCTGCTCCAGTCCCGGACGGCGGTGCTGGGAATCCAGCTTCAGCTGCCGGAGGATCTTGCTTCCCGGCTGGGAAAAACCGGAAAGGGAAAGGGCGGTGCCCGGGCGCTGCGGCGGCTGGTTCAGGAGCGGGTGGAGGGGCCTCTGGCGGCTTTCCTTCTGAGCTGCAGCCGGAAGCCCGGAAAGATATTTGCCAGTATGGAGGGTGAAACAGTCCGCTTTCAATGCTGATATAATAGAACAAGTGTTTGGAAAATTGAGAATTCAGGGGATTTCATGGAGATTTTTGAAAAAAAACCGGGAAAAAAGATTGATTTTTTCAACTGGTGGTATTATAATGGAGCAAAAGTGTAGCAAAGTGGAGTAAAGTGGAATGGAGGTGAGCCGATGATCGGAAAATACGCCGCAAAACTGGACGACAAGAACCGTCTGTTTGTGCCTGCAAAGCTGCGAAGCGAGCTGGGGGAGGATTTCTATGTGACCCTGGGCGTCAATTGCGGTCACCGCTGCCTCACTGTCTATACCGCCGCAGAGTGGCAGACCTTAAGTGACAACTTCAACGCCCTGAGCCTTGCTCAGCGGTCCGGTGCCACCAGCTTGATTTTTATGAATGCCAATCAGTGCACCCCCGACAAACAGTTCCGCTTCGGACTGACCCAGAACCTCATTGATTATGCCGGCATCGACCGGGAAGTGGTGATCGTGGGCCGGGCCGGCCAGGCAGAGATCTGGGATGCTGGGGAATTTGCATCCTTTGAGGCGGAGAACCTGTCTCCCGAAAAACTGCTTGCATCTCTGGAGGCCATCGGACTATGACAGATTTTCATCATGTGAGCGTGCTTCTGGACGAATGTCTGGAAGGACTTGATATCAAACCCGAGGGCATTTATGTGGACGGCACCCTGGGCGGTGCGGGCCACTCGAGCCAGATTGCAAAGCGGCTGACCACCGGCCGTCTCATCGGCATTGACCGGGATCCGGTTGCGCTGAAGGCGGCAGGGGAGCGACTGGCACCCTTCGGTGACCGGGTGACCCTGGTCCACTCCAATTTCTGCGAAATTGCGCAGGTTCTAAAGAGCCTGAATATTGACGGCGTGGACGGCATTTTGCTGGATCTGGGTGTTTCTTCCCCTCAGCTGGATGACGGGAGCCGTGGCTTTTCCTATATGGCGGATGCGCCTCTGGATATGCGCATGAACAGCGAGGATATGCTGTCCGCCCACGATGTGGTAAATACCTGGAGCTTTGAGGAACTGAAGCGGATCCTCTATGACTACGGCGAAGAGCGCTATGCCCCCCGGATCGCCTCTGCCATCTGCAGCCGCCGGGAGGTAAAACCCATCGAAACCACCCTGGAACTGGTGGATATCATCCGGGGAGCCATGCCCGCTGCTGCGCTGAGAGAAAAACAGCACCCGGCCAAGCGGAGCTTCCAGGCCATCCGCATTGCGGTCAATGACGAGCTTGGAAGTGTGGAAAAAGTGATGCGCGATGCCATTCCCTGCCTGAATCCCGGCGGACGGCTGGCGGTGATCACATTCCATTCTCTGGAAGACAGAATTGTAAAGAACGCGATGGCGGAGGCAGCCAAGGGCTGCACCTGTCCGCCCAGTTTCCCGGTTTGCGTCTGCGGCAAGAAGCCCCTTGTGAAGCTTATCAGCCGCAAGCCCATCGTTTCCGGCGAGATGGAGCTGGAGCGCAATCCCCGGGCCCGCAGCGCCAAGCTGCGCATCTGCGAAAAGATATAGTCCCTTTTTTGGAAGGAAGTAAGAGTCATGGTCAAAAAGCCTGATATTCAGTATATTGATAAATTCTATGTCCACGGCAGCGAAGCCCGTGTGCTGGAACTGAAGCCCAAAAAGCGCATCATCAAGACGGTCCTGCCTCTGACAGCTCCGGATCATACCGTGAAGATTGCGGTGGATCCTGTGGCAATCTGCGGCATTGTGGTGGCTGTTGCGATGCTGGTGCTGATGATCATGGGTACGGTCCGGTATGCAGGTGTCTGCCGCCAGTATCAGGCCATGATGGACTATGTGGTCACCGTTCAGAATGAAAACGTATCGCTGAATCAGACCTATGAAGACGGATACGATCTGGCAGACATCGAAGCGAAGGCGTTGGCCCTGGGCATGATTCCCAAGGCAGAGGCCCAGGTGATCCAGGTGGATGCCGGGGTGCCCCAGAGAGCACCGGAAATGACCTTCTGGGAGGAAATGCGCTGGCTGTTGGGGGGCCTGTTTGCATAAAGCGTTTTCCGGCCAATAGAATTAGGATAGCAGCTGCAATGGGCAGTGAGGGATCTCCCCTTGCTGCCCATTTCCTAAGAAAGGGCCGGGATCTATGGCAGGGAAATCGCATAAACGGGAAATCGGCCGCCTGCGGGCGGATACAGGTCAGCATAACCGGATCATGCTTGTGATGGCAGTACTGGGAATACTGGCCTTTTTGCCTATCGGGGTCCGGCTGTACAGCCTGATGGTAACCCAGTACGATTATTATGCGAATCTGGCCCTGCGCAACCAGACCCGCACCACTGCGGTGGCTGCAGAGCGGGGCAATATCTACGACCGGAATATGAACATTCTGGCAAGCTCTGTGGGTGTGGAAAATGTGTACCTGGATCCCCATGAGCTGAAGCAGGCCCGGGAGGATATCGGTCAGATCAGCACGTTCCTCGGGGAGGTTCTGGACCGGGATCCTCAGTGGATCCAACAACAGGCGAAGGATTTTTCCAAACGCTACAAGCAGGTGGGCAGCCGGGTGGAGGAAGAAACGGCGGCAAAAATCCGGGCCTTTATCAATGAATATGAGATTGCGGGCATCCATCTGGAGCCGGGCTCCAGAAGAACCTATCCCTACGGCACGCTGGCGGCCCAGGTCATCGGATTTACCAATGCTTCCGGCGACGGCTCCGAAGGGGTGGAGGCGGCCTATAACAGCTATCTTTCCGGCAGTGCCGGAAAAGTGATTACATCCAAGGGCAACAATGAAATGGATATGCCCTTTTCCTATGAAAGATATGTCCGCAGCCGCCAGGGCTGCAGCGTGATTCTGACCCTGGATGCCACAGTCCAGGCTTGCCTGGAAAAACAGATGGAAGCAGCTGTTGACCGCTACGACGTGCAAAACGGCGCCTTCGGTCTGGTGATGCATGCCAAAACCGGAGAAATCCTGGCCATGGCCACCCTGGGAAATTATGACCCCAACAATTATCTGGAAATTGCCGACGGGGATACGGCGGCAAAACTGGAGCAGCTGAAACATAGTGACAGCGAAGCCTACCAAAAGGAACTGCGTGCAGCGCAGCTGAAGCAGTGGCGCAACCGGGTTCTTTCAGACGGCTATGAGCCGGGTTCCACCTTCAAGGTGCTGACCATGGCGGCGGCTCTGGACTGCGGTGCCATTGATCTGAACACCGGATTCCACTGCTCCGGTGCGGAGCAGATCCCGGGCAGAGCCCAGAAGCTCCACTGCTGGAGGGCCCAGGGCCACGGCCCGGAGCAGACACCCCAGGCCCTGCAGAATTCCTGCAACATTGCCTTTGCACACATTGCCCTGAAACTGGGCGGCGAACGTTTTTATGAATACATTGAAAAATTCGGGATTCTGGAAAAAACCGGCATCGATCTGGCCGGGGAAAGCAAGGGGATCTTTTTTGACAAAGCACTGGTCACCGATACGGACAAATGGGGGACAGCTTCCCTGACCTCCGGCTCCTTCGGCCAGACCTTCAAGATCACACCGCTGCAGCTGGTCCGGGCCATCGCATCGGTGGTCAACGGGGGAAATCTGATGGAGCCCTACATCGTATCCGAAATACTGGATGCGGATGGCAACACAGTGCTGAAAGCGGAGCCCACGGTGGTGCGCCGGACCGTCAGCCCGGAAACCTCCGATACCATGAGAGGGCTGATTCAATCCGTTGTGGAAGAGGGGACCGCAAAAAATGCCCAGGTGGCTGGGTTCTCCATCGGCGGGAAAACCGGCACCAGCGAGAAGATCGATGTCTTCGATGAGCAGGGGCAAAGGGTTTTAGATAAAATTGTTTCCTTCGTGGGTATTGCGCCAATGGAAAATCCGGAGTATATTGTACTTGTGGCGCTGGATACCCCCAGCCGGACCACCGGAATCTATATTTCCGGCGGCGTCATGGCGGCACCTACGGTTGGTGCGGTGATGGCGGACATCCTGCCCTATCTTGGGGTGGAGCGGCATTTCTCGGAAGAGGAGGCTGCCGGGCGGACCGTAACGGTGCCGGATCTGACAGGGCTGGCAGCACAGGAAGCACAGCGCATACTGAAAGATCTTGGCCTCACCGCATCTTTTTCCGGAACGGAGGAAACTGTGACAGGTCAGATCCCGCAGCCGGGAGCTTTGATTCCCGGTGACAGTCAGATGCTGGTATATCTGGGTGAGGATATCCCGGAAAGAATGGCGCAGGTGCCGGATTTTTCCGGTATGAACCGGCAGCAGGCTTCCGATGAAGCCGGGAAGCTGGGGCTGTACATTCTGGTTACCGGAAATCAGGAAGTTTCCACCCGGGTGGTCGCCACGGCCCAGAGCATCCCGGCAGGGGAAATGGCCCCGGCCGGAACCACGATACAATTGGAATTTACCGATACCGGCGCCCGGGACTGAAGGGCACTGGGGAAGGAGTTACTTATGAAACTGAAAGAATTACTGCAGGGCATCCAGGTGCTGGAGCTGAATGCGGATCCCGAACTGGAAATCGCATCCGTTGCCTATGACTCCCGGAAGGTGGAGAAGGGCGGTATGTTTGTGGCCATTTCCGGCTTTACCTCCGACGGCAACCGCTTTATCCCCATGGCCATGGAAAAGGGCGCAGCTGTTGTTGTGACTGCCAGAAAACCCAAGTTGGAGGTTCCCTATGTACTGGTGGAAAATGACCGGCTGGCCCTGGCTCTGCTGGGCACCAATTTCTACGGCCATCCTGCAAAGGAAATGACCATGATCGGCATCACCGGCACCAACGGCAAGACCTCCGTAACCCTGCTTTTAAAGCAGGTGCTGGAAGAGGTGCTGGGAGCCAAGGTGGGCCTCATCGGCACCATGGGTGCCATGGTGGGAGATGAGCACATCCCCTCCGAGCGCACCACCCCCGAAAGCTTTGAGCTCCAGGGCCTGTTTGCGAAAATGCGGGATGCAGGCTGCACCCATGTGGTGATGGAGGTTTCCTCCCATGCCCTGACCCTGGACCGGGTGGGCGGCATCCACTTTGACGTGGCAGCCTTCACCAATCTGACGGAGGATCATCTGGATTTCCACAAGACCATGGATGCCTACTGCGATGCAAAGGCCATGCTCTTTGAGCGCTGCAGCAAGGCTGTCATCAACGTCGACGACAGCTATGCCTGCCGGATGCTTGACAAGGCCAGATGCCCCGTGGTTACGGCCTCTGTCCGGGGTAAGGGCAATCTGAATGCCAAAAATCTGCAGCTTCATGCAGAGGGCATCTGCTTTGAGGCTGCGCCTGTGATCGGCAAGAGCGTGGAAGTACAGCTCCCCATTCCCGGCAAGTTCACTGTTTACAATGCCCTCACCGTTCTGGGAATTGCCCGGAGCCTGGGCATTTCTCTGGAAAAGAGTGCACAGGCGCTGCAGAAGGCCAAGGGCGTCAAGGGCCGCATCGAGGTGGTTCCCACTCCCGGTAAGCCCTGGTCTGTCCTCATTGACTATGCCCACACCCCCGACGGCCTGGAAAACGTCCTCAGCTCTGTCAAGGACTTCTGCAAGGGCCGGGTGATCTCTGTCTTTGGCTGCGGCGGCGACCGGGATCCTATCAAGCGGCCCATTATGGGCGAGATCGGCGTCCGGCTGGCGGACTTTGCCATCATTACCTCTGATAACCCCAGAACCGAAGACCCCCTGGCCATCATCGATGACATCCTCAAGGGCGTGGATGCATCCATGGGCCCCTATGTTGTGGTACCGGAGAGAAGAACTGCCATCCGATATGCTATGGACATTGCGAAAAAAGATGATATAATTGTACTGGCAGGAAAGGGCCATGAAACCTATCAGGAGATTCACGGTGTGAAATACCACCTGGATGAGCGCGAGGAGGTTGCTGCCCACCTGGCAGAAATGGGGTAAACTTTTATGGGAAAACTGACTCTCAAGCAGGCTGCCGCCTGGTGCGGCGGTTGGGTCGACCCGAAATATGAAAATATTGAATTTTTAGGTGCAAACAACGATACCCGCATCATCAAGCCCGGCCAGCTGTTTATCGTACTGCAGGGTGCCCGGGACGGCCATGATTTCATCCAGGCAGCCATGGAAAAGGGTGCAGCTGCTGCTCTGTGCAGCAGATCCGTGGGAGATTATCCCTGCATCATTGTGGAAGATCCCAGAATTGCTCTGGGCGAAATTGCCCGGCAGGAACTGCAGCGGATCGGCTGCAAGGTGGTGGCTATTACCGGATCTGTCGGTAAAAGCACTACCAAGGAAATGGTGGCTGCGGTGCTGGAAAGCACCTACTGTACCGCCAAGACCCCGGCAAACCATAACAATGACATCGGTATGCCCATGGCGATCCTTGCCATGGCAGAAGATACGGAAGTGGCGGTGCTGGAAATGGGCATGAACCATTTCCGGGAGATTGCATACCTTTCCAATATTGCACAGCCCGACATCGGTGCCATCGTCAACATCGGCTCCATGCACATTGAATACCTGGGCTCCATCGAGGGTATCCGGAAGGCCAAGCTGGAGATCCTGGAGGGCATGAAGGAAAACGGCAGGCTGGTGCTCAATGGCGACGATGCCATGCTGAATCCGCTGCCGGAGCAGCCGGAGCGGGAAGTGATCTACTACGGAAGCCACGGACAGCCCTGCGGCGTCCGGGCCCGGGATGTCCGGGAAGAGGACGGGATCCTCAGCTTCCGGGTTGAAACAGATCAGGAGAATTTTCTGGTGGAGCTGGCGCTGGAGGGACTTCATTTTGTGCCCGACGCCCTGACAGCCATTACCGTTGGTCTGGAGCTGAAGGTTCCGGTGCCCCGAATCCAGGAAAAGCTTTCCATGTTCCGGAATATGGCCGGACGGCAGGAGATTTACCAGGCGAAGGGATATACCATTATTTCCGACTGCTATAATGCGGGCCCCGAGTCCATGGCAGCGGCCCTTGCCGTTCTGGGCAAAAAGAGCGGCCGCCGGATCGCGGTACTGGGTGATATGCTGGAGCTGGGCGACTGCGCCTGGGCAGAGCATTATAAGATTGGCCGCATCGCCAAGGAAAATGCGGAAATGGTGCTGGCTTACGGTCACCACGGCCCCAGAGTGGTCAGCGGCGCCCTGACCGGCGGTATGAGCGGCGCCAATGCCCGCTGCTTTGAAACCCATGAGGAAATGGTGCAGCATCTGAAGCGGACCGCAAAGGCCGGGGATGTGCTGCTGTTTAAGGGCAGCCGGGGCATGCATATGGAAAAAGTGCTGGAAGGCTTCCTGAAAGAAGAGAAAGAATAACGGAGGAATTCTCAATGACTAGAATTTTGGTTACGGCGCTGGTGGGCGGTGTGCTGTCCGGTGTCATCGGCTATTTTCTGATTCCGGTCTTACGGACCATCAAGGCAGGCCAGTCCATCCGGGAGGTGGGTCCCACCTGGCATAACTACAAGGCTGGCACTCCCATGATGGGCGGACTGATGTTCATTGCGGCGGCCATTATCTGCCTGCTGTGCAACATTCCCTTTATGCAGGATTACTCCGTATTTCTGGTGCTGGCGATTTCCCTGTGCTTCGGTGCCGTGGGCTTTGTGGATGATTACTGCAAGCTGAAGAAAAAGCAGAATGAAGGCCTGACATCCATTCAGAAGCTGATGCTGCAGCTGGCTGCCTCCGCACTGTTTCTGTACATCATGTACCGCAGCGGCAGCATGAACTGCCATTTGTACATCCCCTTTGTAAATGTGACCTTTGAGATCCACCCAATCGCCTATATTTTCTTCGCCATGTTCGTGATGGTGGGTTGCGACAATGCGGTGAATCTGACCGACGGCGTGGACGGCCTGTCCAGCTCCGTGACATTGCCCGTCATGGTGTTCTTCACTGCTGCGGCAGTGGCAAACGGCAGAATGGATCTGGCTTTGCTGCCTGCCTGCCTGCTGGGCGGCCTGATCGCCTACCTGTTCTACAACTGGCATCCTGCCAAGGTGTTCATGGGCGATACCGGCTCTCTGTTCCTGGGCGGCGTGGTCTGTGCCATGAGCTTTGCCCTGGACATGCCTCTGATTCTGATTCTGGTGGGCTTTGTGTACATCTGCGAGACGGTGTCCGTCATTTTGCAGGTGGGCTATTTCAAGCTGACCCATGGCAAGCGCCTGTTTAAGATGTCTCCCATCCACCATCATTTTGAGATGTGCGGCTGGAAGGAAGAAAAAATCGTGCTGACCTTTGCGGCGGTTTCCGCAATCATGTGCCTGATCGCCTGGTTCGGCATTCCCAAGCCTTTTTTCTAAACTGAAAGGAGCAATTGATGGCATCGAAGGCTTCTTCGCATGCCAATGAGGACCGCCGCGGTCACCGCGGTGCAACTGTGGATATTCCTTTTCTGGTTCTGGTGCTGCTGTTGCTGGCGGTGGGGCTGACGATGCTCTACTCTGCCAGCTACGCCCAGAGCGAATATGATACGGGTTACGAAATTTCCACCCGTTACCTGCAAAAACAGGCCGTCTGTGCAGCCATCGGCCTGGCGGCAATGTGGGCTTTCAGCCGGATTCCGGCGCAGGTTTGGTATCACGCTGCCTGGCCCCTTTACGGAGTCAGTATTTTGCTGCTGCTTTCGGTGCTGCTCATCGGCGAGGAAGTCAATGGCGCAAAGCGCTGGATCAACATCGCCGGTATTCAGTTTCAGCCCTCGGAAGTGGCAAAATTCACCATGATTCTGATCTTTGCCCGGCTGACCCGGCGGTTTGGCCCGGATGCCAGGAAATTCCGCTACGGCGTCCTGGGTTTCGGCCTGGCACTGATGGGAATCCTGCTGCCGCTGGCGCTGGAAAAGCATCTGTCTGCCATTATGCTCATGGGCATGGTGGCGGTGGTGATGATGTTTGTGGCAGGGACCCATCCCAAGTGGCTTCTGGCCGGTGCCGGAGCGGCGGTGGTGTTTGTTGTCATCTATGTCAGCTTCATGGGCTATGCCGGTGACCGGATCACCGCCTGGCTCCATCCGGATGCAGACCCCGGGGACACGGGGTATCAGATTCTGCAGTCCCTTTACGCTATCGGCTCCGGCGGCGTTTTTGGTCTGGGACTGGGCAAATCCAAGCAAAAATATCTGTATTTACCTTTTCAGTATAACGACTATATCTTTGCAATCATCTGTGAGGAGCTGGGCCTTTTCGGAGCGGTGCTGATCATGGTCCTGTTTTCCGTGACCATCCTCCGGGGCTACTGGATTGCCCTGCGTTCTTCCGACCGGTTTTCGACGGTACTGGCCGCAGGACTTGTAACACTCATCGCCGTCCAGACTGTCTTAAATCTGGGGGTGGTGACGAATCTTCTGCCATCGACAGGCATCGCCCTGCCGTTTTTCTCCTATGGAGGTACGGCCCTGGCGGTGAATCTGGGGGAGATGGGCATTGTTTTGAGCATTTCGCGGCAACGCGATGAGATAAAGAAACAGGAGGACATCCTATGAACGTGATTTTTACCTGCGGCGGTACCGGCGGACACATCAATCCCGCCATCGCCGTGGCCAATATACTCAAAGAAAGACAGCCCGATGTAAAGATCCTCTTCATCGGTGCCCAGGGCCATATGGAGGAGAAACTGGTTCCTGCCGCAGGCTTTGAACTGGTGACGCTACCAGGCTCGGGCCTCAGCCGGAAGCTGAATCTGGCCGGCATCAAGAAAAACGTCAATGCCATCAAGTGTGTCCTCAGTGCAGTGGGCAAATGCAAAAAGATCATCCGGGAATTCGGTGCGGATGTGATCGTGGGTACCGGCGGCTATGCCAGCTTTCCGGCACTCCTGGCAGGCTCTCAGCTGAAGGTTCCCACGGTGGTCCACGAGGCCAATGCAGTCCCCGGACTGACTACCAAGATGGCCGCCGCCGTTGCGGACCGGGTGCTGGTATGCTTTGAAGAAAGCGTCAAGTATTATAAAAATCCCGACCAGGTGGAAGTGGTGGGCATGCCGGTCCGGAAGGAATTCCTCTTCTGCGACAAGGCTGCTGCCCGGAAGGAGCTGGGCATCGATGACGGAAAGGCCGTGGTGGTTTCCGCCTTTGGCAGCCAGGGCGCCAAGGTCATGAATGAGACCATGGCCGATATGATGCCGCTGGAAAAGGCTGATGGCTTCCCCTTCCACCATATCCATGCCACCGGTTCTTTCGGCAGGGAGTGGATGCCCCAGCGGGTGAAGGACAACGGTGTGGACTTTGAAAAGGAACCCATGCTGGACATTCGGGAGTATATTTACAATATGCCCACCGTGATGGCTGCCGCCGATGTGGTCATCGGCCGGGCAGGCAGCGCCACCTGCAATGAGATCGCCGCTGCCGGTACTCCCTGCATTCTGATCCCTTCTCCCAATGTGACCAACAACCACCAGGAGAAGAACGCCCGGGTGCTGGAAGAAGCAGGCGGCGCGGTGGTGGTCCTGGAAAAAGACTGCAATCCGGAAAAAATGTACGAACTGGTCACAGCCCTTCTGGCAGAGGAAAGCCGCCGGCAGGAGATGACCAAAGCCCTCCACAGCCTGGTGAAATCCGATTCCGCCCAGCGGATCTGTGATATCGTGGAGGAACTGGCCAAGAACTGATCCTTCGAAGGAGGAACCCTATGAGTACCAATCAGAAGACCCGGAGTGCTTCCCAGCAGAGCCGGTCAACTGCAAAAAAGAAAAAGAAGAAAACTCTGCTCCAGCGGGTTCTGGGCGGCAGCAGCAAAACGGCTGCCCGTCCTGCTGCAAAGCAGGCAGCGCCCCGCCAGGGAAGCCGTCCGGCCGCCCAGTCCGGAGCAGCCCGGCCCAGCGCCGAGGAAATTGCCCGCCGCAGGGAGGCTGCGGCCCGGCAGGCAAAACTGCAGCAGCAGGCAGCTTCCGAACAGCTGAATGCAGCGGCCCAGTCTCTGCCGGAGGAGGTGTTCAACACCACCCAGCAGACCCGCAAGGAGCGCACCCCCGAAGAGAAGAAGCGCATTGCCATGCGCAAAAAGTCTGCCAAGCGCAGCAAGGAACGGGAAAAGGAAGCAAAGAAGGCTGCCAACCGGCCCACCGTTACCTACACCCAGCCCAGCCCCTTCAACCTCAACAAGCTGCTGCTGCAGCTGACTGTGGTGATCGCGGTGGTTCTGGCAGTGGTCATCGGTCTTTCCGTGTTTTTCAAGGTCGACCGGGTCGTGGTATACGGCAACAAGGCTTACAGCGCCTGGACCGTTCAGGAGGCCTCCGGCATTGAAGGCGGCGAAAATCTGCTTTCTTTCGGCAGAACCCGGGCCTGCGGTAAGATTATTACGGCCCTTCCTTATGTAAAAAATGTGCGGATCGGTATAAATCTGCCGGACACGGTCAATATTTACATAGAGGAATTTGATGTCTCCTATGCGGTGGAGTCCACAGACGGCATCTGGTGGCTGATGACATCCAACGGCAAGATCACCGAGCAGATCGATAAATTTGCGGCCGGCAGCTACACCAAGATCACCGGCATCCAGCTGGACAATCCTTCCGTTGGCAGCCAGGCAAAGGCAAAGGAGAATCTGGTCCAGGAGGATGTGCCTGCAGAAACCGGAGATCCTCTTGCCGGCACCGAAGCAACCGCTCCGGTGATTACGGTGACGGCCAATGACCGGCTCCAGGCAGCACTGCTGATTCTGGAATCTCTGGAGCTTAACGACATCGTCGGTGAGGTTTCCAGCGTGAATGTGACGAGTCTGTTCAATCTGGAACTGATGTACGGCCAGCGCTACCAGGTGAAGCTGGGCGATACCTCCCAGATGGATTACAAGATCTCTATGATGAAGAAGTCGGTTGCTCAGCTGAACGACTACCAGACCGGTATTCTAGATGTCAGCTTCACCACCTGGCCCGATGAGCCCTTCTACACGCCTTTGGCATGATTCAGACAGAAAAATGTAAAATTAAAAGGTATTTTCAAGAATTTGTATTGACCAATTGGAAATTTCGGGATAGAATATATGGGTAAAAATAAACGCAAACGTAATGCAGAAGCAATTTCTGCTGAAAAACGATACATAGGAGGAGAGATTATGTCCGAATCTTTGCAGGAGCGCGTCGTCAAAATTAAAGTCATTGGTGTCGGCGGCGCCGGCAACAATGTTATTAACCGTATGATTGCTTCCGGTTTGGAAGGTGTGGACTTTGTGGTTGTCAACACCGACAAGCAGGATCTGAATAAGTCCAAGTGCCCCAACAAGATCCAGATTGGCGAAAAGCTGACTGGTGGTATGGGTGCAGGTTCCAAGCCCGACATCGGCAAAAAGTCCGCTGAGGAGTCCCGTGCAGCCATTGCCAAGGTCCTGGAGAACACCGATATGGTGTTCATCACCGCTGGTATGGGCGGCGGCACCGGCACCGGCGCAGCACCCATCGTGGCAGACCTGGCTCACGAGGCCGGCATTCTGACCGTTGGTGTTGTCACCAAGCCCTTCAAGTTTGAGGGTGCAAACCGTATGCGTCAGGCAGAGGCCGGTATCGCTGAGCTCAGCGGCAAGGTCGATTCCCTGATCATCATCCCCAACGACCGTCTGAAGTACGTCACCGATCAGAAGATCACCTTCGCCAATGCATTCGGCATTGCTGACGATGTGCTGAAGCAGGCTGTTGCTTCCATCTCTGAGCTGGTTGGCTTCTCCAACAACGTCATCATCAACCTGGACTTTGCCGACGTTTCCGCTGTCATGAAGGATGCCGGCCGGGCTCACATGGGCGTCGGTACCGCAGCAGGCCGCGAAAAGGCGGAGCAGGCCGCTCAGATGGCTATCGCAAGCCCCCTGCTGGAGACCGCCATCAACGGCGCTACCGGCGTTCTGGTCAATGTGACCGGTTCTTCCGAGATGACTCTGGACGACGTGGAGACCGCTGCCGGCATCGTGCAGGAAGCTGCAAATCCCGATGCCAACATCATCTTCGGTGCCACTGTGTCCGAGGACTTCCAGGACGAGATGCGCGTGACCGTTATTGCCACCGGCTTCGACCAGGCAAATTTCGGCTTCAGCGCCAAGAAGGCTCCCGAGGCCAAGAAGGCTGAGGAAGAGGTTGTCATGAAGCCTGTTGAGGCTCCCGCTGACATCGGTGAGATTGACGAGATCTTCAAGATCTTCAGCCGCTAATCGAAATAACGTCAACCCGGCCCGTCACGGGCCGGGTTGGTTCTTTGTGAGGATACGGAATGGACGCTTATCATGCCCTGGCGGCCAGTTATGACCGGCTGACCAATGACGTGGACTATGAGGCCACGGTGAAATTTTATATGCAGATTCTGGAGCAGGAGGGGTACAAACCCAGGACTGTTGCGGATCTGGCCTGCGGCACCGGCTCCGTTACGGCCATTCTGGCAAAGATGGGCTACCCGGTGCTGGGCGTAGATATGTCCGAGGAAATGCTGACAGAAGCTGCCATGAAGACCATGGACTTGGATCCCATGCCCCGGTTCGTCTGTCAGAAGCTCCAGGAATTGAGACTTCCCAGAGCCGTGGACATGGCTGTGTGCGCCCTGGACAGTCTGGACTATATCACAAACCCCGACGACTGCGCCGAGGCCATCCGGCGCATCTACAAGGCCCTGAATCCCGGCGGCATCTTCATCTTCGATGTGAACACCCCGGAAAAACTCCGGGCCATGGACGGCCAGGTGTTCCTGGATGAAGACGACGATGTATACTGCGTCTGGCGGGGCGAATTCGACGAGAAAGAAAATATCTGCACCTACTGGATGGATCTGTTCCAGCGGCAGGGGAATACCTGGAACCGCAGCTATGAGGAGCACCGGGAGTATGCCTATTCCGAGGCGCAGCTCCGGAGCTATCTGAAGAATGCAGGTTTTACACATATTGAAGTTTACGCAGACCGCAGCTTTGAAGCCCCCCGGGAAGGGGAGCAGCGGATCTATTTCAAGGCAAGAAAGGGACGAATCAAATGAATGACTACTTAGTTCGCGGTATGAGCATGGACGGCTTCGTGAAGGTCGTGGCCATCCGCTCCACCGAGATTGTACGCCGGGGCGCCCAGATTCAGGGAACAACCCCCAATGCCACAGCGGCCTTCGGACGGGCTCTGACGGCAGCTTCCATGATGGGAAATATGCAGAAGGTGGAAAACGGTTCCATGACCATGCAGATCAAGGGCGGCGGCCCCATCGGCTCCATCACCTGCGTTTCCGATGCGGTGGGCAATGTCCGGGGCTATGTTGTGGAGCCTAAGGTGCCTCTGGTGGAAAAATTCCCCGGCAAGCTGGACGTGGGCGCAACAGTCGGCACCGACGGCACCCTGACCATTATCCGGGACCTGCAGATGAAGGAACCCTATATCGGCTCCGTGGAGTTGGTGTCCGGTGAGATCGGCGATGATGTGACGGCCTATTTCGCCCAGAGCGAGCAGACCCCCACAGCCTGCGCACTGGGTGTGCTGGTGGATACGGACTGCAGTGTGAAGGTTGCTGGCGGCTATCTGATCCAGCTGCTGCCCGGTGCCCCCGATGAAACCATCGATGCAGTGGAGGCCGGCATCAAGCGGGCCGGTGCCGTGACCAAAATGCTGGACGCTGGCATGACCCCGGAGGATATTCTGGGCCAGGTCTGCGGTGAACTGGGTGTTGTGTTCATGGAAACTACCGAGGTGTCCTATAAGTGCTACTGTTCCCGGGAGCGGGTGGAGGCAGCGCTGATCAGCCTGGGCAAAAAGGAGTTGGCAGAGATCGCTGCCGAGGGAAAAACCTTCCCGGTGGAATGTCAGTTCTGCGATACGGTTTATGAGTTCACGCCCGACGACATTCGGAAACTGATCGAAAATAGTTAAGAAATAACAGAAAAATGGTGGGAAACCTGGTGAATTATCCAAAAGAAAGTTTTTTGGAAAAAATCGAAAAAACTGCTTGACAAAATGGGGTCTCCTGTGTATAATAATCTACGTCGCTGAGGCAAACAGCCAACGCGAACACGGGAGCATAGCTCAGCTGGGAGAGCATCTGCCTTACAAGCAGGAGGTCACAGGTTCGAGCCCTGTTGTTCCCACCATCAATTTGGCCCTGTGGTGCAGTCGGTTAGCACGCCAGCCTGTCACGCTGGAGGTCGACGGTTCGAGTCCGTTCGGGGTCGCCATAAAGTCGCAAATTTGCGCACATGAGGAAGGTTCCTTCCTCATATGCCTCTGTAGCTCAGTAGGTAGAGCAGCGGACTGAAAATCCGCGTGTCGTTGGTTCGATTCCGACCGGAGGCACCAAATTTGCGGGTGTAGCTCATCCGGTAGAGCGCCACCTTGCCAAGGTGGAGGTAGCGAGTTCGAGCCTCGTCACCCGCTCCAAATAATCAGGAACGTATCCACGCGTTCCTGATTTCCATATGGTACCGTAGCCAAGTGGTAAGGCCCCGGTCTGCAAAACCGTTATTCGCCAGTTCAAATCTGGCCGGTACCTCCAAAAGAAAAGCACACCAATCGGTGTGCTTTTTCTTTTTGAAGAAACGGTACCAACAGATTTGAAGATCTAAATATAACTATCCTGTGGACAGTTGCCGCCGACGGCTTGACGGAGGCGAACAAAATTTTCCTTTCCAGCGGAAAGAAAATGCAGACAAATCTGACCGGTACCAGTACTGACAAACGGTATTTAAGGTGTGCACCAATGACAGTAACCGACATTCTTCTGACGAAGGATGTTTATATATGATAATAAAACCTTATACGAAAAGGCATCGGATTGTAAATCCGATGCCTGATTTTTATAAGACCATGAGTAATGTGCCACCTGCAATGAGGATGCATCCCAGAATGGAGCGGGGAGTGAGCTGCTCATGGAGCAGTACTGCGGCCAGGATGATGGTGATCACGACGCTGAGCTTATCGATCGGAACGACCTTTGACACATCGCCAATCTGAAGTGCCTTATAGTAGCACAGCCAGGAGGCGCCGGTTGCGAGACCGGAAAGGATCAGAAACAGCCAGCTTCGCCTGCTGATTTGGTCGATGCCATGCTGGGCGTTGGTCAAAAAGACCATGCCCCAGGCCATGACAAGAACAACCGAGGTGCGAATGGCGGTTGCCAGGTTGGAGTTTACATTGGAAACGCCGACTTTTGCGAGGATAGAGGTAGCTGCTGCGAACAGGGATGATCCCAGGGCCAGTACGAACCACATACGGTTATCTCCTCTCTATGATCCTTTTTGATGCGCGCTTTACTTCAGATTGAAAAATGCGTCCCGTCCGGGGAATTGGGCATTGCTTCCCAGTTCTTCTTCAATCCTGAGAAGCTGGTTATATTTTGCCACCCGGTCACTTCTGCTGGGAGCGCCGGTTTTGATCTGACCTGCATTCACGGCAACGGAAATATCTGCAATGGTGGTGTCTTCTGTCTCACCGGAGCGATGGGATACGATGGCGGTATAGCCTGCCCGATGCGCCATGGAAATGGCATCCAGTGTCTCCGTGAGGGTGCCGATCTGATTGACCTTGATCAGAATGGCGTTGCCAATTCCCTGTTTAATGCCCTGAGACAGACGCTCCGTATTGGTTACAAACAGATCGTCGCCCACCAGCTGCACTTTGTCGCCGATGGCATTTGTCAGCATAGCCCAGCCTTCCCAGTCAGTCTCACCCATGCCATCCTCCAGAGAGATGATGGGATATTTCTTCACAAACCGCTGCCAGAGCTTTACCAGCTGCTGCCGGGAGAGAACTTTTCCTGCCTTGGGGAGTTTATAGGCATCCAGCTTCGGATCGTACCATTCCGAGGAAGCGGCATCGATGGCGATCATGAAATCCGCTCCGGGAATGTAGCCTGCCTTTTCAATGGCTGCAACGATCACAGACAGCGCGTCCTCGTCTTTCTTAAGCATGGGGGCGTAGCCGCCCTCGTCACCGACACCGGTGACCGGGATATTCCGTTCCTTTAGTACAACTTTCAGTGCGTGAAAAACCTCCGTGCTGCGGCGCAGGGCTTCCTTCCAGCTGGGGGCGGAAACGGGCATGATCATGAATTCCTGGATGTCCACATTGTTGGAGGCATGGGCACCGCCGTTGAGGATGTTCATCATGGGAACAGGAAGCATCTTTGCATTGCTTCCGCCGATGTATCGGTACAGGCTTTGGCCCAGAGAAGCAGCTGCCGCTTTGGCGCAGGCCAGGGACACACCCAGAATGGCATTGGCACCGAGACGGCTTTTGTTGGGCGTGCCGTCCAGTTCAATCAAGCTGCGGTCAATGGCGGCCTGATCCAGTGCATTTGCACCAAGCAGGGCTTCGGCAATCCCGGTATTTACGTTATGTACGGCGTTTTTGACGCCCTTGCCGAGATACCGCCCAGGATCCCCGTCCCGGAGCTCGCAGGCCTCGTAAATACCCGTAGAAGCCCCGGAGGGAACAGAGGCCCGTCCAACGGAGCCGTCTGCCAGATAAACTTCTACTTCAACGGTGGGATTTCCTCTGGAGTCCAGGATTTCCCGACCATGGATTTTGGTGATCTGCTTCATAAGAACCCTTCTTTCTCTGTAATCTTATGTTAATTACATTATATCGGTATTATTGGAAGCAATCCGTGATGTTGTTACGGAGCGGATACCATACTTTGATTATAGCACAAAAAACCGGAAATGCAATGAGGCGTATCATCCAGGCAATGCATGCTGCCGTAAGGTAATGATTGCAAATGCCGAATCCTGCGAACGAAATCATTAGAATAAAGATAAAAATAGCAAATCAGAGCGGAACCTTTTGTAAAAGAATATGCTGCCAATATCTTGCACAGAGGGATTCTTTCGTGTAAAATGATTGCAGATATTAGTAATACTGGAGGAACGACTATGAAAATCGGCATTCTCGGCGCAGGAAAAATTGCCCATTCCACAGTTCCGGCGATGATTGCGCTGGATGAAATCGAGTGCTATGCGGTGGCATCCAGGGACTATGAAAAGGCCAGAGATTTTGCAGACCGCTACGGTTTTCAGAAGGCCTACGGAAGCTATGAGCAGATGCTTTCCGATCCGGAACTGGAGCTGGTTTACATCGCCACGCCCCATTCCCACCATTATGAGCACATGATGCTGTGCATGGAGCACGGAAAGGCTGTTCTGTGCGAAAAGGCCTTTACCATGAATGCAGATCAGGCAAGAAATGTCATGAACTATTCCAGAGATCACGGCGTTTTCGCCGCAGAAGCCATCTGGCCCCGGTATATGCCCTCCCGGAAAATCATTGACGATGTGATCGCCAGCGGTGTGATCGGAAAGGTAAATACGCTGACCGCCAATCTTTCCTATGTGATCCATCAGGTTCCCAGAATCTATGATCCTGCACTGGCCGGCGGTGCACTGCTGGATATCGGTGTTTACGGCATCAATTTTGCGCTGATGCACTTTGGTAAGGACATTGAGCGGGTGGAATCCTCCGTCCGGATGACGCCCACGGGAGTGGACGGCATGGAAACCATCACCATCTTCTACAGGGATGGCCGCATGGCTGTGCTGACCCACAGCATCTATGCCCGGTCTGACCGGAGGGGTATTATTCACGGTGATCAGGGTTACATCGTGGTGGAAAACATCAACAACCCGCAGTCCGTGTCTGTCTTTGACACATCCGACCGGCTCGTTGCCCATTATCCGGTACCGGAACAGATCAACGGTTACGAATACCAGTTCCTCGAGTGCGCCCGGGCCATTGCGGCAGGGGAAACGGAAAGCCGTTCCATGCCCCTGGAAGAGTCGGTTTACATGATGGAATTTATGGACAGCTTAAGAAAACAGTGGGGTCTGGTATATCCCCAAGAAGCATAGAATCATTCAAAGCGGCCGGCGAAAGCCGGCTGCTTTTTTATGAGCAATTCAAAATCCATGATAACTGGGAAAAGTTTTATTAATATTTCCTCGGAAACCGGTGTTTTTTTGTGAAGATAATTCATTGAAATCACAATTGAAAGGGAGTATACTTGTTCCTAGCGAATTTTAGAAAGAGAGGTAAATACTATGTCCAATCCCGAAAAGATGGATGCTGTGTATGATGCCAAGAGCCTGGGTACTTCCAAGGTTCTGATTCTGGGCCTGCAGCATCTGTTCGCCATGTTCGGTGCCACCGTGCTGGTTCCCGCCATCACCGGCCTGAACGTTTCCACCACCCTGCTGTTTGCAGGTCTGGGCACACTGCTGTTCCACCTGATCACCGGCCGCAAGGTTCCCGCTTTCCTGGGTTCCTCCTTTGCGTTCCTGGGTGCATTCGGTCTGGTTACCGCATCCGGCCAGGAAATCCCCCTGACCTATTCCTGCTTCGGCGTGGCTGTTGCAGGCATGCTGTATCTGGTTCTGGCTGCATTCTTCAAGTTCTTCGGCGTCAAGCGGGTCATGCGCTATTTCCCGCCCATTGTCACCGGCCCCATCATCATCTGCATCGGCCTGTCCCTGGCCGGTTCCGCCATTACCAACTGCCACACCAACTGGCTGGTGGCACTGGTGGCCATTGCAGTTGTGGTTGTGTGCAACATCTGGGGCAAGGGTATGGTGAAGATCGTTCCCATCCTGCTGGGTGTCGTGGCTTCCTACCTGTTTGCCGTGATCGTGGATCCCTCTGCCCGGGCCAATGTGGCTGCAACTGTTGCCGCTGCCGACTGGTTCGGTTTCCCCGTGATCTGGGAGAATACCGCACTGTCCATTTTCAATGATTCTCTGGATGTGAGCATGCTGATTACCGCCGTGATCACCATCGCTCCCATTTCTCTGGCCACCATCGTCGAGCACGTTGGTGATATGTGCGCCATTTCCTCCACCGTCGGTAAAAACTTCGTGGCTGACCCCGGTCTGCATCGGACTCTGACCGGTGACGGCCTGGCAACCACCCTGTCCGCTTTGTTTGGCGGCCCTGCCAACACCACCTACGGCGAAAATACCGGCGTTCTGGCCCTTTCCAAGGTCTATGATCCTCTGGTTGTCCGTTTGGCAGCCTATTTTGCAATCCTGCTGTCCTTCTGCCCCAAGTTTGCAGCGCTGATCGTTGCCATGCCCGCTGCAACCATGGGCGGTGTCAGCCTGGTGCTGTACGGCATGATTTCTGCTGTCGGTGTCCGCAATGTGGTTGAAAACCAGGTGGACTTTACCAAGAGCCGCAACGTGCTGATTGCTGCCATGATCATGGGCCTGGCTGTTGGTGTGACCTACAGCGGTTCCATCGTGATCCCCGTGGGCGGCATTTCCATCAGCCTGTCCGGTCTGGCTGTGGCTGCCCTGGTGGGCATTGCCATGAATGCCATCCTGCCCGGCAAGGACTATGAGTTCGGTGCCAATGAGCAGGGCGACACCTCTGTGAATTTCGGTTCCAGACACGACTAAGAAAAATAGAGCGGCATCGCGTTTGCGGTGCCGCTTTTTATATTTTTGCGTCAAAAAACCGGGGATTTGTTGAAAACAACGGATTGATATGGTATAAAGATAATATCATATTAAAAAAAGGGGAGACATACCATGAGCAAAGATTCTCTGCTTCTGCAGCCCATTCAGGTGGGTAACCTGACCTTGAAAAACCGCATTATGTTCCCTCCGCTGACCACCGGTTATGAGGAGCGGGACGGCTCCATCGGCCCCAGAAGCCTTGCTTTCTATGAGCGGCTGGCCAAGGGCGGCACCGGATTTGTGGTCATTGGCGACGTGGCACCGGTTATGACCGCTTCTCCCACCCCCAAGCTGTTTGATGACCGGCAGATTCCCGCCTTCAAGGCCCTGGCCGATGCCCTGCACAAGTACGACTGCAAGGTGGCCCTGCAGATCTTCCATCCCGAGTACGATGTGCCCGAGGTGGGCCGTCTGATCCGTATGGCTCAGATGGCAGCCAAGGAGGGTATGGAAGCCAAGGCCAAGGGCGATATGGCAACCTTCGGCGCCAAGATGAAGGAGTCCCAGGAATTCGGCAAGCAGGCCCACGGCAAGATTGCCTATGACATGAAGCACTTCATCCAGGATGTAACCCCTGCCCAGCTGGCTCAGATCAAGGAATACATCGCACAGGCTTCCCGCCGGGCCCAGGAGGCCGGCATCGATGCCATCGAAGTCCACGGCGACCGCCTGCTGGGTTCTCTGTGTTCTAAGCTGATGAACTTCCGTACTGACGAGTACGGCGGCAGCTTTGAAAATCGGGTCCGCTACGCTCTGGAAGTGGTGGCAGCCATTAAGGAAGCTGCTCCCAAGCTGATGATCGAGTATAAGCTCCCCATCATTACCAAGAACCCCGACGGAAGCGACCGGGGCAAGGGCGGCCTGCATCCCGAGGACGCTGTGGAATTCGCCAAGCTGCTGGAAAAGGCCGGTGTCCACATGATCCAGGTGGCCCAGGCCAACCACACCGGCAACATGGCCGACACCATTCCGCCCATGGGAACCCGGGAAGAAAACTGGGTCCTGCCCGTGTGCAAAGCAGTCAAGGCTGCGGTTTCCATTCCCGTGGCTACCGTGGGCAAGGTGCTGACCGTAGAAAACGGTGAAAAGATTCTTAGCAATGGCGATGCAGATATCATCGCCTACGGCCGCAGCCTGCTGTGCGATCCAGATATCGCCCTCAAGGCAGAATCCGGGGAGCCCATCCGCCTGTGCCTCAACTGCAACAAGGGCTGCGTGGATGCCATCCAGAACCGCCGCTATATCTCCTGTGTGCTGAATGCCGAAAACGGCGATGAGGCAACCATCTCCATCAAGCCCGGTGACGGCAAAAAGAAGGTCGTCGTTGTGGGCGGCGGTGTTGCCGGTCTGGAAGCTGCCAGAGTGGCAGCACTCCGGGGCTACGAAGTGGATCTTTATGAAAAGGAAGCGGTTCTGGGCGGCCAGATCAACATTGCTGCCGTGCCTCCCAGAAAGGATGAGATCCTCCGCTCTGTCGCATACTTTGAGTGCATTCTGCCTGCCCTGGGTGTGAAGATCCATCTGAACACCGAGGCTACCAAGGAGATCATGAATGCTGCCGATGCGGTCATCGTGGCTGTGGGTGCCCACGACATGATCCTGCCCATCCCCGGTGCCGACGGCGCCAATGTGGTGTCTTCCTGGGATGTGCTGTCCGGCAAGGCGGAAGCAACGGGCCACTGCGCCGTCATCGGTGGCGGCCTGGTGGGTACGGAAACGGCCGAATATCTGCTGGAGAAGGGCTGCACCGTATCCGTCATCGAAATGCTGGACAAGATCGCCAGCGGCGAATCTTCCACCATCATGCCCACCATCATGGCTGACTTCAAGGCCCATGACGTGAAGCAGTATGTGAACACCAAGGTCAGCGCCATTGAGCCCGGCTGCGTGAAGGCCATCCAGGGCGAGGAAGAGATCACCATTCCCTGCGACATGGTTGTGATGGCGGTCGGTTCCCGGAAGAATGTGCTGGACACCGAAGGTCTTACGGTTCCTGTCTACTATGCCGGCGACTGCTCCGGCGAGCGCACCGCATCCATCGCGGAAGCCATCCGCGGCGGCTACAACGCGGCAAACGCAATCTAAATCCAGTCATGCTTCATTCAAAACGGCACCGCGTTTGCGGTGCCGTTTTTTGCGGGCAGGCTAAGATGCAACTAAGGATGGCCGCTTTGTGTTGAAAGGGCCGTTTCTGCTATTTATAATAATCGGGAACGTTTTGCGTTCGCATGATCATTAATAAATAGAAACAGGAGTTTACCTAAATGGGTATGACAGAAATTCTTGGTTTGCTGGGTGGCCTTGCGCTCTTTCTGTACGGCATGCAGATGATGAGCGAGGGACTGGAAGATGCTGCTGGCAACCGCATGAAGCAGATCCTTGAAAAGCTGACGGCAAACCGCTTTCTTGGCGTGCTGGTGGGCGCAGGTATTACCGCAGTCATTCAGTCCTCCTCTGCGACCACGGTCATGGTGGTCGGCTTCGTCAATTCCGGCATGATGACCCTGCAGCAGGCGGTGTGGATCATCATGGGCGCCAACATCGGCACCACCATTACTGCCCAGTTGATTACGCTGGATGTGGGCATGCTGGCTCCGCTGCTGGCTTTTTTGGGTGTGGCGATGATCGTATTCTTCAAGGCACCGAAGCTGCACCACTTCGGCAAGATTCTGGCAGGCTTCGGCGTGCTGTTCATCGGCATGGATATGATGGGCACCGCTATGGAGCCGCTGCAGGAGTCTGAGGCCTTTATTTCTCTGATGACCACCTTCTCCAATCCCTTCCTGGGAATCCTGGCGGGTGCGGTCTTCACGGCTGTGATCCAGTCTTCCTCGGCATCCGTCGGTATTCTGCAGGCACTGGCAAAGAACGGACTGATTCCGTTCTCCAGTGCGGTGTTTGTGCTTTTCGGCCAGAATATCGGCACCTGTATCACCGCAGTGCTGGCAGCCATCGGCACCAACCGCAGTGCCAAGCGGACCACGGTGATCCATCTGATGTTCAATGTGATCGGCACACTGATTTTTACACTGCTGTGTCTGAATCTGCCGGTGACCGACTGGGTCGGCGGCCTTACGCCCGGGGATCCTTCCGCACAGATCGCAAACATGCATACCACCTTTAATATCGTGACCACCATTCTGCTGGTGCCGTTTGGTACCTACATGGCAAAGCTTGCTACGGTCCTGCTTCCCGAGGGAAAGGAATCCTCCGGCGCAACCGCGCTGCATTCCAGTACCGCAGGGGCAGTACCACTCTGGGCTCCAATGCAGTGCATCTGGACCTGCTGCAGCATGAAATTGACCGGATGCTGGCTCTGGCAGAGGAAAATGCCCATCGCAGCTATGAAGCGGTGCTCCGGGGTGATTCCGGTGCGCTGAAGGCGCTGGATCAGACCGAAAGCACCATCGATGCCATGAACAAGGAGATTTCCCAGTATATTTCTCACATTCTGGTCCATAACAACAGCGATCAGATCGTTTCTGCTATCAAGGAGTACTTCCAGATTACCGGCAATGCCGAGCGCATTGGCGACCACGCAGCCAACATCGGCGGATATGTGGAAACCATGGAGCGGCTGTCTGTCAAGTTTTCTGATACGGCCCGGGAGGAACTGCGGCAGATGCAGGAACTGACCCGGCAGGCTCTGCAGCTGGTGCAGAACCGGGAAGGTGGACCGGAGCAGTGGCTGAGGGCCATGGAGGCGCTGGAAGACCGGTTTGACGAGATGACGGAAGATTACCGCCGGAAGCATTTGGAGCGGATGCACAGGGGCCAGTGCAGCGAGGAGGCATGTATCCTTTATTCCGAGCTGCTGACCGATTTTGAGAGAATCGGTGACCACGCGCTGAACATTGCCCAGTCCTTCGCAAAAATCGGATAATACCGCAAGACTGCCGCAGCATGGTTTCTGCGGCAGTCTTTTGCAAATGAAACAGCCGCTCCGTAAGGAGCGGCTGTTGGTTTTATACGGGAAAGGGTTTAAACACCGAACAGGATCCAGATCAGGATATAGGCAGGCACGATGGCAGCCAGGGTGAAGGGAATGCCGATCTTGAAGAAATCGCCGTTCTTCACATCGTAGCCTTCCTTGCGCAGGATGCCGATGCCGGCGATGTTGGCGGAAGCACCGATGGGAGTGCAGTTGCCGCCCAGGGTAGCACCGGACAGGAGGCCGAAGTACAGGGCGGTGGAATCGATGCCCATCTCCATGGCGATGCCGGCGATGACGGGAATCATGGTGGCAACATAGGGGATGTTGTCAATGAATGCAGAGATAGCTACGGAAGCCCAGACGATGATGGTGTACATCAGGAAGGGGTTGCCGGCACCCAGCTTGGCCAGCAGTTGAGCCAGAGCGTCGATGACACCCATGTTGGAGATACCGCCGATCATCAGGAACAGGCCAACCAGCAGGCCCAGGGTCTCCAGATCGATGGCCTTCAGAGGACCGGTGATGGCGTCCAGGTTCTTATTTCTGGCGTAGTTGTAGATCAGACCGATGATCAGCAGGCTGAAGCAGATCAGACCGTTGGTCTCAGCAGGCATCTCGAAGGGCAGGAAGGAGGCAACGATCAGCAGCACGATGGCACCAACCAGCAGAATGGTGGGAACAAGGTCGTTGACCTCGGTCACACGTCCGGACTTGGGGATGGCACCCTTTTCTTTCCGGAAGGTGAAGTAGACGATGCAGGCGGACAGGACGGCACCCAGCTCCACCATGAAGAACATACCGGGCTTACCCTGATACCAGATGAAGTCCAGGAAGCTCATGTCCAGAGCGGAGCCCAGCATGATGGCGGTGGTGTCGCCAACCAAGGTAGCAGCACCCTGGAGGTTACTGGACACGGCGATGGAGATGATGAAGGGAATGGGATTGGTCTTCAGCTTCTTGCAGATCTCGATGGCAACGGGAGCGACCATGAGAACGGTGGCCACGTTGTCAACAAATGCGGAGATGATACCGGAGAAGAGGCTCAGGCAGACAGCTGCCCACTGGACGTTGGGGACCTTGTCCATGATGATGTCAGCCAGACGCTCGGGCATGTGGCTGTCAATGAACAGCTGCACAAGGCCCATGGTACCGCCGATCATCAGCAGAACGTTGAAGTCCAGGGCACCGATGATCTGATTGAACGGAAGCATACCGGAAATGATGAAGATCACGCCGGAAGCCAGGGCAATGTAGGGACGGTACTTGCCGAAGGCAATCATGAGAACGTAGGTTGCCGCGAAGAGAATAATTGCAGGTAACATTTTTTCTTTCCTTTCTGTTGTAATACACAGGGATATTATACAGAATATATGGCAAATAAACGGTAAAGAAAGGCGAAAATGCCACGGATTTTTGAAATCCGTGGCATTAAAAATGTTCGGTTAATTGTTGTTGGTAAACTTGTTCAGCAGTGTAACCACGGCGATGATCACGCCGGTCACAATAAAGATTCCCAGATAACCGGTGCCCATCACGGGCAGGGCTTCCATCAGAAGATCCATTCTCATAGCATTAACCTCCCATTGTGGATTTGACCAGAGCCAGAATCAGACCGCCTGCAATAACGGATGCAATCTGACCGGATACGTTGACACCGATGGAGTGCATCAGCAGGAAATTCTGATTATCCTCCTCAAGACCCAGCTTGTGAACCACCCGGGCGGACATGGGGAATGCGGAGATACCGGCAGCGCCGATCATAGGGTTGATCTTCTCCTTAGAGAAGAGGTTCATGATTTTTGCGACCATGATGCCGCCGAAGGTATCGAAAATGAATGCCACCAGACCCAGACCGATGATGATCAGGGTATCGGGGTGCAGGAATTCATCGGCCTTCATCTGGGAGGCAATGGTGATGCCCAGGAAGATGGTGATCAGGTTTGCCAGAACATTCTGGGCAGTTTCAGAAATGGAGCTCATAACGCCGCACTCCCGGATCAGATTGCCGAACATCAGGAAGCCAATCAGCGCCACAGCGTCGGGGGCAACCAGGCCGACGATCACGGTGACAACGATGGGGAAGAGGATCTTGGTCCGCTTGGAAACGGGCTTACCCTTGTACTGCATTCTGATTTTGCGTTCTGCCTTGGAGGTGCACAGCTTGATGATGGGGGGCTGGACCAGGGGAACCAGAGCCATGTAGGAGTAGGCGGCCACCATGATGGGGCCCAGGTACTTGGAGCCCAGCTCCGTTGCGACGAAGATGGAGGTGGGGCCGTCGGCAGCGCCGATGATGGCAATGGATGCGGCATCGGGCAGTTCAAAGCCCAGCAGGGATGCGGCGGCCAGGGTAAAGAAAATACCGAACTGGGCAGCGGCACCGAAAATCATCAGCTTGGGGTTGGTCAGCAGGGGCTGGAAATCGATCATGGCACCGATGCCGATGAACAGCATCAGCGGGAACAGCTCGGCACCTTCAATGCCGATGGAAAACAGAGTATCCAGAACCATCTGAACGCCGGTGCCTTCCACAGCCACAGGCAGGTTTACCAGAATGGCACCGAAGCCCATGGGCAGCAGCAGGGTGGGTTCCATCTGCTTTTCGATGGCAAGATAGATCAGAACACCGCCGATGCACCACATGATGATCTGGGGCAGTGTCAGATAAGCGAAGTTTTGAATCAGAACTTCCATAGTTTCTCCTTTCACAAATGCAGCAGAAGCTGCGCAAATTCAGGAGCAACTATACCATACCGAGAGTAAATATACAGTTAAGAATCGTCGCCGGGGGCTGTGGGGGGATCCTGGATCCGGTAGCCGACACCCAGCTCGTTGATGATGTAGCGGTTGTCACCAGGCTTGGAGCCCAGCTTTTTGCGGATGTTGGCCATATTGACCTGGAGCTTCTTGGTGCTGCCTTCATCGATGCGGCCCCAGATGGTGCTGATGATGGAGGAGTAGGTCAGCACCTTTCCGGTGTGCTCGGAAAGCAGTGCCAGAATGTTGTATTCCGTCTGGGTCAGTTTCACTTCCGCACCGGCCACGGTAACAATTCTGCGGTCATAATCAATGACCATGTCCTCCAGATAGAACTTGCCGCCGGGTGCAGCGCTGAAGCTGTCGGCTGTGCGGCGGGTGCGCAGGGCAGCCCGGACGCGGGCTACCAGTTCTGCGGTTCCGAAGGGTTTGGTCACATAGTCGTTGGCACCCAGATCCAGGGCCGTGACCTTGTCGTTTTCCATGGTTCGGGCAGAGAGAACCAGAATCGGCACAGCGTTGGTTGCCCGGACCGCCTTGATCAGCTCCAGACCGTCCCGGTCCGGAAGACCCAGATCCAGGATGATCAGATCCGGTACATGGGAAGAGAACATCATCAGGCCCTGCTGACAGGTGGAAGCAACCAGCACCTGATAGTCATTGGCTTCCAGAATGGTTTTCACAAAGCTGCAGATATTTGCCTCATCTTCGACAACCAGAATTTTGTATCTATTGCTGTTCATAGGTACGCTCCATTTCTAAAGAAAAGTAAAAGGCTGCGCCTTGGGGTTTCAGGTTTTCTGCGCGGATCTCGCCGCCGTGGGCTTTGACAATCGTCGAGCAGACGGAAAGCCCGATGCCCATGTTGTTGCGGCTGCCATCGGTGGGGATGTCGCGGTGGTCCAGATATCCGGAAAACAGCTTCTGCATCCGGTCGGCAGGAATGCCGCAGCCGTCATCGGTAATGGAAAAATTCGCAAGACCGTCCTGACAGGTCACCGTCAGCTGAAGCTTGGTCATCCCCCGGGCATGAATGACTGCATTTTCCAGAAGATTGATCAGAACCTGTTCAATCAGCATGGCATCCATGGGAATGCTGACAAAATCCGACGGGATGTCCACCAGAATCTCCTGGTCTGGGAAATGCTTCCGGAATTTGACCAGCACCGCATCAATCAGTTCCTCCAGAACGGTGGGCGTTTTGGTAAGCTGCACCCGGGTGTCATCGATCCGGGTCACGGAAAGCAGATTTTCAACCATCCGGATCAGCCACTGGGCATCGGCGCGGACATCGTTCAGCAGTTCCAGCTTCTGCCGCTCGCTCAGAGAATGGTAGTTCTCAATAACCGTTGAACAGGACCCGTAGATGGAGGTCAGCGGTGTGCGCAGATCGTGGGAAACAGCCCGGAGGAGATTAGCCCGCATCCGTTCCCGCTCGATTTCCGCCTTGATCTTTTCCTGGTGCTTGATCTGGGTGGTCAGCGTTCCGGTGGAGGTGGAAACGATCAGCATGACCACAGCCGAGGAAACACATTCCGGGGAGATCAGGTCAAAAGCATAATAGGGGAAGGTAAAGGCATAGTTGACAGCCAGAACGCTGATCAGCGAGGCTGCAACACCCCAGAAATATCCCTGGGTCCGCCAGGAAATCAGAAAGACGCCCAGCACAAAGATCATGGGAATCAGAGATTGGGTATGGAACCAGGACTGCAGCAGAAGATTCAGTGCAAAACTGGCCACCAGGGTCACAACGGAGAACAGTGCATCCTTAATATGTAATGTGTACTTCATGGCAAACTCCCAATTATAATAATTAATGATACCACACAAGCGGTAAAGATTTGGTAAATGATACTCATATTATAATGAACCCGGAGCCATGCTGCAATCGGTGCAGCCAATCGGAATCCGGATATATCTGGACACAGCTCCTAAAAAATGCTATAATCAGCATATCCAGGGAATGAGGAGCAAAAGGTATGAAGGAAAGAATCGAAACGATCCCGGTAAATGAGGCCTTTGATTCCGGGGACGAGTGTCCCTTCTGCTATCTGGAGCGGGAGGTGGAACAGCGGGTCATCCGCTATGTTCTGGGTCCCGGTGCCAGCTATATGGAGCCGGATGTCCGGGCTGCCACGGACAGCGCAGGTTTCTGCCGGATGCATTATCAGAAAATGCATGATTACGGCAATGCCCTGGGCAGCGCCCTGGTGATGCAGACTTACTACGCCTGTATGATAGAGGAATTTCAGAAGCAGATCAAGGACTTCAAAATGCCGGACAAGCGGCCACTGCTGAACTTCGGAAAGCCCAAGGAAGGGGAGCTTCCTCTGACCCAATGGGCAAAGGAAAAAGGAAATTCCTGCTATATCTGCGACCGGATTGATGAGAATCTTTCCAGATATTATGCCACATTCTTTGTGCTGATCAAGGATCCGGAGTTCCGGGCAAAGGTAGAAAGGTGCAAGGGCTTCTGCATGCACCATTTTTCGGAGCTTCTGGAACACGCCAGGACGGAGCTTCCCAACAGCCAGCTGGAATGGTTTTACAATACGGTGCTTGTTCTGATGCGGGATAACCTTGCCCGGGTCAAGGGCGATATCGACTGGTTTGTTGACAAGCATGACTACCGCCAGGCCGGTGCTCCCTGGAAGAATTCCATGGATGCGGTCCCCCGGGGTATGCAGAAGCTCAAGGGCGGCCACCCTGCGGATAAACCCTATAAAACAGACTTCTAAAATAGGAAAACCCCCGATATTCGGGGGTTTTATTTATTTCAGAACTTTCCTGGCGGCGGCAACGGCATCCAGGCCGGTTTGCTGGATGTGCCATTCGTCGAAGCCGGGAATTCCCATGGGAACGCCCTCCCGGCGGAAGATCATACCGCTTTCGATATCCTTTTTACCGCTCATATGGAATGCCCGGGCTTCCGGGAATTCTGCCCGGAAGGCAGTGATGACGTTTGCATTCACCCCGGCACCGATGAGAACTTCAGGACCGTTGTGGGCATCCCGGAGCTTCAGAAGCTTGCCAATGGTTTCCTTTCCGGCGGTGCAATTGCCTGCGGCACCGCTGGTCAGCACCGTATCGATGCCCAGTTGACCTGCCTGGAGATAGGTTTCCAGGGGATCGCGGGATACATCGATGCACCGGTGCAGGGTCAGTCCCGCACTGCCGGCAGCCTCGATCAGAGGCCTCATAGCATCGCCATCCAGATCACCTTCAGGCGTCAGACAGCCGATGACAAAACCGTCAGCGCCCAGGTCCCGGAGGATGCGGATTTGCATGGACATCAGCTCGATCTCTTCGGGGGTGTAGAGAAAATCACCGGCCCGGGGCCGCATCAGACACCGGATGGGGATGTCGCTGCTGCGGCGAATCTGCACAAGCAGCTGCGCATAGGGGGTCAGACCGCCGATGGCCAACGCACTGCACAGCTCCAGCCGGTCAGCACCCCCTGCGACGGCAGCCATGGCAGAAGCATAGGAATCCACACAAACTTCCAGAATTCGATTCATAACGACACCTCCACTCCAGATTATAGCTGCTTTTGATCTGATACGCAACTGATTCTGGGGATTTCATTGACTTAAGGTGGAAAAAAGCGTATAATATCCGGGAATAAATAAAAAGGAGAACATTTATGGCAAAAACCGTACAGCAAATCATGGACCTGATCCGGGAGCAGGATATCAAAATGGTGGACTTCAAGATGGTGGACATCCATGGCCAGTTCCGTCATGTGACCATCCCGGCAAGGGACTTTAACGAGGAAATCATGAAAAACGGTGTCGGCTTCGACGCATCCAACTATGGCTATGCTGTGGTGGAAAAGAGCGACATGGTCTTTATCCCCGATCCCGACACGGCAGTGATCGATCCCTTCTGCCAGATCCCGACGCTGTCCATGACCGGCAATGCCATGATCATCGACAGCCCCGCAAACCGGCCGCTGGCCCAGTATCCCCGGAATATTGTGCTGGCCGCGGAGCAGTATCTGAAGGATTCCGGTATCGCAGACACCATGCTGATCCTGCCGGAATTTGAGTTCTACCTCTTCAACCAGGTGGGGTGGGAGGTCCAGGCCAATGCCATCGGCATGCACTTGGACTATAACCAGGCCCACTGGAACAGCTACACCGAGGGCACCGGCAACATCGTGCCCAAGCAGAAAAACTACCATATCGCCAAGCCCTTCGACCCCACCTATGAATGCCGCAGCGAGATGGTGCTGCTGATGGAAGAGGCCGGCATTCCCGTCAAGTACCATCATCCCGAGGTGGGCGCTTCCGGCCAGTTTGAGATCGAGCCCAAGCTGGGTAAGATGTCTGCTATGGCCGATGCTTCCATGATGATCAAGTATATCATCCGCAATACTGCCCTGAAGTACGGTTACAGCGCAACGCTGATGCCTAAGCCCGTTTACGGTGAAGCAGGTTCCGGCATGCATGTGCATATGCTGCTTCTGAAGGACGGCCAGCCTGTTTTCTCCGATGACAACGGTTATTCCCATCTGAGCAAGGAAGCCCACTGGTTCATGGGCGGTCTGCTGAAGCACATTGCTTCCCTGTGTGCCCTGACCAACCCCAGTACCAACTCCTTCAAGCGCCTGGTGCCCGGCTTTGAGGCTCCTGTTACCGTGGGTTATGCTACCTCCAACCGCAGTGCCGTCATCCGGATCCCTGCCTATGCCAAGACTCCCGCAGAGCGCCGCTTTGAACTGCGCAACCCCGATGCCACCTGCAATCCCTATTTCTGCTATGCCGCCATCCTGATGGCCGGCATCGACGGCATCAAGAATAAAATCGATCCCCACGAGAACGGCTGGGGCCCCTATGATATGAATCTGTTCAATCTGCCCGAGGAAGAAAAGAAAAAGCTGAAGGGCCTGCCCACTTCTCTGGAACAGGCGCTGGATGCCCTGGAAGCAGATCATGACTATCTGACTGCCGGCGGTGTGTTCCCGGAGATCCTGCTGAAGAATTTCATCAAAAACAAGCGGGCAGAATGCCTGCAGATGTCCCAGATTCCCCATCCTGCAGAATTTGACCGCTACTATAATCTGTAAAACTTGTAAAGGCCGCCCAAAACAGGCGGCCTTTTCTTTTAAAAATTTGTTGATTATTTCTGAAAGTGCGTGTATACTGGAAGTGGAAGAATGAATCACCGGAACCAACAGACAGAAAGGATAACAACTATGTATGGAAAACCTCTCAATTCCATCGGTTTTGTTGCGGATTACGATCCTATGATCGCAGAATTCATGCAGCGGGAACTGGAGCGCCAGGAGGACGGTATTGAACTGATTGCTTCAGAAAATTTTGCATCCCCTGCGGTGATGGCAGCAATGGGCTCCATTCTGACCAATAAATATGCAGAAGGTCTGCCCGGAAAGCGGTACTACGGCGGCTGCCAGGTGGTCGATGAGATCGAGGATCTGTGCATCCGGCGGGCAAAGGAACTGTTCGGCGCAGAGTTTGCCAATGTGCAGCCTCATTCCGGCGCCCAGGCCAATATGGCGGTACAGCTGGCCATTCTGAAGCCCGGTGACACCATGATGGGCATGAGCCTTGCCAACGGCGGCCACCTGTCCCACGGTAGTCCTGCCAATATTTCCGGCAAATACTATAACGTAGTTTCCTACGATGTCAACCACGAAACCGGATTGATCGATTACGACAACATCCGGGATCTGGCGAAAAAGAATCAGCCGAAGCTGCTGATTGCCGGTGCTTCCGCTTATCCCAGAGCCATTGATTTCAAGATTTTTGCAGACATTGCCCATGAAGTGGGCGCAGTTCTGCTGGTAGATATGGCCCATATTGCAGGCCTTGTGGCAGGCGGCGCCCATATGAGCCCAGTGCCCTATGCAGACATCGTTACCACCACCACCCACAAAACCCTCAGAGGCCCCAGAGGCGGCTTGATTCTGGGCAAGGAGGAATTTGCAAAGAAGCTGAATTCTGCGGTGTTTCCCGGTACTCAGGGCGGTCCCCTGGAGCATGTGATTGCAGCCAAGGCTGTCTGCTTTGCAGAAGCCATGAATCCGGAATTCAGGACCTATGCCCATAAGGTCGTGGACAATGCGAAAACATTGGCAGAAGCGGTGATGGAGGAGGGCTTTGATCTGGTTACCGGCGGTACAGACAACCATCTGATGCTGGCAGACCTGCGGCCCATGCACATCACCGGCAAGGAACTCCAGGAACGGCTGGATGCCAACCACATCACGCTGAACAAAAATGCAATTCCCGGCGATCCCCAGAAGCCTTCCGTCACAAGTGGCGTCCGGATCGGCACAGCGGCTGTGACCACCCGGGGACTGGGGGCTGATGAGATGAAGCAGATCGCCAAATGCATCGCCATGACAGCCCGGGACTTTGAAGGTACTGCTGCTGAAGTGAAGGCGATTGTGGCAGACATCTGCGACCGATTCCCCCTGTACCGTTAAAGTGCAAAATGCCCGGAAGCTTTTGCTTCCGGGCTTTCGGTTATTTATGGAGTTGTTCCAGATCCAGGAGCTGCTGCTTCAGTTCCAATCCTCCGGCATAGCCGGTGAGTTTTCCGCCGGCACCGATAATCCGGTGGCAGGGGATGACGATCCAGATGGGATTGCGGTTAACAGCCTGGCCCACGGCCCGGGCGGCCTTCGGGCTTCCGATGGCAGCGGCAATCTGACCGTAGGTGCGGGTTTGCCCATAGGGGATTTTCAGCAGCTGGTTCCAGACAGTAATCTGGAAGGGCGTTCCTTTCGGGGAGAAGGGAAAACCAAAGCTTTGCCGGCTGCCTGCCAGGTATTCCGCGATCTGGGCAGCGGCCACATCAGTCAGGGCGGTGGGCCTGTGACCGTGAAGGGATCGGGAAACGATCTGCAACGAGATAACTGCATTGCAATCATATCCGATTTCCAGCAACCCCAGGGAGCTGGGGTAGTGGGCATAAGCTGCCATGAATTACTCCAGGAAATTCTCGCTGGCCAGGCGGACCATCAGATCAGCCACTTCCTTGGGGGTAAGAGGGAGGTCCTTCTTCAGCCACTCCAGAAGAATGTTATAGCAGCCGGTGTAGAAGAAAACAGAGATCAGATGCAGGCTGGCCTGGTTCATTGTGCCGGTATACTTGGAACTCAGCCGATACTGCTGAAAGTTCTGGTTCAGATTATAAAGAACATCATTGATGTCCGTATCTGCGTGGCAGCGGTTGAGGATGAGAATCGTGCGGGCGTTGTCATAGAAATAGCTGCAGACCTGCTCCGTGTGCAAAATGACTTCATCGGCACTCCGGGGATTGCCGATGATCTTTCTCAGTTCATCGGTCATCCGGTTTTCCAGACTGTCCAGAAGCTCCTGGGGGGTGCTGTAGTGGTTATAGAAGGTGGCGCGGTTGATGCCGGACTCCCGGCACAGTTCGGTGACGCTGATGTTTTCCAGGGGCTTGACTTCCAAAAGACGGAGCAGACCTTCCTGGAGCAGTTTCTTGGTAAGGGCGATACGCTGATTCTCTTTCTGGGCCATTATTTGGCAACCTCATCTCTGTGTAAATTTTTCCGAAAATTTGAACAATGGAGTAATTATAGAGGGTAACATAACAAAAGTCAAGAAAAATATGCAGAATTATTTCAACAAAAAATGCCCACTTCTTTTGTGAAGTGGGCACAAAACTATACTTTTGTTCCGGGAAAGTACTCTTCGGCAAAGTCTACCTTTTCAACCTGAAAAGTCCTTCCGTTGAGATATTCCAGAGAGCCGGCTTCGGTGGTAAAGGTGAAGGTCAGCCTGTAGGAATAAAGGGCCTGGATTTTCCGGTCAAAGCGCTTGTCCAGCTTGCCGTATTTGCCGTCACCCAGCAGAGGATGCCCCGCATGGGCAAACTGGGCGCGGATCTGGTGGGTCCGGCCGGTAATCAGCTCGCATTCCACCAGGCTCAGTCCGTTGGCACTGGCCAAAACTTTGTAGTTGGTCTGGCAGGATTTGGAACCGGGCTGGGGCTTGTCTGTAACAAATACCTTGTTGTTTTTGGCATCCTTGAAAAGGTGGCCTTTCAGACTTCCTTCTCTGGGCTTGGGAGTTCCTTCCACAATGGCGAGATATCGCTTGTCCAGCTCCCGGTCCTTGATTTTCTGGTTCATGACCCGGAGCGCTTCCGCGGTCTTTGCGGCAATGACGATGCCGCCGGTATTCCGGTCGATCCGGTTGCACAGGGCGGGGGTGAAGGAATTTTCCTCCCGGGGCCGCCATTCCCGCTTCTGATAAAGATAGGACTGGATGTGGTCGATGAGGGTTTTTCCGTATTCCGCACCGTCGTGGGGATGGACGGCAAGCCCCGGCCGTTTGTCTACCAGCAGGATGTGTTCATCTTCGTAGACAATGTTCAGCTTCGGGGTGGCGACTGTCAGATAGGCATTGTCCTCTCTGGGCTTGTCGAAAAATTCATCGTTGATATACAGCTGCAGTACATCTCCGGCTTTCAGCCGGGTGTCCCGGTCGATCCGCTGTCCGTTGCATTTGATGCGCTTGATGCGGATATATTTCTGGGCAAGGGAGGCAGGCAGCAGGGGGACAGCTTTGGCAAGGAACCGGTCCAGCCGCTGTCCGGCATCGTTGGAACTGATGGTAAATTCTTTCATCAGCGGTTCCCCATACTCTTTTCAAAATGACGGTTGGTCTGCTCAATGAACTCCAGCGCAGGATTGTAGCCGAACTTGCGCTGGCGGTTGTTCATGGCGGCGACCTCCAGAATCACAGCCAGATTACGGCCCGGGGTAACGGGGATGGTGTTCATGGGGATCTTGACACCCAGAATTTCGGTATACTGATCCTCCAGACCCAGCCGGTCGTAGACCTCATGGGTGTTCCAGGGGACGATGTTGACCACCAGATTGATCTCGTTTTCCACCTTGACGGCACCCATGCCGAAGAGTTTTGCAACGTTGACGATACCAATGCCGCGAAGCTCGATATAGTCCCGGATCAGCTCCGGGGCGGTGCCGATGAGGGAACTGCCGGAAACCTTCTTGATTTCCACCGCGTCGTCGGCAATCAGACGGTGACCGCGCTTGAGAAGCTCCACGGCGGTCTCACTCTTACCGATGCCGCTTTCGCCGGTCAGCAGCACGCCTTCACCGTAAACCTCCATCAGAACACCGTGGCGGGTGACCCGGGGGGCAAGCTCTGCCTTCAGATAGGCAATGATGGCGGAGGTGATGGTGCTGGTGGGCAGGGAGGAGCGAAGCAGCGTAACATTGTGCTTCTGAGCCATTGCCACGCACAGGGGACCCGGTGCAATGTTCCGGGTGATCAGCAGGGCGGGGAATTTATAGGAAAACAGCCGGTCCAGAATCTGAGCCCGCTGGGATTCTGCCAGCCGGGCCAGGTAGCTCATTTCCACATTGCCCATCACCTGCAGCCGGACAGGATCGAAATGATCAAAGTAGCCGGACAGCTGGATGCCGGGGCGGGAAATATCCTCCACGGTAATCCGGACAGATTCGAAGTCCGTAGCGGCATGAACCACCTGCAAATCAAACTCTTTGACAATGGTTGTAAGGGCGATGGAGTGGGTATCAATCATGGCAAAACACCTCATTTATCTGCCGTTTGTGATATTATAACTGTGGGATGGGGGAATATCAACCCATTTTCAAAAAAACTCAAAATTTTATAAAAAAGTGCTTGCTTTTTTTCGGAAAGTCTGGTATCATATCAAAGTTCCTGTGATAGGGACACTACGAGATTTCACAGAAGGAGGTGCAATGAAATGGCTAAGTGTGATTTTTGCGGCAAGGGCGTGACCTTCGGTATCAAGGTTTCCCACTCCCACAGACGTTCCAACCGTGCATGGAAGCCCAACGTCAAGCGCGTCAAGGCTGTCGTTAACGGTACTCCCTGCCATGTGTACGCTTGTACCAGATGCCTCCGTTCCAATAAGGTCGAGCGTGCTATCTAATTCGCGCCAAACAGAAAGACAGGTCGAAAGACCTGTCTTTTTTCTTTTGTTTTGCATATGAAGCACGATGTTGATTTTACACATAGATTCAAATATAATGTGAACAGTTAGACAAAATTGAATTTGACGAGGTGCCATATGATAATCGAAAAACAAATAAAAACTTCATTCTCAGTAATTGGCAAAGAAGGCTCAACCTTGGATGGCCAAGGTTTTATTCAAAAACTATGGGAGAATGCAAATTCTCATTTCAACGAAGTCCAGTCATTAGCCAAGAAAGATGAAAATGGCAATTTGGTTGGCATTTGGGGTGCAATGTCTGATTGCTCCCATTCCTTCAAACCTTGGGAAGAAAACTTCAGCAAGGGATTATACCTTGCTGGAATTGAATGTACTGATGACGCAAACGCACCAGATGGATGGACAAAATGGACAATTCCTGGATATGAGTATCTTTGTGCGGAGGTTGAAAGTGAAAGCACTTTTTCAGATGTGCTGGACTATATGAATGCAAACAGCGTCGCCTTGGTGGGTGCTGTTCATGACTTTACTTGCCCATCGAACGGAAAGAATTATATGCTTTTTCCGATAAGAACAATTTGACCAGTTTCAATTTGTCTATTAGATCACATATTGCGAATAAAATGAATTCACCCCGGACATTTTGTCCGGGGTGTTGTTCGTTTTACAGCCAGCCGGCATCCTCGGACTCGGGCTTGCGGCTCCGGTTCATCAGTGCGGCAAAGGCCTTTCCGGCAGGGGCACCTTCATAGAGGACCTTGTAGGCGGCCTCGGTGATGGGCATGTCGATACCCTGGCGTTTGCCCAGGGCATAGGCGGACTTGGCGGCGTAGTAGCCTTCCACAACGGCACCCACTTCTTTCATGGCGGTCTGGGGATCCTTGCCCTGGCCGATGAGGATGCCTGCCCGGCGGTTCCGGGAGTGCATGGAGGTACAGGTGACAATCAGATCGCCCACACCGGCAAGACCAGCAAAGGTATCCTTCTGGGCACCTAGGGAAACACCCAGGCGGGCAGTTTCCGTAAGACCTCTGGTCATCAGCATGGCCTTGGTATTGTCACCGCAGCCCAGGCCGTCGGTGATACCGGCGCACAGGGCGATGACGTTCTTCAGCGCGCTGCCCAGCTCTGCGCCCACAGGATCGGGACTGGTGTAGACCCGGAAATTCTCGGACATAAAGGCGTCCTGCACGAATTCGGCCAGTGCCCGGTCATCGCAGGCGGCCAGGATTCCGGTGGGAATATCCAGAGCCACTTCTTCTGCATGGGTGGGGCCGGTGAGAACCACGGTCTTGTGACCGGTGACTTCCTCCACAATCTGGCTCATGCGCAGCATGGTGCCGTCCTCAATACCCTTGGTGACGGAAACCAACACCGCGTCCTTATCCAGATGGGGTGCAACGCCCTTGCAAACGGAGCGCATGGGGAAGGAGGGGCTGGCGATGACCACCATCTCACAGCCGGAAACACAGCTGTAGTCGGGGCTGATCTTCAGCTCCTCCGGCAGAACAGCACCGGGAAGCCGGGGATTGTGCCGCTTTTCTTCCATCTGGGGAATCAGTTCGGTTTCAAAGGTCCACATGGTCACATCGTGACCGTTTTTACACAGGCGGATGGCCAGGGCCGTGCCCCAGGCACCGCTGCCTACAACAGCTACTTTCATTTCTTGGTTCCTTTCTGCAGGAGGTTTGTTTTGCGCTCTTCGCCTTTCAGAAGCCGGAGAATGTTGCTCCGGTGCTGATAGACCGTCAGGGCAGACATAAAGATGCCGCCCAGCATCACAGGAAGGTTGTCATGATGGAAAATCACAAAACCGACACCGAAGGTGGCTGCTGCCAGTACGCTTCCCAGGGAAACATACTGGGTCAGCAGATAGGCGGCAAAGAAAACAATGCCGATCAGAACACCGATGCGCCAGTCAATGGTAAAGGCGATGAACCAGCCGCTTAGGATACCCTTGCCGCCCCGGAAGCCCTGGAGGGCAGGGAAGTCATGGCCCAGCATCACGGCCACACCGCCCAGGGTCATGCCGGCCAGCCGGTAGCCCAGGGGATCGAAAACCAGACCGCCGATGTGGCAGGCAAGGATTGCCTTGAATACGTCGATGGCAATGACCAGAACGGCGCGGCTGGCGCCGTAGTTGCGGATAAAATTGGTCAGACCTGCGTTGCCGCTGCCGTGGCTGCGGACATCGTCACCCATCATCATGGAAACACAGATGGCACCGTTGTGGTTGCCCAGGAAATAGCAGACAAGAAAAGTAATCAGAATGGGGAAGAAGCGCATCAGCCGTCCTCCTTATCGCCTTTCTGGCGGATGGTGATCCGGATGGGGGTTCCCTGGAGTCCGAAGACCTCCCGGATCTGGTTTTCCAGGTAGCGCTGATAGGAGAAATGGAACAGCCGGGCATCGTTGCAGAAGATGACAAAATGCGGGGGCTTGGTAGAAGCCTGGGTCATATAGTAGATCTTCAGCCGGCGGCCCTTGTCCGTGGGGGGCTGGACGCGGGTGGTGGCATCGGCCAGAACGGAGTTCAGCGCACCGGTGGTGATGCGGGAATTATTCTGACGGTATACCTCCTGGATCATGGGGAAGAGCTTGTCCACCCGGGAACCGGTGAGGGCAGACAGGAAGACCACGGGGGCATAGGTCATGTAGCTGAGGCCATCCCGGACAGCCAGCTCCTTGTCGCGCATGGTGTTGGTTTCCTTGTCGGCCACGGCATCCCACTTGTTTACCACGATGATGGCGGCCTTGCCTGCTTCATGGACAAGACCTGCGATCTTGGTGTCCTGCTCGGTAACACCGTCGTTGGCATCGATGAGGATCAGACACACATCCGCCCGCTCAATGGCGGCAACGGAGCGCATATTGGAGTATTTTTCGATCATGTCATCGACCTTGCTCTTGCGGCGCATGCCGGCGGTGTCGATGAAGCAGTACTTACCGGTTTCGTTCTCGAAATAAGAGTCGATGGCATCCCGGGTGGTGCCGGCAATGTTGGAAACGATCACCCGTTCCTCGCCCAGGATCTGGTTGGTCAGACTGGACTTGCCCACATTGGGCTTGCCCACGATGGCGACCTTGATGACGTCGTCATTTTCATCCTCGCTGTCATCCTCGGGGATGTTCTCAAGGACCCAGTCCAGCATATCGCCGGTGCCGTGGCCATGGACAGCAGAGGTTTCAAACAGGTCGCCGATGCCCAGGGAGTAGAACTCAAACACATCGGGATTCACAAGGCCGATGGAGTCGCACTTGTTCACAGCCAGGCAAACGGGCTTCTTGCTCTTGCGGAGCATGGTGGCCACATCCTGGTCTGCGGCGGTGACACCGGAGCGAACGTCGACGACCATGATGATGGCGTCGGCCAGTTCGATACCGATCTCGGCCTGACGGCGCATAAATTTCAGCATCTCGCTGTCGGTACCGGGCTCAATACCGCCGGTATCCACCAGGGAGAAGGTCCGGCCGCACCACTCGCATTCGCCGTAGATCCGGTCACGGGTAACACCGGGGGTATCTTCGACGATGGAGGTCCGCTGACCGGTCAGTTTATTGAAAAGCATGGATTTGCCCACATTGGGTCTGCCTACGATGGCAACCAGGGGTTTTGCCATGATGATCACTCCTTTCAAATGAAAGCTTACTAATTCTATATTATGTCACAGATTCCAGAGGAAATCAATGGAAATACTGTGGGATTTACATTTTATTAACGGCTTGTTTCGACCGTTTCAGCAATCACAATGCAGAGCGGTACCCAATGGTGTGACGGTTATCGCTTAGCCTGCGGGCATAGTCGCCGCAAATGGAAAAAGAGGAAGGCTGAAAGCCTTCCTCTGCATTTCCGCGCTTATTGCCTGGGCGGATTACTCAGCCTTGGCAGCCACGACCTGACGACCGTTGTAGTTGCCGCAAGCCTTGCAAGCTCTGTGGGGCATGACGGGTTCGCCGCACTTGGAGCAAACGCTCACGCTGGGAGCAGACAGCTTCCAGTTGGAACCACGACGCTTGTCGCGACGGGCCTTGGACACTTTACACTTAGGGACAGCCATGGTGACACCTCCTTGGTCAAACTGCTTTTAACAGCATTCATTAATGGTTTTACTTTTCCAGAAGCTGCTTCAAAGCAGCAAATCGGGGATCGAGCTCCTTCTGGCAATTGCAGGGACCGTCGTTGAGATTCCTGCCGCAGCGGCAGCAGAGTCCCTTGCAGTCCTCCTTGCACAGCAGCTTGGAATCCAGATTCAGGACGAAAACTGTCCGCACAATGTCATCCAGATCGGCGCTGTCTCCCTCCAGAGGGAATACCCACTCATCTTCGTTCTCTTCGTTGGACAGTTCTTCAACCAGAACCACATCGATGGGGAAATGGATTTCCCGGTCGAAGTCGCTGGCACACCGGTCACAGGTTCCGTGGATGGTGGTTCTGACAGAACCGGTCATCACCAGAACGCCTGCGGTGTTGCGAACCGTGCCGTCGGCCGTTACCGGCTCCGTCACGGGATAGGAAACGCCGTAGCAAAGATCACTCAGATCCACTTCTGTGGAAAAAGGAATCGATGCGCCGGGAGTTTCGATGATCTTGGAAAGGCCCAGCATCATACACTTTTCCTCCTTTTCACAGTCGTGCCTAGATATTATATAGGCATTTATCCCATTTGTCAAATGTTATTTTCACAAAATATTTGGTTTTTCGGGCTGGATTTTTACATCATGTTGTGGTGGACACTGAAATATGCCTATGGTATAATCAAATGCACAGAATTACACAGGAGGTTTGCACAATGATTCTGGAAGGCATAGGACTGTTTGTTGAAGATATGGGGAGAATGATCCGCTTTTACCGGGATGTGATGGGCTTTGAAATCACAGAGCCTGAAGATGCCGTGAATGTTTATCTGAAAAAAGACGGTGTTCTGTTCATGCTCTATGAGCGGAAGAATTTTGAGAAGATGTCCGGTCATGTTTATGAGTATATCAGGGGTTTCAATGGCCACTTTGAAATTGCTTTGAAAGTGGATTCCTATGGCGAAGTGGACCGGATTTTTGCAGAGGCTACGGCGAAGGGTGCCCGAAGCGTCATGAAGCCGGAAACCATGCCCTGGGGACAGCGGACTTGCTATGTGGCCGATCCGGAGGGGAATTTGATCGAGATCGGTGCCCCGGGTGAGAATTTTAATACTTAAAAGAGGAGCGCTGCTCCTCTTTTTTTGTTGCTGTTTCGTCGTTCTATTCGGATGGCATCGGACATACCATGGCAGTAACCAAGCGCAGGAGCCGTTCTCCTGCCAATTTAGGAGGCTGGCTATGGAACCTATTTATGAGTGTATCGCGGAGCGAACCGGCGGCAATATCTACATTGGCGTGGTGGGTCCGGTGCGGACCGGGAAATCCACCCTGATCAAGCGGATCATGGAGCAACTGGTGATTCCAAACATCGATGATCCCTACCGGCAGGAGCGGGCCCGGGATGAACTGCCCCAGTCCGGTTCGGGGCGGACCATCATGACCTCGGAGCCGAAGTTTGTGCCGGAGGAAGCGGTGGAGATATCCCCGGACGGGAAAACAAAGCTGTCGGTGCGGATGATTGATTCCGTGGGCTATATGGTGGACGGCGCCATCGGCGCGGAGGAGGACGGACAGTCCCGGATGGTCACCACGCCCTGGTTCGATGAGGAAATTCCGCTGACTCGGGCGGCGGAGCTGGGGACCCGAAAGGTCATGGAGGAACACTGTTCCATCGGTCTGGTGGTGACCACCGACGGCAGCATTACGGACATTCCCCGAAAGGATTATGAAGGGGCGGAAGATAAATCCATCCGGGATATGCAGGCCACCGGAAAGCCCTTCCTGGTGATCGTAAATTCCAGAAATCCCGCATCGGGGGATGCCAAAGCCCTGCGGGAGCAGCTGCACCGGAAATACGGGGTGGATCCGGTGATCGCCGACTGCCAGGCCCTGGATGAAGCGGGGATTCGGAACATTCTGGAGGCGCTGCTGTATACCTTCCCCATGAAGCAGCTGCATGTATTCATGCCCCGGTGGGTGGATGCCCTGGAAGCGGAGCATCCGGTGAAGGGGGCGCTGTATGAAGCGCTGCTGCAGCGGGCCGGGGAAATCGGGAATCTGGGCCAGGCGGAGATGTCCCTTGCAAAGCTGAAAGAGCTGGAGCAGGTTCTGGATTTTCACATCCGGAATGTGGATCTTTCCACAGGCACGGTTTCCTGTGCGTTAACGTTCCCGGAAACGCTGTTTTATGAGATCCTCAGCGCAAAAAGCGGCATGGAGGTGAAAGATGATGCCAATCTGCTACAGCTGCTGACGGAGCTTTCCAAAGTCAAGGAAGAATATGACAAGGTGTCCTCTGCCCTGTCTGCGGTGCAGGCCACGGGCTACGGGGTAGTCATGCCAACGGCCCGGGAGATGAATCTGGAAAAACCCGAGATCATCCGCAAAGGCAGTGCCTACGGCGTGAAGCTGAAGGCGGGAGCGCCCTCCATTCATATGATCCGGGTGGATATCGACACGGAAATCAGTCCCATGGTGGGGGATGAGAAGCAGTCCCGGGATCTGATCGGATACCTGGGCGGGGAAGAGCCGGAGAAACTCTGGCAGAGCAATATCTTTGGAAAATCGGTGTATGAGCTGCTCCAGGAAGGTCTGACTGCCAAACTGGTGCAGATGCCTGAGGATGTGCGCAGCAAATTCCGGGGTACATTGACGAAAATTGTCAATGAGGGGGCCAACGGTCTAATCTGTCTGATCCTGTAACTTGACAAGCGGTCCATACAATATTAAAATAAAGGCAGAAATCGACAAAGGAGGACTGCCCCATGGCAATCAACATTGTTTACCTCTGGAAAGACCGGAAGCGTTATTTCGGTATGCCCATCAGCTTCACCCGTTATGCCCTGTCCGAGGACCGGCTGTTTATCTCGGTGGGTCTTCTGAGCATCAAGGATGATGAGGTGCTGCTGTACCGGGTCCGGGATATCGATACCTCCCGCACGCTGTGGCAGCGGATTTTCGGTGTCGGCACCGTGACGGTCATGTCCTCTGACAAGAGCATGCCCAATCTGGTGCTGAAGAACATCAAGGACCCGGTCCGGATCAAGGAACTGATCCATGAGCAGGTGGAGGAAATGAAGATCCGCCGCCGGGTTCGGGTAGGCGAGATCATGGGCACTGATCTGGGTGACGACGACACCGACGATCTGATGGATGACGAACTGAACTAAACCCAATGGGGCACCTGCCGGAGATTCCGGCAGGTGCTTTATCATTTATAGAAAATTAAGAAAAATATTGACCGTTGCCCTTTACCCTTATGATAAAAAGTGGTAAAATAACTGGTAAATCGCAAAATCGGAGGACCGTCCATGAAGCGCCTGCAGAAAAAAACGTTCCGGTGGAATTATCTGGCTCTGGCATTTGCGTTCCCCTTTGTGGGAATGCTCTTTGTGATGCTCATCAGCCAGTATGAGCCCTTTGGAAATTACGCAATTCTATATTCGGATATGTACCACCAGTACTATCCCTTCTTTGTGGAATTCCGTAGAGCCCTGCTCAGCGGTGAGAGTCTGCTCTACAGCTGGAGCGTGGGTCTGGGCATGGATTATCTGGGGCTGATCGCCTACTATCTGGCATCTCCGCTGAACCTTCTGAGTGTTCTGGTGCCGGAGGGGCTTTTGCTGGAGTTTTTCTCTCTGCTGACACCCCTGCGGCTGGGCCTGGCGGGGTTGTCCTTTGCCTGGATGCTGAAGAAACTCTTCGGACAGAACGATCTTTCCATTTCTCTGTTCGGAACCTTTTATGCCCTGTGCTCTTGGGCTCTGGGCTATCTGTGGAACATCATGTGGCTGGATACCTTTGCTCTGCTGCCGCTGGTGGTGCTGGGCACGGTGTATCTGATTCGGGATAAAAAGTTCGGTCTTTACACGGTCAGCCTGTTTCTGGCAATTTTCTCCAACTATTATATCGGACTGTTCCTGTGCATTTTTGTGTTCTTTTTCTTCTTCGTTTATGAGATCTGCCGCTGGCAGGGCTTCAGACGTTTTTTCGGTGACCTGTGCCGGATCGCCTTGTTTTCCCTGCTTGCCATCGGCATGACGGCGGTGCTGGAGCTGCCTGCCTTTGCTGCGCTGCAGACCACCCAGTCCAGCGTCAACAAATTCCCCACAGGCTTCAAAATGAACATTGCCGGGGAGAATACCTGGATGGGGCTACTGGATGCGTTGCGGCAGGTCATCGGCAATATGGCCGGCGGCATTTCGCCCACCTTTAAGGAAGGTCTTCCCAATGTCTATACCGGCGTCGGAACCCTGATGTTTGCATTCCTGTTTCTGACAAGTTCCGATGTGAAGCGCCGGGATAAGGTCTGCTCTGTCGGCCTGCTGGTGTTTTTCATTTTCAGCTTTATTCTGCGGCAGCTGGACTATATCTGGCACGGCTTCCATTTCCCCAATATGATTCCTTACCGGTTCAGCTTTTTGTACAGCTTCGTGATGCTCTACATGGCCTGCCGGGCATGGACCCTGCGGGAAAGCTTCCGGCTGTGGCAGGTCTTTCTGGCGGGACTCTTTACCTTGGGCGTTTTTGCCTGTAGCAATCAGCTGCCCGAGCTTTCCCTGTTCGGAGAAGGGGAGCACGGAGCATCCTGGATGTTCCTGGCGGTGAATGTGCTGACCTTTGTGGCATATTTCGGAGCGCTGACCTATGGCGCGGCAGGAAAAGAAGCTCCGGAGGAAGCACAGGAAGAAGAGAAAGTGCAGATTGCGACCGATAACCGGACCCGTCGTGCCAATGCCGGTGCCGTCCTGCTGGCGGTGATGGCAGCGGAACTGATCCTGAATCTGGTGAATTTCGGCATCAACTTCTCCGGCACCAGCGTTTCCCACTATCCCCGGGGGACGGAATATGCCGCCTCCATGATCCGCTATATGCACGAACGGGAAGAGGATACCCTCTTCTACCGGGCGGAGACCACCCACTCCCAGACGCTGAATGACGGTGCGCTCAACGGCTACAACGGCGTTTCTGCCTTCACCAGCTCTGCCAATGTGAAGGTGACGGAGTTTATGCAGGCTCTGGGCTACGGCGCAAAGAATACCTACAACCGCTACTGCTACGAAGAGGCCTCTCCGGTATCCAATCTGTTTCTGAATCTCAAATATATGATCGAGCGCAACGGCGATGATAAGCAGAGCAGCTGCTTTACCCAGATCCACCGTTACGGAGATGTGGCCCTGCTGTACAACAATTATTATCTGCCTCTGGGCTTCCTGGCGGAAGAGGAACTGGCGGACTATGTGTTCACCTCCGACTATGAGGGCTTCCGGTTCCAGAATGATCTGGTGCAGGCGGCAACAGGCCTGGAGGGATCGGTCTGGCGGATTCTTACCGGCAGCGACCTGGATATCTCCGGCGAGGATGTGGACATTACGGATGTGGGCTCCGGCGGCTACTGCACCTATGAAAAGGCGCTGAAGGGTGCCACCATCACTTACACCTTTACCGTTCCTCAGGACGGCTTCATGTGCGTGGAGCTGGATTTCCCCAAGCGCAACAATGTAAGCATCTGGAAAAACGGGGAGCAGCTTTACAGTGAGACCATGAGCCTGTCGCAGATGCTGGCTGTGGGCGATGTGCGTACCGGTGACGAGGTGAAGATCAAAGCCACCTGTAAAAATGCCAACGAATCCGGCAGCCTGACTGTCGGCGCGGCGGTGCTGGATATGGAGCTGTTTGACCGGTGCTATGAGGTGCTGTCTGCATCCACCCTGGAACTGACGGAGTTTTCCACAATGAAAGTTTCCGGTACTATTGAGTGCAACCGCAGCGGCCTGCTCTATACCTCCATCCCCCAGAACGGAAACTGGTTTGTGGAGGTGGACGGGGAATCGGCCCAATCCGTTGCCGTGGGTGATGCCATGGTGGGCGTGCTGCTGACGGAAGGGGAGCATGAAGTGGAATTTGAATACCGCAACCGGGCTTTCAGCTGGGGCTGGAAGATCAGCCTATTGTGCGCGGTGGTATTTGCAGTACTGCTTTATCTGAGCAAAGAACCCAAACGCCGCGGCGGAAAATATGAAAGAAAGAAGGAGAGGCATTAAGCCTCTCCTTTTTTTATAACTTCTGTGATGGTGCCGCCGCCGATCACCAGATCGCCGTCGTAGAGCACCACGGCCTGGCCGGGGGTCAGGGCCCGCTGGGGTTCGTCGAACACCACCCGGGCGTTGCCGGTGTCACCGGGATAAACGGTGGCAGGCTGCGGGGGCTGATTATACCGGGCCTTGGCGCAGACCCGAAGGGGCTCCGTCAGCTGATCAAAGGGGAACCAGTTCCAGTCGCTGCCGATGAGGGTGTCGGAAAAGAGCGCCTCATTGGGGCCAACTGTGACGGTATTATCTTCCATGTTTTTATCGCAGACATAGACCGGTGCGCCCATGGCAAGCCCCAGGCCCTTGCGCTGGCCGATGGTATAGGACACGGCACCCCGGTGGGTTCCCACCACATTGCCGCTGAGATCCAGAAATTTGCCCGGCTCATAGGTTTTGCCTGTATAGCGCTCCATGAAGCCCACATAATCCCCGTCGGGAACAAAGCAGATATCCTGGGAATCCTTTTTCCGGGCGTTGATGAAGCCCTGTTCCTGCGCAATGGCCCGGGCTTCCGCTTTGCTCATTTCTCCCAGAGGAAGCAGGGTGTGGGCCAGCTGCTGCTGGGTCAGACAGGAGAGCACATAGCTTTGGTCCTTGCTTAAATCCGCAGCCCGGTAAAGCAGGTATCTGCCGGAAGCTTCATCCTTCCGGATCCGGGCATAGTGGCCGGTGACCACATAATCGCAGCCCAGCTCCATGGCCTTGCGCATCAGATGATCAAATTTCAGATAGCGGTTGCAGTCGATGCAGGGATTGGGGGTAGCGCCGCATTCATAGCAGCGGATAAACTTCTTTATGACCTTTTCTTCAAAATCCGCCTTGGAATTGAATACATAGAAAGGAAATCCCAATCTGTGGGCAACGCTGCGGGCATCCTCCGCATCATCCAGACTGCAGCAGGCGGATTCCTGGTCAGCCGGGAGCAGATCGTTGTCAAACAGCCGCATCATGGCGCCGATGCAGTCAAAAACCGCCCGGTGCGTCAGATAGGCAGCAACGGAACTGTCCACACCGCCGCTCATGGCGATCAGCGCTTTCTTTCTGGACATGCATCCACCTCCTTGTGTTTTCTCCTTGGAGTATACCAATGCCAATGTGCAAAGTCAACGGCAAAATATTACAAAGTGTAATTAAAACGGGAAAATGGGTTGAAAATGATTACAAATTGTGATATAATCCTACAAAACCAACGAGGAGCGAGGAAAAATGGCACGACGCATGATCAGTTTCCTGCTATCGGCGATGATGGTATTTGGAATGTGCGCAATGGCAGCACCCCAGGTATCCGCGGCGAATGATCAGACTATCAGTGAAAACGGCATTGCGCTGATTAAGGAATTTGAAGGCTTCACAGCAAAGCCTGTCTATGATTATACCCAGTATTCCGTGGGCTACGGCACTGCCTGCAAGCCGGGGGACTATCCCAACGGCATCACGAAGGCCAAAGCGGATCAGCTTCTGCGGGCTGAGATTGAGAAAATCGAAGACCATCTGAATCGGTTTGCAGCAAAATACAGCCTGGTCTGGAGTCAGCAGCAGTATGATGCGCTGGTTTCCTTTACATACAATCTGGGCACCAACTGGATGAACAGTGCATCCACATTCCGCAGCGCAGTTACCGATGATGCCCGGGGCAATGATTTTATTTTTGCCATGACCATGTGGTGCAATGCAGGCGGTGCTATCAGCAAGGGCCTGGTGCAGCGCCGGCTGGCGGAAGCAAACCTCTATCTCAACGGAATCTATTCCAAAACGCCCCCTGCAAACTATCGCTATGTGATTTTTGACAACAATCTGGAGTCTGCGGTGACCACCGTTAAAATCCAGGGCTTTGATGCCAATCAGACAGATAAGCTCCGGGCAGCGCCCAGTAAATCCGGCTACCGGTTCCTAGGCTGGTATACCCAGCCGGAAGGCGGCGAATGGATTACAACCGTTGGCCCGGGCACCGGAAATACCACCCTCTACGGCCATTGGCAGGATGCGGCCGATACCGCCGGCGTTTCCGCCGGATATGTGCGCTATGCAGAAGCGGGCCAGGTTCTCTACGATGCACCCAACGGCAATGAAAAGAAGCAGTATTCCGGCGGTGAAAAACTGACCATTGTTGCAGACTTTATGGATGGCAGTGGCATCAAATGGGGAAAGATCTCCGAAGGAAGCTGGGTCGATTTGACCAAAACCCGGGAATCCAAAACGGAGCTTCCCGGAGAGGCGGTCAATCTGAAGGTGGTCGTTACCGCCAGCGATGTGAATATCCGCAAGGGACCCGGAACCAGCTATGCTAAGGTTGGCAGGGCAGACAAAGGCCAGGAACTGCTGCTGACCAGAGTCCAGCAGGGCGGCATGTATCTCTGGGGACAGTTTTCCGGCGGCTGGATCTGCCTGGATTACACGGACTATGAACTGGCAAAGGCGGAAGAATCCGGCAACGGGGAAAAGGTGACAGCCACAGGCGTCATCGTGGGCACCGACAAGCTGAATGTCCGTTCCCGCCCCGGTACCGGAAACCCCATTGTCGGCCATTATTCCAGGGGAGATCAGGTGGAAATCACCCTCCGCCAGCAGGTGGGCGGCACCGCCTGGGGCAAGACAGCCAAGGGCTGGATCAGCCTTTACTATGTAAAGCTGGATGGGGAAACCTCCGGAAGTGATGCTGCACCCGTCGGCGATGTGGGAACCGTCTATAACTGCACCGGGCTGATCATCCGGTCCGGCGCCGGTACCAATCATGACCGGGTGGGCCGTCTGGCCCCCGGAACCCAGGTCCGAATCCTGGAGACAGTCCTGACCGGAAGCCAGAAGTGGGGACGGATCTCCCAGGGCTGGGTGTGCATGGATTATATTCAGCTTTCCGAAGCAGCTTCCGGCTCCGGTGCCGGAACAGAAGAAACACCTTCCCAGCCGGAACAGTCTCAGAAATTTAACAGGACCGGTGTCATCATCGGCACCACTCAGCTGCGGGTCCGAAAGGCCCCGGGTGTCAGCAATGATCAGGTGGGCACACTGAATAAGGGCGACAAGGTTGTGATTCTGGAAACTGCCAAGGTAGGCAGCGCAACCTGGGGCAGAATCGAAAAGGGCTGGATCCATATGTATTATGTCCGCCTCAGCACTGCGCAGGTTCCGGAAGGATCCGTGGTCAGAACGGTTACTGCCAATTTGAATATCCGCGCCGGTGCCGGTACTAACCATGAATCCCTCGGGCAGTACCCCAAGGGTACCCAGGTGATCATTACGGACCGGACCAATGTGGGTTCCACCGTCTGGGGAAGAACCGACAAGGGCTGGATCAGCATGGACTATGTGAAATGAAGCAAACCCTGTGGGCAACACCCACAGGGTTTTTCTTGCAAAAGAGGGAAGATGATGATATGATAAGAAAAATGTGCAAATTACGGAGGTATACTTATGAGCAGAGCCGATGAACTGTACCGCCAGACTTGTCTGGATATTCTGAATAACGGTTTTTCCGATGAGCACCTGGAGGTCCGGCCCCGGTGGGCTGACGGCACCCCCGCCCACACCATCAAAAAGTTCGGTGTTGTCAACCGCTACAATCTGGCGGAAGAATTCCCCATCATGACCCTGCGCCGCACCTACTGGAAATCTGCAGTGGATGAAATGCTGTGGATCTGGCAGAAGAAGTCCAACCGGGTCTGCGATCTGGGAAGCCATGTCTGGGACGAGTGGGCAGGTGAGGACGGAACCATCGGCAAGGCCTACGGCTATCAGCTGGGTGTGAAGTATCAGTTCCAGAATGGTGCGGAGCCCATGGACCAGGTGGACCGGGTGCTCTACGATCTGAAGCACAATCCCGCTTCCCGCCGGATCCTGACCAATATCTACAATTTCCAGGATCTGCATGAGATGAACCTGTATCCCTGCGCCTATTCCATGACCTTCAATGTCACCGGCGATACCCTCAACGGTATCTTAAATCAGCGCTCCCAGGATATGCTCACCGCCAACAACTGGAATGTGGTCCAGTATGCTGTGCTGATGCACATGATGGCCCAGGTGTCGGGACTGAAGGTGGGCGAGCTGGTCCATGTGATCGCAGACTGCCATATCTATGACCGCCATATCCCCGCGGTAAAGGCCATGCTGGAGAATGAGGGCTTCGAGGCTCCCACTTTCAAGATGGATGAGAGCATCACCGATTTCTACCAGTTCACAAAGAACTCCTTCTCCATGGAAAACTACAAGTTCCATGAGTTCAAGTTCGATATCCCTATGGCAATCTAAGGTGACGATATGGATGCAATTGTAGCAGTATATGATGACTGGGGCATCGGCGCTGGCGGCACCCAGCCCGTGGCATTGAGCACGGACCGGAAATTCTTCCGGGAGACCACCCGGGGTGCTATGGTGATCGTTGGACGGCGCACCATCGACGATTTCCCCGGAAAGAAACCTCTGCCCGGACGGGTGAACGTGGCCCTGACCCGGGGCGATGCAGAAATTCCCGGCTTTACCCTCTGCCACAGTCCGGAGGAAGCAGCAGAACTGGCAAAAGCGGCGGAGCGGGCATTTGTCATCGGCGGCGGAAGCATCTACCGCCAGATGCTTCCTTTCTGTGACAGGGCTTACGTGACCAAGGTCCACGTGACGCCGGAATCCGATACGTTCTTCCCCAATCTGGATGAGGATGCTGACTGGGAACTGTCTGAAGTTTTGCAGTCCGGCGAGGAAAACGGCATCGGCTATGAAATGTGCCTGTATACCAGAAAATAAGCAAAAGAAACCGACCTGTGAAATTCACAGGTCGGTTTTTGTATAGATTATTTGTTGACAAACTTCACGGCGGTGCCGTAGGCGATAACTTCGGCAGCACCCTGCATGACAGCAGCGGATGCATAGCGGATGTTCACGATGGCATCGGCACCCAGTGCCTCAGCTTCTGCAACCATTCTCTTTGTGGCGATCGCACGGGCTTCGTTCATCATTTCGTTATATGCCTTAAGCTCGCCACCAACAAGTGTTTTAAAACTTTGGGCAATATCCTTGCCGATGTGCTTGGAGTGAATGGTGCTTCCTTTTACGATGGACAGCATTTCCAGTTCCTTACCGCTGATGTAATCAGTATTTACTAAGATCATCTTCCTCACCTTTCTTGATTTCGTGGATTCTTTCCATACAAACTTTAATCATGACGATTGAAAGCACAAAGGGAATAATACCCAGTGCATATTTCCAGATACCATTCAGCAATGATATCAGAAAACCAAAATAAGCGACATAATACAGCACCACAAACACGGTTACCAGAATTGGTGCCAACATTTTCTTTGATTTCATACAGTCACCTGTTTATGCCTTTATTCTTTGCTTTTGTTCAGATGAATTACCATGGGAATTGCCACCAGGATAAAGGGAATTAATCCGATGATACCGGTGGGGGCGGGACCCACAAAGGGATTGCCGCCGTCATAGGTGAAGTACATGCCGATTGCGGCGATGCCGTTGATGGCGCCGTGGGCCAGAATGGCAGGGATGCAGCTGTTGGTTTTCAGCGTGATGTAGGACAGAAAAACGCCCAGCACGGTGCAGAATACGCACATCATGGCAATTCCTGCAAAGGGATAACCGGGATAACCCATGCCATAGTTGTGGCCGATGATGGTCAGAGGCGCATGCCACAGACCCCAGATAATGCCGGTAACCAGCAGCATAGGGCCGGTGGGCAGCAGATTCTTCATCTTGGGCAGCAGATAGCCCCGCCAGCCCCATTCCTCACCGAAGCAGGTGACAAAGTTTAAAATGGGTGCAAGGAAGAATGCCTGGATACACTGCACCAGCATCAATGTGCCGATGGGCATGGGCAGCGTTTCCATCGAAGCGCCGGTGGCTGCCAAGGTGGCGGTGAAATAGCTGAGACTGAGATCCAGATTATCCGGGAACATCAGAAAATAGATTCCCATTCCGGCAAAGGTCAGAATTCCGGGACCAAACCAGGCCAGCAGGTAGAACCGCAGGTTCTTTTTGAGGTTCGGTTTCAGCCATGCATTTTTGAAACCTTCCTGGGTGATCAGCCGGGTCAGGAAAACACCAATGGCGGGGAAGAACATGGCTGCAGCCACCAGAAGCTGGGTAGCAACAGCAGGAACACCGCTGAGCGTTTCGCCACTTGCGATGGGGTAGACCACAAGCAGGCAGTAAGCCCAAGTCAGCGCAAAGGTGACGATGATATAGATAAGAATGCGCTTCAAATCCTGTTTCTTAGTTTCCATTTTTGTCCTCCTTTTCGTGGTTGCGGTAGTACAGATAAGAATAGATAGCGGGCAGGATCACCATGGCTGCCAGAATGACCATTAGAAGCCAGAAATTGCCCCCAAATGCCGTAAGCATGGTCACAATGCCGCCGATGACCCACACCTTACCGCCGAAGCGGTGGGTGGCGTTCCAGTTTGCTTCGCTGGCGAAGGTCCAGGGCAGCTTGATGCCCATGGTGTAGGTCTGCTGGCACTTGGGCAGCCAGTTGCCAATGACAATAAACAGGACACCCACCAACAGCGGCATGATGATTTCGATGGGTACGGAATAGCCCAGGGCCTGGGGATAGACCATGCAGCACAGGACCAGGCCGATGGCGGGGCAGATCCAAAGGGCAAGCTTCAGCATTTTGGGATTATAATTCCGGTACTTGGGATCTGCGGTGCAGGCAAGCAGGCAAACCCATTGAAGTGCCAGCATGAGGGCAGGCAGACCGAAAACCATGAAAGCCTTGCTGCTCCAGCTGTCCACTTCGCCGTGAATATCCCAGTGAGAGGGCATGGGGTCGGGCAGCTGATTCCATAGCAAAAGACCCACAAGAACGGGAATCAGCAGCACCAGAGAGGTGATGATCAGCGTCTTCTTATACTTCTTAATCATGGTCAGTTTCTCCTTTCAAATCCTTAACCCAGAGCAGGATTTCCTCCAGCACGGAGGCGTTGAGGTCATAGTAGATGAATTTACCCTCCCGGGTGTCCCGGATCAGATCCGCTTCCTTCAGCACTGAAAGATGCCGGGAGATGGATGCACCGGTGACATCAAAATGGTCGCAGATTTCACCGGCGGACAGGCGTCCGGACTTCAGCAGATTCAGTATTTCCCGCCGGATGGGATCCGACAGGGCTTTCAGGGTGTTTTGTAAGCTCAATTTCATCACTCCTTTAACATTTAACCTAAATGTTAAATATAATATATCATCAAAAATAATATATGTCAAGAGAAAAAGAATCCAGGGAAGCAAAGCTCCCCCGGTGGCTATATTATACCACAAATCCCACTGCAGGACAAGACTTGTACTTGAATAGATAGATGGTAAAATGAAGGAAAAGGAGGGGATGTCATGACCTATTATCATTGTTCACCCACTGCGGGTATCAAATTGTTGGAACCCCAAAGCCCCAAGCTTTTTACAAAACCTGCCGGAGTCTATATGGCCACGCTGCTGCCCATGGCGCTGATGTATGGCGTCCAGAACTATGAGTATACCTATGGCTACACACCGGGCAGGCAGATTCGCTTTGAAGAGTATTTCCCCAATGAGCTGGAGGTGCTCTACAAAGGTAAGTCCGCAAGCCTCTACATCTGCCGTCCCGAGGCGGTGGAGACCACCCGGATCCCAAACGAAGCGGTATCATGCAGACCTGTTCCGGTTCTGGAAGAAATCCGGATCCCGGATGTGTATGAGGCGCTTCTGGAACAGGAGCAGCTTGGTGCATTGTGCATTCGCCGCTACCATCAGCAGTCTGAGAAAATGCTGGAGTGGATCCGAAAAACGGAAACGGAGATCATTCTGGAAAAGAATTTGCTGAGTAACCCCGGAGCCATGGCGGATTATTACCGCACCCATTACCCCGACAGCTGGGCAGACGCCAAAAAACAGCAGGCACTCATTTGAGTGCCTGCTTTCTTATATCAGTCCTTAGCCCAGCCTTCCGTGCAGCGGACGGCCTTTTTCCAGCCTGCGATGCGCCGGGTTCGGTTTTCTTCGGTGATTTCCGGGGTGAAGGTGCGCTCCACCGCCCAGTTGTGTCGGATTTCATCGGTATTTGCCCAGTAGCCAACGGCAAGACCGGCTAAGTATGCCGCACCCATGGCGGTGGTCTCCACGCACTGGGGCCGCAGCACCGGTGCGCCGCAGATATCGGACTGGGTCTGAATCAGATAGTTATTGGCTGCCGCGCCGCCGTCCACCTTTAGCGCAGAAAGGGAAATGCCAGAGTCAGCCTCCATGGCGCTGAGCACATCGCTGACCTGGTAAGCCATGGAGTCCAGGGTCGCTCTGACAATATGATACTTGTTGACGCCCCGGGTCAGGCCCACGATGGCGCCCCGGGCGTAGGCATCCCAATGGGGGGCGCCCAGGCCGGTGAAGGCAGGAACCACATAGCAGCCGTTGGTGTCGGCAACTTTTCTTGCCATATATTCAGAGTCAGCAGCGGACTCGATGAACCGCAGCTCGTCCCGGAGCCACTGGATGGCAGCACCGGCCACGAAAATAGAGCCTTCCAATGCATAGGTAACTTCGCCGTTTAAACCCCAGCCGATGGTGGTAACCAGACCGTTTTCGGAGAAAATGGGGGTGCGGCCGGTGTTCATCAGCAGGAAGGCACCGGTGCCGTAGGTACACTTGGAATCGCCGGGGGTGAAGCAGGCCTGACCGAAGAGGGCGGCCTGCTGGTCGCCGGCTGCACCGGCAATGGGAATGGGTGCGCCGAAGAGCAGGGCGTCGGTATGTCCATAGATGCAGCTGGAAGGCCTGGCCTCCGGCAGCATGGAGGCAGGAATCTCCAGCCGCGCCAGGATTTCTTCGTCCCAGCTGAGGGTGTTGATGTTAAACAGCATGGTCCGGGAGGCATTGGAATAGTCCGTCACATGGACCTTGCCGCCGGTGAGCTTCCAGATCAGCCAGGTTTCCACCGTGCCGAAGAGCAGTTCGCCCTTTTCTGCCAGGTCCCGGGCACCGGGGGTGTTTTCCAGAATCCAGCGGATCTTGGTGCCGGAGAAATAAGGGTCGATGACCAGACCTGTTTTCCGGCGGATGGAATCGGTCAATCCTTCCGCTGCCAGCTCATCGCAGAAGGCTGCGGTGCGGCGGCACTGCCAGACGATGGCGTTGCAGACAGGCTTGCCGGTGAACTTATTCCAGACGACAGTGGTTTCCCGCTGGTTTGTGATGCCGATGGCAGCAATATCGGCGGCAGTGGCACCGATATTGGCCATTGCCTGCTTGGCTACCTCCAGCTGGGTGGAGAAAATCTCGTCTGCATCGTGTTCGACCCAGCCGGGCTGGGGGAAAATCTGCGTAAATTCCTTCTGGGCGACGCTGCACACCTTTCCTGCCTTATCAAAAAGAATACAGCGGTTGGAGGTGGTGCCGGCATCCAGGGCCATGATGTACTTTGCCATGATCGTAACTCCTTTGTGTTTTTGGAAAAGCCCCCTTTTGCAAGGGGGCTTACAGTTATTCTACGTGGGTATGGTTGCTGATATGGTCCTCGCAGTAGCAGAAATAGCCGTTGCATTTGGAGCAGTAACGGAACTCCAGCTCCGGATTGCTCACATCGGTACGGCCGCAGACGGTGCACCGGTGGGTGTAGCTGGGTTTTGCCTGCTGGACAGGTACTTTTTTAACTTCGATTTTGGCGAAGGGGACCACCTTGGGCTGGGCAGAAGGGGGTGCCTTCTTGAAGAACCGGGCAATCTTGATCCGCCAGGAAAGGGGAATCACGTTCAGCACATCCTTGCCGAAGAACAGGAAGTAATTGGCAAGGGAGATGACGGAGAAGAGATTATAGGGGAAGGGATACACAATCAGACCGTAAATCACCATGGCAAGATCCACAAGGGCAAAGATCCAGGCCTTCACCGGGATGATGAAAAACAGCAGGAAGCCCGCATCGGGATACAGCGTTGCATAGCTGAGGAACAGGCTCAGATTCAGATAGGTCACATCTGCCCGGCCGCCGAAGAGCATGCAGTACACATCCATCATGATGATGCCGGTGAAATAGAACAGATTGAACCGCAGGGTTCCCCAGAGATGCTCCATGGCCCGGCCCAGGGAATAATAGCAGAAGAGCATCAGCGCCATCAGCAGAATGTTGTTATTGTAGAAGGTCAGGGGATAGGAAATCAGCCGCCAGATCTGGCCGTGGAGAATGGCATTGCGGTCGAAAACCAGAAGATTGTACAAAACGGTGCTCTGGGTGATGGAGGTGATCAGATACACCAGTCCGCAGCCCAGGGTAACATACAGCATCAGATTGGGAATACCCTTGTCCCGATTTTGAAAACAGAAACGCTCGAAGCGCCTGCGAAGATTCTTCAACGAACTTCACTCCTTATTGGAATATTAACCCCATTTTATCAGCTTTGCCTAAAAAAGTCTATAACCGAATTGTGAACTTTGGCATCAAAAACCGTCGAATTCTATTGACAAACCAAAAGAAACTGTTATAATCATCTGGCAACTGCATACAAGCCTTATCAAGAGCGGTGGAGGGAACGGCCCGATGAAACCCGGCAACCTGATGAAAATTAAGGTGCCAAATCCGGCGGCAAGACGAAAGATGAGGATTCGATATAGACGCACATCGAATCTTCGGTGTGCGGTTTTTTATTTCTTTAATCTCGAAAGGAAAACAAACATGGAAAAAAGACTCTTTACCTCCGAATGTGTCACCTGCGGTCATCCCGACAAGGTGGCGGATGCGGTCTCCGATGCAATTCTGGATGCCTGCCTGGCATCTGATCCTTCCTCCCGGGTGGCCTGTGAGACCATGGTAACCACCGATTTCTGCCTGATCTGCGGCGAAATCACCACCAAGGCAGAGGTGGATTACAAGGCGGTTGCCCGGGAAGCCATCCGTAAGATCGGCTATGTGTACCCCGGTGACGGCTTTGATGCCGATACCGTGGAAATCCAGTGCCGGATCCACACCCAGTCTGCAGACATCGCCCTGGGCACCAATGATGAAGTGGGCGGCGCCGGCGACCAGGGCATGATGTTCGGCGGTGCCTGCAATCAGACCCCCGAACTGATGCCCCTGCCCATCGCCCTGGCACGGGCCCTTTCCAACCGGCTGACGGAGTGCGTCCGTTCCAATGATCTGCTCCGGGCCGACGGCAAGACCCAGGTTTCCATCGAGTATGACGAGGAAGGCCGGGTCATCGGTGTGGATACCGTGGTGGTATCCGTGATGCACAGCGCAGATTTTGAGATCGAAGAGCTTCGCAAGTACATCCGTATGGGTGTCATTGCTCCGGTACTTGCCAAGTACGGCTTCGATATCAATGAGGTTGCCCATATCCACATCAACCCCACCGGTAATTTCGTCATCGGCGGCCCCAACGGCGACACGGGTCTGACCGGACGGAAGATCATCGTGGATACCTACGGCGGCTATTTCTCCCACGGCGGCGGCGCTTTCTCCGGCAAGGATCCCACCAAGGTGGACCGCAGCGGTGCCTACATGGCCCGGTATATGGCCAAGAATCTGGTGGCTGCCGGCCTTGCCGACCAGGTCCAGGTGCAGCTGGCCTATGCCATCGGTGTTGCCGAGCCTGTGTCCGTCCGGGTGGAAACCTACGGCACCGGTAAGATCGCCGATGAGAAGATGACCGAGCTGCTGCGCAAAACCTGCGATCTGACTCCTGCGGGCATCATCCGTAAGCTGCAGCTGCGCCGTCCCATCTACTCTGTCACTGCCACCGAGGGCCATTTCGGCATTGCCGACCGCCCCTGGGAACAGACCGATATTGCGGAAAGACTGCGGGAACTGGCGGAAATCTGATACAAAAAGCGGCGGATTTCCGCCGCTTTTCTGTTTTGCACAAAATTTAAGAAATATTTTTGTTCTGTGCGGTAAAAACACTTGACAAGGCCTTGGCCAGATGCTATAATGTGCGAGGTTTCAAGGGAAGACTCTTGACACCGTTAGGAGGTGCCCCGATGGAAGCGGTTGAGACCGTTCTGCTCTTTGATTACTACGGCAGAATGCTGACTGATAAGCAGAAGGAATATCTTGATCTTCGATACAATCAGGATCTTTCTTTGGGTGAGATCGCCGAGATCATGTGCGTAAGCCGTCAGGCGGTATTTGACAACCTGACCCGCACCGAGGCCCTGCTTCGTCGGATGGAAGAGAATATCGGATGTGTCAAACGGGATATTGCTGTTCGCAAAGCCGCCCGGGAAATTCTGGAGGCTGCGGCCGTACTTGACGCCTCTTCCGATCCGGCTGTTTCCGCTTTGGCCCGGCGCATCACCGCTGCGGCTCAGGGACTTGAGGAGTAAACTATGGCATTTGAAGGCTTAACTGAAAAAATCAATTCCACCTTCAAAAAGCTTCGCGGCAAGGGCCGTCTGAAAGAAGCCGATGTGAAGGAGGCCATGCGCGAGATCCGCATGGCGCTGCTGGAGGCGGACGTCAGCTACAAGGTCTGTAAGGACTTCACCAAGCAGGTCACCGAGCGCTGCGTCGGCACCGATGTGCTGGAATCTCTGACTCCTGCCCAGATGATCATCAAGATCGTCAACGAAGAGCTGACAAAGCTCATGGGCAGCGACACCAAACATATCAATATCAATCCCAACGGCCCCACCGTGGTTATGCTGGTGGGTCTGCAGGGTGCGGGTAAAACCACCAACGGCAGTAAACTTGCCGGCCTGCAGAAGCGGCAGGGAAGAAACCCGCTGCTGGTCGCCTGCGATATCTACCGTCCCGCTGCAATCCAGCAGCTGAAGGTCTGCGGTGAAAAACTGGGCATCCCCGTTTTTGAGAAGGGCACCCAGGATCCGGTCCAGACCGCCAAGGAAGCTGTTCTCTACGCCCGTCAGCATGGCCATGATATGGTCTTCCTGGATACCGCCGGCCGTCTGCATGTGGACGAAGCGCTGATGAATGAGCTGAAGAGCATCAAGGCCACCGTCAAGCCCGATGAGATCATGCTGGTGGTGGACGCCATGACCGGCCAGGACGCAGTCAATGCAGCCCAGAGCTTCAACGAATGGCTGGACATCGACTCTGTGATGCTTTCCAAGCTGGACGGCGACGCCAGAGGCGGTGCTGCCCTGTCTGTCCGGGCTGTTACCGGCAAGCCCATCAAGTTCTCCGGTATCGGCGAAAAGCTGGAGGATATCGAGCCCTTCCATCCCGACCGGATGGCAAGCCGGATCCTCGGTATGGGCGATATGCTGACCCTCATCGAGAAGGCTGAGAAGGCATTCGATGCCAAGAAGGCCGAGGAGATGGAGAAGCGGCTGAAAAGCAACCGCTTCACCCTGGCCGACTACTACGATCAGCTGGTGCAGCTGAAGAGCATGGGCTCCATGGAGGAAATCCTGGCCCAGATGCCCGGCGGTGCCAATCTGAAGGGCGTCAAGGTGGACGAAAAGGCCATGGCCAGAACCGAGGCTATCATCCTGTCCATGACTCCCTATGAGCGGGAACATCCCAATGTGATCGCGGCCTCCCGGAAGAAGCGTATTGCTGCCGGTGCAGGTGTGAAGGTGGAGGATGTGAACCGGCTGCTGAAGTCCTTTGAACAGATGCAGAAGCTCATCAAGCAGTTCTCCGGCCCCGGTATGGGTAAGAAAATGAAGCGCATGGGCCGCATGGGCGGCTTCAAGGGCGGCTTCCCCGGCTTCTAAAAGCCGTTACGATGTTCGCTGAAAGCAAATTGCTTTGCGATATAGATTTTATTTAGATTATTTATGGAGGTGAATCCCATGGTTAAGATCAGACTGAGAAGAATGGGTGCAAAGAAGGCTCCTTTCTACCGTATCGTTGTTGCTGACGCCCGCTCCCCCCGCGACGGCCGCTGCATCGAGGAGATCGGCACTTACAACCCCCTGACCAACCCCGCTGCTCTGAACGTTGACGTTGAGAAGGCACAGGCT
>SVKV01000031.1 GCA_015068305.1 Oscillospiraceae bacterium
TGACTGATGAGGTGTAAAAAGAGGATTAAACGCCGCTTTGCGGCTACACCTCATCCGACCTCGCTAACGCTCGGCCACCTTCCCCTCAAGGGGAAGGCTTAGGAACTGATCGATAAACTGTAATTTGGCTTTCTATTCTTCTGCCAGGGCCCGAGCCCGGGCTACCTTGCTTCTGTGCTCCGGCTTCAATCCCAGCTCCGCAGCCAGTTTTTCTGCGAAGGCGGTGACTGCCTCCTCGCTGCCGGATTTCAGCTCCACTTCCACTTCGGTAAAGGGCAGTTCCCGGCCGCCGCCCAGCAGCACACCCTCGTCCAGGGCCAGCTCCGCGGTGCAATCCGGCAGTTCCAGAAGCCCCGCCAGGCGGGTAAACTTTGCGCCGCAGCTGGGGGAAACACCCCGGACTGTCAGAAGCAGCAGCTGCCTGGGAGCACCCTGCTCCAGAAGGAGGGGCACCGCCTCCAGAATATCCGGGCATTCTGCCTCGAATTCGGCTCTGCCCCAGCCACCGGCAGGGGTTTTCAGGGTGCAGATGCTCTTCTCATTTTCCATTCGGCGGCGGAAGGTCCACTTCAGACGGGAAAAATCCCCGGCTTCATTGTCATAATAGGTGGTCTCCATGGCGATGGGCCGCAGCTGGGGGTACCGGGCCTTCAGCTTTTCCAGATCGGCAGCGGTGGCTGCATATTTCAGTTCAAATTCTCTGCCCATAGGGGCCTCCTTTCCCAGGCGAATTGCAATTTGCGTCCATTATACACCCGCAAACCGGGGGATGCAAGAAAGTTTCTCCTGCATCCCCCTTCCGACAGAGATTTTTCTGCCGCTGTGGTAGGATTTTCCTATCAATTTGGAAAGGCAGTGGTACGAATGATGACAACCATCGAAACCTACGTCCGCAGAGGTCAGGGAAACCTGCGCAAATGGGCCCTTGACCCCAGAGCCCGGATGGGAGCAAAAATCTCAGCCTGCTTCCTGGCCGGCCTTGTGCTCAGCGGGGCCAGCCTTGCAAATGTGCCCCAGCCTCTGGCCATGGGTCTGGTCTGTGCCCTCTCCGGCTGGCGGGCGGCGGTGGCGGCGGCGGGGGGTGCCGCCGGGTATCTGATTTTCTGGGGACAGGCGGGATACCAGGGCCTTTGCTGGCTGGGCCTTGCCCTGGGGGTGGCTCTTATCCTGGGAAAGCGGCGGATCCTGGACGAATCCCCCCTCCTGATGCCGGCCATCGCCGGACTCATCGTATCGGCCACGGGCCTTGCCTTTCAGATTTGGACGGCGGATGCCACCACGGTGCCCCAATACCTTTTGCGGATATTGCTGGGAGCGGGAACGGCCAAGCTGTTCGAGCTGGTCCGGGACCGCCGGGACCGGGCGGCGGACTGGCTGGCTCTGGGCTGCGGGGTCCTTTCCCTCAGCCAGATCGCCCCCTTCGGCTTCTCTCTGGGCTATGTGGCTGCCGGAGCCGTTACGGCCTGGGGTGCGCTTCCGGCGGCGGCCCTGGCAGGCCTTGCCCTGGACCTTGCCCAGCTGACCCGGGTTTCCATGACGGCGGCCATGACCCTGGCTTCCCTGCTGCGGCTGGTCCCGGCGGCAAAGCCCTGGATTCCCTATACATACCCGGGTCTTATGTATTTGCTGGTGATGGGCCTTTCCGGAAACCGGGAGATACTGCCTTTTTTCGCACTGACCCTGGGAGGGGCTCTGGCAGCTCTGGTGCCCCGGGAACAGGCCGGGATCCGCCGCCGGGGAGAGACGGGCCTTTTGCAGGTCCGGCTGGAGCTGATGGCGGGGGTGCTGTCCGAAATCCAGCAGCTGCTGCTGGAATCTCCGGGAATCCCCATCGATGAGGAGGCCCTGCTGCTGCGGACCCGGGAGCGGGCCTGCGGCAGCTGCCCCAACCGGAAGGGCTGCCGGGAGCGGCTGGAGCCCTTGCCGAATGGGCTGCTCCACAGCCCCCTGGTGGAGGTATCGTCACTGTCCGTTGCCTGCAAAAAGCCCGGCCGGATGATCCTGGAGCTGCGCCGGACCCAGGAGCAGTACCGCGCTCTCCGGGCGGACCGGGAGCGGCAGGGGGAGTACCGCAGCGCGGTGATCCAGCAGTATCAGTTTCTGTCGGCCTTTCTGCAGCAGCAGTCGGAGGGCTTGCCCCGGCGGGAGATCCGGCTGCGGCAGCGGTTTACCCCCGAGGTGTCCCTGTGCTCTGCCGGGAAGGAAATGGCCAACGGGGACCGGTGCGCTTCCTTCATGGGCACCGGCTGCCGGTATTATATTGTATTGTGCGACGGCATGGGCACCGGCCTTGGGGCTGCCCAGGAGGGGCAGTCGGCCGTTTCCCTGCTGCGGCGGATGCTGAGCGCCGGATTCCCGGCGGAGTATGCCCTGCGCAGCCTCAATGCCCTGCTGGTGCTCCGGGGCCGGGCCGGAGCCGTGACGGTGGACCTGGCGGAGCTCCAGCTGGACAGCGGCCGGGCCACGGTCTACAAATGGGGCGCGGCCCCCTCCTGGCTGATGCGAGACGGCGGAGCAGAAAAAATCGGGACAGCCACGCCACCGCCGGGCCTTTCCATAGCGGAGGGCCGGGAGACGGTGGAACGACTGTCCCTGCGTCGGGGAGAGGTGCTGATTCTGACCAGCGACGGCGTGGAGGTTGACGGGGCTCTGCGCCGTGTGAGGGGGATTTGCACCCTGCCGCCGGGGGAGGTGGCGGCAAAGCTTCTGGAACTGGGGAGTCAGGAGCGGGAGGATGACGCCACCGTGGCAGCGGTGCGGCTTCGGAGCGGCGTCTTGTCAACATAATATCACCGGGGAAAGGCGAATGCTGTCGAAACACAAGATGTTGGGAAAATAAATGTTGATTTGCCCCAATATCTGGTGAAAGACCTTCCAATTCCACGAAAAAATGCCCCGGCTTACCGCCGGGGCATGGGGTATTACCAGCTTTGCCGCTTTGAAAAGTACAGCGCATCCAGATCGGATGCGTCGGCGCCGTTGGCCTTGGTGATCCGCAGGGGTCCCAGATCCATCACTGCCGCGCAGTTGGAGGCGGCCACATTCCAGAAGGACAGGTTCAGACCCGCTTCCCGAAGGGTTCTGGCAGCCTCCGGGAAATCGTCGTTTGTTACATAGCCTGCGTTGATGTCAAAGCCCACGGTGTTGCCCCCGGTGAGCAGGGCCTGGTAGGGAGCCAGGTCGGGGATGGTATCCACCGTCCCCGGGGCGTGCTCCACAAAGTCGAAGGAGGCATTGCGGTCCACTTCCAGGATCGCCGCGGCCCCCTCGGGCTTTTTGGGCATGTATACCACATGGTCTGCCCAGCCGGATTCCAGCACCGTACGGGCCAGAATTTTGTTGTGGTCGGTATCGAAGTGGGAGTCCTTGCAGTCCAGCAGAAGCCCCAGACCGATGAGCCGGGCCAGATCCAGCGCCTCTTTCAGGGTGGCAACGCCGATGGCGCCGAACCGGGCATGGGTCTGCAGGGTAAGAGCCTGCAGCTGTGCGGCGGTGGAATCGGCAACGGTCAAAACCACCGTACCGTCCTCACTGGTGACCGTCCCGTCATGGGCCAGCACCGGCACATCGTCGGATGTGAACCGAATGTCGCATTCGGCCCAGTGGTAGCCATTTTCCTTTGTCAGCCACATAGCCGGAAGGGTGTTCTCCCTGGCCCCGGCCACCCAGCCCCGGTGGATGGCCGTGATCCAGGGTGCGGCGTACCCCACCCCGGAAGCGGCGGCTTCAACGGTGATTATCTTTCCCAAACCGGTGTAAAATTCCATGAAAATCCTCCTTTACTTGTAGGTGGTGACGGTGAAGGTGATGCCGCCGTTCTTTGCCCAGGTGGCAAAATCGGAGATGCCGGAGGTGCCGGCCCGGATACAGGCGATGAAGGTGCAGCCGGCGGGGAGCTGGATGGTAAAGGGCGCAAGGACAATGCCGAATCCGACACCGGCACCCACATCGGTCCAGTCAAAGTCCCAGTTTTCCAAATAGTCATTGTCCATGTCGCCGCCCCACATGGTTTCCCAGCCGTATGTGGGGTGGGAGGTGTTGGAAAATGCCTTGTCGGTCTGGCAGTAGGGATTCCCGTCTGCATCGAATACGTACAGGTTCAGATTCCAGTTTATTTTGGTGGGGTCAAAATCAACGCTCAGCACGCCGCCCCCCAGATTGCCCCGCTTGGCAATCACATAGGTTCCGGCGGAGGCCTGTTCGGTCCAGGCGAAGGTGGTCACGTTGGGATAGCCGGAGGCGTACACCAGCTCCAGGGTCTCGGTCTGATCCACAACCGGCGCGGCTACAACGCCCACCACGGTAAAGGTGGCAGTGTGACCCTCGTAGGTAACGGTGATGGTGTTTTCACCCTCGGCGATCTGGCCGGACAGGTCAAATTCTTCTGCCATCATATTCATGCCGTTGGAGTAGTGGGCGGTGACGGTGACATCGGTAAGGTCCGTCAGGGCGGTGCCCACAGGCACATCGCCGCCGGCATAGGAAACGGAAATGCCCGTCATGACCACTGTGGGTTCTTCCTCGGCGATGCCGGTGACGGTAAAGGCGGCGGTAAAACCTTCATAGGTGACCGTGACGGTGTTGCTGCCTTCGGCAATGGTGCCGGAGAGGGTGTAATCGGTGACAGTCCGGGAAGAGCCGTCGGAATAGTTTGCCGTGACGGTGATGCCGGTCAGCTCGGTCAGCGGGGTACCCACAGCCACGTCGCCGCCGGAGTAAGCGACCGTAATACCGGTCAGGATTGCTTCGGGTTCTTCCTCGGCGATGCCGGTGACGGTAAAGGCGGCAGTCTTACCTGCATAGGTGACCGTAACGGTGTTGCTGCCTTCGGCAATGGTGCCGGAGAGGGTGAAATCGGTGACAGTCCGGGAAGAGCCGTCGGAATAGTGCGCGGTGACGGTGATGCCGGTAAGGTCCGTCAGGGCGGTGCCCACAGGCACATCACCCCCTGTGTAGGAAGCGGTGATATCGGTCAGGGTCACAACCGGTTCTTCCGGGGTCACATCGTCCCCGGGATCCCCGGCGGAAAGGCCCAGTTCTGCAGCCAGAGCATCAATATTTCCGGTCTGATCGCCATCGTAAATGGCATGGCGGAGAATTTCCACCAGCAGCGCTGCTGCGGCTTCGCTGAGGCCGGTACCGGCAGAACCGGGCTGCTGCAGTTTGGCATGGAGCTCGTTGACGGCAGCCACCAGGGAGTCCTTTGCGTCGGTTTCCAGATCGGAAAGCTGTCCCAGCTGAGCCCGCTGGCTGCTGAGATCATCGGAAAGATCTGCCAGGTTTTCAGAATTTTCGTTAATGGCAGCCACCAGACAGGTTTTATCGTCGGTTTTCAGCAGCGCCAGATCACCGATCTGCTCCTGGAGCTTCTTCCACACAGGCAGATCCTCTCCTTCCGGACTTTCCGTGGGGTCTGCGCCGTAGCGGATCGTGGGTCCTTCGGCCATGATGGTGGGAATGACCACGGTGCCGGTTTCGTCGGTGCCGTACAGGCCCACATAGAGCTTGCGGAAGGGCCGGGCCAGCACATCCTCCGGAATGACGGCGACAGACTCCGCCCCGTCGGCGGTGCGGCAGATATCTCCGGAACGGAAGACCAGGGTCCTGGAAAGGCCTGCCCAGCTTTCGTCGAAGAGAATCTGAACTTCCTTTCCCACCATACCGGAGGTGAGGATCTCGCTTTGGGTCATGCGGCCCTCCACGCCGGTAAATTCAAATGTTAACACGGGATTTACCTCCTTTGCAAAATAGAAGGCAGAAGCCTTCTTCTGCAATTAGGAGCAAAAGGGAACCCCGGTTGCACAGCTGTGTGCAACCGGGGAAGAATTTGCAAAAAGGGAATACCTGAGGTTATTTAAAATCAGCGGGCCTCAGGCCGGATCCCCCGCTTGGGGATGGTCGTGAACATGGTCTTCCTCCTCCGCCGGCTCGTAGGGGTGGTCGTGGAGGGTTTCTGGGCCGGTGTGGATATGGGTGTGCGGTATCTATTCTGGCTTCTCCGGGGGAAATAGCAAGAAGCCCCGGAAAAAAGCTGGGGATATTTCGGCAGACAGGGGAAGCATGCGGTTTGGCCGGTATGTTCAGGATTCTCTTTTCACCGGCCTATGAAAATAACCGGCACCCATTGCGGTGCCGGTTATTCTTTTCCGTTATTCAGTTGCCGGGACCGGATCAGGACAGAACCAGCTTGTCGTCCACTTCATCGGAGCCGGAGGCCTGGCTGAACAGATTCAGCAGCTGCTCCACGGTCAGATGCTTCTTTTCTTCGCCGGAAACATCCACAACGATATGGCCGTTGTACATCATCAGCAGCCTGTCGCCGTATTCGATGGCATCGCGCATATTGTGGGTGATCATCAGTGTGGTCAGCCGGTCCTGATTGACCAGGGTACGGGTGACCTCCATCACCTTCGCGGCGGTTTTCGGATCCAGCGCGGCGGTGTGCTCATCCAGCAGCAGGAGCCGGGGCTTGCGCAGGGTTGCCATCAGCAGCGTCAGCGCCTGCCGCTGACCGCCGGAGAGCAGTCCTGCCTTGTCCGTGAGGCGGTTTTCCAGACCCAGATCCAGAATCCGCAGCATTTCCCGGAACTGCTCCCGCTCCGCCCGGGTAATGCCCAGCCGAAGGCCCCGGTGCTCTCCGCGTCTGGCAGCCAGGGCCAGATTTTCTTCGATCTGCATATTTGCCGCGGTGCCCATCATGGGATCCTGGAAGACTCTTCCGATATACTTTGCCCGCTTGTATTCCGGCAGGTGGGTCATATCCACGCCGCCCAGATGGATGCTGCCGCTGTCCACGCTCCACACGCCGGCCACGGCATTGAGGAGGGTGGATTTGCCTGCGCCGTTGCCGCCGATCACCGCAACGGACTCTCCGTCAGCCAGATGGAGAGAAAGATCCTTCAGGGCGTGGTTGGCATTGATGGTTCCGGGGTTAAAGGTTTTGTTAATTTCGCGGATATCAAGCATGGTTCTTCTCTCCTTTCTGCAGGGCTTTTCCCGCATAATTTGCCCGCCAATGGGGGATATACAGTGCCAGTGCAACGAAAGCTGCGGAGAACAGCTTCAGATCGTCCGTGTTCAGACCCATCTGGATCACCAGCGCGATGACCACATAGTACGCGATGGCGCCGATGACCACACCGGCCAGACGGAGGGCGAAATTCCGGAAGATCTTGCTGAACAAAACCTCACCGATGATCACGGCGGCCAGGCCGATGACGATGGCGCCGCGGCCCATATTCACGGTGACGCTGCCCAGGTACTGGGTATAGAGCGCACCGCTGAGGCCCACAAGACCGTTGGAAAGGACCAGGCCTGCCAGCTTCATGGTATCCGTGTTGATGCCCTGGGCCCGGCTCATGTTGCCGTTGGCGCCGGTGGCCCGGATGGCGCAGCCCAGCTCCGTGCCGAAGAACCAGTACAGCACCGCAATAATGGCTGCCACAAACACAAGGGCCACCAGGCAGGAGGTCTGCTGATTGCGGACACTGACCAGAAGGTCAAACTTATCCACGCTGACGGCCAGCATGGATTTGCCCATGATCCGCAGATTGATGGAATACAGGGCCAGCTGGGTCAGGATTCCGGACAGAATGGGCGGGATGCCCATCCGGGTATGCAGAATCGCGGTCAGAAGACCCGCCAGAGCGCCGGCAAAGAATGCGGCCACCATGGCAAGGGCCACGGGAACGCCGTTCAGGATCAGCAGCGCGGCAACGGCACCGCCGGTGCAGATGGAGCCGTCAACAGTCAGATCGGAAAAATCCAGCAGCTTATAGGTGATGAAAACACCGATGGCCAGGATGCCCCAAATAAGGCCCTGGGCTGCCGCATCCGGCAGCATTTTTAACAGGGAAACGAGAAAGGACATGGTGTACCTCCGTGGAAGGATAATCTCAAAGCGCATCATGACCGGCGGGATCGCTCCCGCCGGTGATGGCTGTGTGGGTGTTTACTTCAGATCTTCGGGAATAACCAGGCCGATGGCAGCTGCGTTTTCCTCATTGATGATCAGCTCCATATCATCGGCGGTCATGAAGCCGATGGGCATGGTGGCGGGATCTGCGCCGTTGACCATGATTTCATAGGCCATTTCGCCGGCCCGGTAGCCCAGAACGTAGTAGTCGATGGCCACGGAAGCGGTGCCGCCTGCATTGGCCATGCCGCCTTCGCCGCAGATCACGGGGATCTTGGCGGGCTCGGCAATGTTCTTAACGGACTCCATGTTCTCAGCGAAGAGGTTGTCGGTGGGGATGTAGATCACATCGGCCTGCTCGCAGGCGGAGGTAACCACGGTGGAAATGGTGGTGATGTCGCTTGCGGTCAGGGTGAGGGTGGCAAAGCCGGCTGCCTTGTACAGTTCGTCAGCCTGGTTGCCCTGGATCACGGAGTTGGGCTCTGCAGAGCAGTAGATGATGGCCACGGTCTTGGCATCGGGGCAAAGCTTTTTGGTCAGATCCACATGGGCTGCGATGTCGCTCAGATCGGAATAGCCGGTAACATTGCCGCCGGGGGCTTCATTGGAAGCCACAATGGCTGCTTCCGCTGCCACATAATCCGTCACAGAGGTGCCGACGATGGGAATGGTTGCGGTGGCTTCCTTGGCGGCGATGACGGCGGGGGTTGCATTACCCATGATGAGGTCAACACCGTCGTTGACAAACTTGGTCACGATGGTGGTGCAGGCGGTGGTCTCACCGCTGGCCAGCTGCACATCAATGTCAACCTGGTCGCCCAGCTTTTCCTTCAGAGCATCCTGGAAGCCCTGGGTTGCCTGGTCAAGGGCAACGTGCTGCATCAGCTGGACGACACCCACCTGGTACTGGGCCTCAGTACCGCCGCAGCCTGCCAGCAGGCCCAGCAGCATCACGGTGGCGATGGTCATAGCAATAATCTTTTTCATGTTTCTTTCCTCCATTTGTTTGAATCTTTTATTTAGCGTCCAAATATGGGCGGAAAATACAAAAACAAAACGTCCCTGCAAATACAGGGACGTAGAAATACGTGGTACCACTCTGCTTTGCATATCCTTCGCAGGATATGCCTTGTTGACTTCGCAGCCGGGTGGATTTCCACAGGGCCTGAAAAGCCTCAGCGATATAACGGTCGCACCCGTTGTGCCTACTGATCCGTTCAACACACTGCTCACAGAATGAACTTCATCTGACTCCCGGCCATTGCCTTGCACCACCCGGCAACTCTCTGCAGCCCTCGTTCAGACTACTCTTTCTGCTCAAACGCATTTGGCATATGAAAAATGATGGACTCATAATAGCACCGCATTTTCCACCTGTCAAGTACTTTTGTGCGCGCAGGGCGCATTTTTCTAAAAATCACAGCTTGTTGCGTCAAATCTTTGCCGTACCGGCCCATGTTTTTTCAAAGATTACTTCCCTTTTGAGAATGTAGGGGCGGCCATTGGCCGCCCGTTCTGTCCGGGTGTTTATTCAGCGGCACATAGGTGGGATCTTGAAATGGAATCCTGTTTTTGCTAACCAAAGGGATCATCGGTGCCTTAGCAAGGCTGATTGGCGACAAGTGCATAGCCCATCAGAAGAGTTTACAGGGACAAATCGACCACAGGCTGAAGCAGCAGATCAATGAAAAGAAGCTGGCCCTGGGTCTCAAAATTGAGGGAACCCAGAAGCCCAGCTACCAGACGGAGGAAGAATATGAGCAGTCAATGTAAAAGGTGATATAGAGCAATCTGGCGCAGGATATCGACCGTGGGCAATATGATTGACAGCTTGCGGTGGCAGGGATCTGTGTATCTCATAAAAAAGCACCCCGGCCAGCAGGAGGACTGGCCGGGGTGGAATCAGGAGGGAGATTCAATATAAGAATTATGCCTCTTCTTTGTCAACAACAACAATTTTACCCTTCTTCCACAGAATACGGGAAGTGATGATGGAGATGGGCAGCATGACCAAAATAACAAAGCCGACCATGCCCAGCATGATGGAGCCCTGTCCGATGAGGCGGGCAGCCAGGGTGATAACAGAAACCAGAATGATAACGGGAATGACACCCTTCATGCCGCCCTTGACCACCTTGGAGCCGGCACTGGTGGAAGCAAACAGACCCAGTGTCATGGAGCCGAACAGGGCAGGCAGCAGATAGCTGGACATGGTCTGGACGGCAGGCAGTTCAAAGACAGGGCTGATAAAGGAAATCAGCAGGGCTGCAACGGTCAAAATGGCGACGGTCATAATGGAGCTGGCAGCAACTGCAATGGAGGCAACCACATCACCCTCGGGGGTGTTGGGCTGCTTGCCGGTGAGCTTCAGTGCATTCACGGCGCAGGGCAGCTTCAGGTTCATGATATTGCCGGTGATGAAGCCAAGGTAGGAGGATGCGCCCATCAGGGGGGTGTAGGACAAGGCTTCAGAGAATCCAACAGGGATGTAGATCGCCAGAATGCCGAAGGTAGCAACATTAAATACTTCACCCATGGAGGGGACACAGTCATAGACACTCAGAACGATAAAGGGCAGCGCAACCATGTAGACCAGCGCGATCACTGTGCCGACACGGCCCCAGCGGTGACACCATGCCTGGAAGGGATCCAGCGTAATAGGATTGTTCTTCTTGCTCATTGTATGATCCTCCTTTTCTTAGAAAATAGCGGTCCACAGCAGGGAGGACACCATGCCGAGGATCATGGAGCCTGCCATGATGAAGTTGTTCATCCAGCCCCAGCCGGGTTTCTTTGCCACGATGCCCAGAACGATTGCAACGATCAGGCCGGTGATCATGACCAGTGCCTGAATCGTATCGGAGATCAGCAGGATGGGAACGTAAACAGCCAGTAGCGTCAGCATGAAGCAGCCGGAGAGAACCTGGCTCCAGCCATTGCCTTGCTTGGAATTATCCACGGAGGTCATCAGCTTTTTGCCCATGGGGATCAGAATCAGGAAGCCGGAGAGCATACCCACACTCATCAGGATCATAATGATGCCAAATTCACGGCCGGAGGCATTTGCTACCATCTCCGTGGTGGAGGAATACTGCAGCGCAGCTGCCAGAGAACTGGCGATCTGGCTCTCGAAGGAAAGGGAACCGATGACGGAGAGTCTCCACCAGGCCCAGATCGTGCCCAGAGAGGCTGCCAGCGCCACCAGACCGATCACGATGGACAGGGAGGGGACGATGGAGAAGATCAGAGAGGATTTGATCACATCCGCGATCTCCTGCTTGGTGATACCCAGCTCCAAGGCGCGCTTTCTTGCCTTCAGCAGGTACACCACAGCAAACAGGGTGATGTATGCCAGGCCGCCGATGACCAGTGCCAGCAGCAGCGGGCTGTTAATTATGTCTTTGATGGTTACCATACTTTTTTTCCTTTCTACCTATAAAGTTTACGCACCTTCCACACTCCGCAGCATATCTTTCGTCATTATGACGGAAGATATATTTATGGAATATTTATAGAATACGTCATATATAAAAATATATGATTTTTTCTGCTTTGTCAACGAGCTCAAAATCTTTTTCAACAGGCATAATGGCATTTCGTTATTTGCTACAAAAAAGCACAGTCAAATCTAAGCAATCCGATATTTTTCGGAATACTCTATTGAATTTTAGAACACTATTCGGTATAATGCCATGGGGGTGGTCTCATGCAGGTAAAGTTACTGTTTCTTACCAACCACTATTTCTTTCAGCCTACCGTCAATGCACTGAGCCGGTTGAATTTGGGCTGCGGGACAAAAGTGATTGCCTACGATAATTTCGACCATATCACGCAGGTGTATGATCAGTACGCAGACTTGTACGATGCCGTGTTCGTTACGGGAACCAGCGCCAAGCACAGGATCGATATGAAATACCCCAAAAACCAGAAGCAGGTTGTTGCCTATCAGGTCGACTCGGATGCCCTCCACCGGGATATCCTGAGGATGGCCATTGAAACGCAGAATCTGGATTTTCGGCGGATCGCCGTGGACTTTTTGGTTCCTCTGGACTGCGGATATTCCGTTGTGGATTTTCTGAAGCTTGACAGCATGGCGCCCATCATCGGCCGGAACAAAAAGCTGACCGAATCTGCTGCAGGCCGGGACGGTAGCAGTCTGGAGCAGATCATCCTGGATCGGATCATCTCTCTCTGGGATCAAAAGAGCATCGATATGGTGCTGTGCCTTTATGCCAGTATCGTTCCGGCGCTTCAGGAACGTGGTATCCCATTCCGCTGCCCCTTTATTTCGGATGGCCATCTGAAAAGGCTGGTCAACGATGCGCTGATAAGAATCGAGCTGAATCATCTCCATGAGAATCATCCCGCCATCATTCAGGCATTTCCCCGTCACAGCACGGCGGAGTATCCGGAGCAGATGCAGCGGCTGCACGATTGTCTGCAGCAATACATTCATGAAAATTTGATTGATTGTGTTTTGCAGAAAACCCAAAGCTGCTGTACAATGATCACATCCATGCAAATCCTTCGTTTTCTCACAAATGAATTTCAAAACTGCCAGATCTCATCACATCTGGAGGATTCTCTGGATTTTTCCGTAGCAGTGGGATACGGTGTCGGCACCACGATCTCCCACGCCATGAACAATGTTCAGGTTGCATCCAAGGAAGCAAAAATCGTTGGAAAGTCTTTTTTTGTTGACAGCAACGGCACATTGATTGGGCCGCTGAATTCTGAAAAGCGGATGGTCATTTCTCCCCTGTCTTTACCGGATGTGGGCAAGATCGCAAAACAATGTAATCTTTCTGCTATGACAATTCAAAAGCTGATCTCCATCATGCGAAGCACCGGCTCGGATAAAATCACGACCCAGGAGCTGGCCAGACAGATGGATACCACCGTACGCAATGCAAACCGCATTATGCTCAACCTGTGCAAGGGCGGTGCAGCAAAACCGGTTTATACCCAGACCAGCCATTCCCGGGGCCGCCCGATCCAGATTTATGCGCTGGATTTTGATGTTCATATTCCCTAAATTCAAAAAACGCTTCCATTTTCTGTGGAAGCGTTTTTTGCTGCATATGCGATTGTTGATTTTTCACAAAGACCTGTTTCGGTTTTTTGATTTATCGTAGAATTTCGGAAGTGATGTTGACGATTATTTCCATTGCTGATATACTGAATGCAGTATTCCATAAATATACCATAATTATCTGTTACAGGAACAACGAAAGGATGCTGCTTATGAACTATTATGAAAGAGCCCTTGCCCTGAAGGAAGAAACCATCGCACACCGCCGCTGGTTCCATACCAATGCCGAAGTGGGTCTGAATATGCCCAAAGGTCAGGAATATGTGCTGACGGAACTGAAAAAACTGGGGATTGACGCCAAGCCCTGCGGTCATGGTGTCACGGCCACCGTTGGCAAAGGCGGCAAGTGCATCCTTCTCCGGGCTGATATGGATGCGCTGCCTATGGCAGAAGAGAGCGGTCTGGATTTTGCCTGTCCCACCGGCACCGAAGCACACACCTGCGGCCATGACTTCCATGTTGCCATGCTGCTGACCGCTGCCAAAATGCTGAAGGAAAACGAAGCAAATCTGGAAGGTACTGTCAAGTTCATGTTCCAGCCTGCAGAGGAGACCTTTGAGGGCGCAAAGGACATGATCGAAAACGGCATTCTGGAGAATCCTGTTCCCGATGCTGCTCTGGCCTACCATGTCACCTCTGGCAAGATGCCTGTGGGTATTTATATGTACAATGCCACCGGTACCATGATGTTCTCTGTGGACGGCTTCAAAATCACAGTCCATGGCAAGGGCTCCCACGGTGCTTACCCCCATTCCGGCATCGATCCCATCAATATCGCTGCCCATATCTATATGGGCCTGGAATCCCTCATTGCCCGGGAAGTGGATCCTGCCAAGGCAAACGTTCTGACCATCGGCAAGTTCAACGCCGGTTCTGCCCCCAACATCATCCCCGAGTCTGCCGTTCTGGAAGGCACCATCCGCTCCAATGATAAGGCTTCCCGGGAACTGTTGGTTCGCCGTATGCAGGAAGTTGCAGAACGCACCGCTGCCGTATACGGCGGCACTGTGGAGATCGAGCGTCCATCCGGTGTGGCACCTCTGGTGTGTGATCCCAAGCTGACGGGTGAGTTTGTGGGATATATGTCTGCCATGGGTATCCCCGGCGCCATGCCCTACCCCGGCATTTCCGCCTCCGCTTCCGAGGACTTCGCTTCCATCGCTGAGCGGATCCCCAGCACCTTCATGTACCTGTCTGCAGGTTTCCTGGATGACCGGGGCCTGGCACCTGCCCACAACCCCAAGGTTCAGTTCAACGAGGATGTGTGCCCCATGGGCGCCGCCTGCTACGCCCACTGCGCAACTGAGTGGCTGAAGAACAACAAGTAAGAAAATGTCTCACGGCATTTCAAATTAAAGAAGTTAGGAGAATTACCAATTATGGCAAACGAAAATTCCACCGCCATTATCCCGCTGCCCAAGGGCAAAAAGAACCTTGTACAGTTTGGCGCCATCATGCTGACCGTTGCCGTTGCCTGCTACGGTCTGGCACTGATGACTCTGGTTCCCCCCATTCTGCAGCGTCTGGATGGCATGAGCTATGCAGGTCTGGTTGGCCTGTGCATTTCCCTGGGCATTACCCTGCTGTCTCCCATCGGCGGCAAGCTGGGTGATATCTTTGGCCGTAAGGCTGTCGTCGTTGTGGCAGGTCTGATCAACCTGGTCTGCGGTGTCGGCATCGCCTTCTCCTCCAATGTTCTGGTTCTGCTGATCTGCTGCTTCGGTGTCGGCTTCTCCCAGGGCGCTTACGTTTCCGCACCCTATATCATCATGGGCCTGATCAACGAGAAGAAGAACGTTCCCAAGGCTATGGGCTATCTGACCATGGCTCTGGCCATCGGTGGCACCGGCGGCTCCATTCTTGCCGGTATCCTGACCGATATGGGTATGCTGAATGCAGCTATCCTGTTCCCTGCAGTTCCCCTGGTGGTTGGTATTCTGCTGATCGGTCTGTGCTATCCCAATGACAAGTCCGGCAAGAAGGTTGCCATTGACTACAAGGGTATCGTGCTCATGGCCATCTCACTGCCCTGTGTGACCCTGTCCTTAAGTGGTACCACTCTGGGCTGGAGCGCTCTGGTCAGCGGCATCGTCTTCCTGGTGGGCGTTGTCTTTGTGGTTGTCCTGCTGAAACACGAAGCTTCCATTGAAGCTCCCATCATCCCCATCAAGCTGTTCAAACAGAGAGATTATCTGCTGTTCCTGCTGGTGGGTGCCATCTGCTACTTCGGCCGCGGCGCCGTTGACAATTACGCACCTCTGGGTGCACAGCAGGTCATCAAGACCTCCGTGGCCCTGTCCGGTATGCTCCAGTTCCCCAAGACCATTGTCACCATGATCCTGCCCGCGATTGCCGGTGCATGGATGGCCAAGAAGAAGGCCAATATGTGGAAGGCTATGTTCCTCTCTACGCTGCTGTTCGCCATTCCTCTGCTGGCAATGGGCTTCACCGTGCAGGCCGGCTGGTACATCATCGTCTATTTTGTTGTCATCACCGTCTCCGGTGTTGGTGAATCCTTCCGTGGCATCTCCTTCACTCCCGCCGCCCAGAGTGTTCTGAAGACCGAGGATATCGGCATCGGCACCTCCATGATCAACTTCGCCAACTCCCTGTCTGCCTCCATCGCTGCTGCGGTTTACAGTGCCATCTATGGTGTGTGTACCGCTTCCGGTGTCACCGCAGATACTGTGCAGAAGGGTGTCAACGGCGTGTTCCTGACTGCCGGTATCGTTACCGTCATCGGTGTGGTTCTGTGTCTGACCAAGATCCGCCCCATGCTGAAAACCGAGACCAAGGCATAATTGCCGTTTCATATATTCCCTTCTGACGAAGACTCCCTGTATTGCGGTACAGGGAGTTTTTGTATTCCAATCATACATTTGCAAAATGATAAAAGACCGCCAAGACTCCTTACGAAGTGCCGTCAGTCTTTTATGGATTCTCCCCCGGGCGAAATCAGTGTCCACCGGACTATCATCGGGTGGATAAGGGATCCGATTCCGTTCCGCAGCCGTACCGGCTGTGTCCCGGAACCGGGGGATTCTCCCACGGCCTAAAAACATGCCACCGGCATGTTTTCTGAACGGCCTTTCGAATCCCATCCATTCCAGAAAGAAAAAGCCCTCCGCGAAAGCGGAGGGTTTTCTTTCTGGCAAAGGTACCACAAGTTGATACAATGCACAGCCTTGTGGGGGATGCACCACCTGTTTTGGTCTGCATCATTATCATATTATTCCAAGCGCAAATTGTTATCACCCCTTGCAGATCACACCGCAGGCGATTTTCCGTCCGGCATTGCCAGCAGGCTGAGTATGGAAGTCATCTGGATCGCTGTGTATGACTACCGTTTTTCCAATAATATCATGCACAGTAAACCGATCCGTTTTTACAGCCAGGTATGCGTTTCCCCGGCAACACATCAACGGTGGTAAGTCACCTGCATGTTTTGGATGCACCTGATCCGCAGGATTGTAATGACTTCCTGTTCCGGAAAAGTCCGTTCCGGAGCAGCTTTCTCCCTGATGGATGTGAAAACCGAAGAACCCTGTCTCACTTTCCCTGGGCAGTCCCAAAATCTCCGCCACAATTAACACGCAGCCCTTCTGCTGATAAAAACGAATACATCCGGATAATTTGGGTACTTCCACACCTCCCCGGATTTGCGCCACAGCATCCGGACATTTTCTGCAATGTTGCATTAGATCACCTCATATCAGCATATTCCGGAATCTGAATTGTGATGCACCAGCCATTTTCGGACGGAACCCTCGGGACAATAGGGACAGAAAGGACGAAATGAAATTATAACCTTTATTTTAAGAATCTTTATACAATCTTTATACCATTGACCACACTCTTAACACCCTTTTTATGCCTTAAATTGTATGATGATACCAAAGAAAGGGGGTATCACCATGTGGGCGCTGTTCTATAGGCGACAAATTAGTTCCTCGCAGATCATTCTCCTTGGTTTTGCCTTTGTGATTGCGTTGGGTGCCCTGGCGCTGATGCTCCCGGTTTCCAGCAACACACGCACGGTCACACCATTTCTTGACTGCCTGTTTACCTCCACATCCGCAGTCTGTGTGACGGGGCTGGTGGTGCATGACACGGCGACTCATTGGTCGGCGTTTGGTCAGACGGTGATCCTGCTGCTGATCCAGATCGGCGGTATGGGTGTTATTACCGTAGCCGCAGCCATTACCATGGCCTCCGGCAAGAAGATATCTCTCATGCAGCGAAGCACCATGCAGAATGCGGTCTCTGCCCACCATGTGGGCGGCATCGTCCGGTTTACCGGCTTCATTCTAAAGGGTATTTTCCTCTTTGAACTGCTGGGAGCATTGGCGCTAATGACTGTGTTCATCCCGGAATACGGAATGAAGGGCATCTGGCTGGCGGTTTTCCATTCTGTTTCCGCATTCTGTAACGCAGGCTTTGACCTGATGGGCACGAACAGTCCCTATTCATCTCTGTCTGCCTATGCCTCACACCCGGTGGTGAATATCACCGTTATGCTTCTGATCATCATGGGCGGCATCGGATTCTTAACCTGGCAGGATATTCGTCAGAACGGCATTCATATCAGACGTTATCGGATGCAGAGCAAAGTGATCCTAGCTACTACCGGCATTCTGCTGATCATCCCCGCAATTTACTTCTTCTTTTTCGAGTTTGCGGCAGAGCCGATAGGAAAACGCATCTGGTTATCACTTTTCCAGTCCGTAACACCAAGAACCGCAGGCTTCAATACAGCAGATCTGACGGTACTTAGCGAAACCGGACAGACCCTTACTATCGGACTGATGCTCATTGGCGGCAGCCCCGGCTCAACGGCCGGCGGTATGAAGACCACCACCTTTGCCGTACTGGCAGCCTGCGCGGTAGCAGTCTTCCGGAAACGGGAAAACGGACAGTTCTTTGGCCGCAGGATCGCGGATGATACCGTGAAAAATGCTGTTACCGTATTTCTTTTGTACATCATGTTGTTCCTTGCAGGCGGCATGATCATCAGCCGGGCAGAAAATTTACCCATGATGACCTGTCTGTTTGAAAGTGCTTCAGCAGTGGGAACGGTGGGTCTGACCCTTGGAATCACCCCCGGCTTGGGAACGGTTTCCCGGCTGGTTTTGATATGTCTTATGTTCTTCGGCAGAGTTGGCGGACTGACTTTGATCTTCGCAACACTGCCAGCAACGAAAAATACCCTCTCCAGACTACCTCTGGAGAAGATCACAGTCGGATAGGAGGGAATAGTATGAAATCCATATTGCTGATTGGTCTTGGGCGCTTTGGCAAGCACATTGCCATGAAACTCCGGGACTTAAATCACCAGGTTATGGCGGTGGATCACAAGGAGGAACTGGTGCAGGAAATGCTCCCCTATGTCACCAGCGCCCAGATCGGCGACTCCACCAGTCAGAGCTTTCTGAAATCTCTTGGTGTAGATAATTTCGATGTGTGCATCGTTGCCATCGGTAATGACTTCCAGAGTTCTCTGGAAACCACGTCGCTTCTGAAGGAGCTGGGGGCAAAACTGGTAGTTTCCCGGGCAGCTACCGATGTACAGGAAAAGTTCCTCCTGCGTAACGGTGCCGATGAAGTGGTCTACCCGGAAAAACAGATGGCCCGGTGGACGGCGATCCGCTACAGCGCCAACCATATTCTGGATTACATCGAGCTGGATGGTGACCACGCCATCTTCGAAGTGACCATTCCCAAACCATGGATGGGTAAGACCGTCGGCGGTCTGGACATCCGAAAAAAGTTCAATATCAATATTCTGGCTGTGAAGTGTGGAAGCAAACTGGATTCCTTTATCACCCCCGATACCCTGCTGTGTGAGGGCAAGTCCCTGATGGTCATGGGTAAGTATAAGGATATTCAGAAGTGCTTCCGGATTTGATGATCAACAACGAGATCTGGCTGGTGATGACCGTCATCAGCTTTATCGGTGGGCAAGTCTATCTGTTTAGCAAACTTCTGGGTTGGGGTGACCTGTTAGATAAATTTTACCGCAGATAGAAATTCCGAAATATCTATGTTATAATGAAGAAAAGCAAAAGGAGGGGAGCATATGGAGGAACATATTCTGGTGGGCCTGTCTTCTGCGCCCTCCAATGCCCGTATTATCCGAACCGCTGCCACCATGGCGGCGGCTTTCGGCTGTAAATTCACGGCCCTGTTTGTCCGGACACCCAATTATGAAGCCTTAAGTGAGGAAAACAAAGAACGGCTCCGGGCCAACACGGAACTGGCACAAACGCTGGGAGCCACTGTGGAAACGGTTTTCGGCGATGATGTTTCCTATCAGATCGCAGAGTATGCCCGGCTCTCCGGTGTCACCAAAATCGTGGTAGGCAGAAGCGCTGCCACCCGGAAGCATCCCTGGAGCAAGCCCACCCTGACGGAAAAGCTCACTGCCATTGCCCCGAATCTGGATATCCATATCATCCCCGATGCCAGTGTGGACGGCAGTTACCGTCCCAAAACAGCACCGCCCAAATTCAATTTCAAACTGGCCCTCCGGGACTGGCTGCTGACCATCGGAATTCTGATCCTGGCAACGATTCTGAGCTATGGTTTTTCCAAGGTGGGCTTTACGGAAGCGAATATTATAGCAGTCTATCTGCTGGCGGTGTTGCTGACCTCCATGGCGACCTCCACCCGCAGCAGCTATGTCCTTTCTGCCATCGGCGGTGTGCTGGTATTCAATTTCTTTTTCACCACACCTAAGTTCTCTCTCCGGGTCCATGAGCATGGCGCACCCCTGACTTTCCTGATTATGGTGGTGGCAGCCTTGATCGTTGGTACTCTGACTGATCGCTTAAAGAGTCAGGTCAAACAGTCTGCTCAAGCGGCCTACCGCACTAATCTGCTGTTTGAGACCAGCCAAATGCTGCAAAAGGCACCCAATGACGATAAGATCTTCCAGACTGCTAGGACCCAGGTAACAAAGCTTCTGGGCCGAACAGTCTCTGTCCTTCCGGGTGTCACTGCCAGCAATCGAAAGAATGCCCTGCGTTATCCCATCAAAAGCCAGGAGAAGGTGTATGGTACCGTGATCGTGGAGGGAAACGAACCCCTGGAAGCCTTTGAAAACAGCGTCCTGCTGTCCATTCTGGGCGATTGCGCCCTGGCACTGGAGAACAGCCGCAATGCCCGGGAAAAAGAGGAAGCTACCCTACGGGCGGAAAACGAAAAGCTCCGGGCAACCCTGCTGCGTTCCATTTCCCACGACCTGCGGACCCCTCTGACCACCATCTCCGGTAATGCCAGCATCCTCCTGTCTGACGGAGAGGAGCTGGATGCTGGGACCAAACGGCAGATGTATGAGGATATTTACGATGATTCCGCATGGCTGCAAAATCTGGTGGAGAATCTTCTGGCAGTCACAAAAATCGGAGAGGGCAGGATGGAACTAAAAATGCAGCCCCATTTGGCAGAGGAAATCGTTTCCGAAGCCATGCAGCACATCAGCCGGAAAGCATCCGAACACCATATCACCGTGGAGCATCAGAATGAGCTGCTGCTGGCCCAGTGCGATGCCCGTCTGATGGTTCAGGTGATCATCAATCTGGTGGATAATGCCATCAAGTATACACCTGTGGGTTCCCACATCCTCATTTTCACCAGACAGGAAGACACGGAGGCTGTTTTCGGCGTTTCCGATAACGGCCCCGGTATCCTGGACGGGGAAAAGCAGCAGGTATTTCAGATGTTTTATACCGGAAGCACAGCCGTTGCCGACAGCCGCCGTAGCCTGGGGCTGGGACTGAGTTTGTGCAAGTCCATCGTAGCTGCCCATGGCGGCGAGATCACCGTTTCTGATAATCAGCCCGCTGGTGCGGTCTTTACCGTTTCCATTCCTGCCGGGGAGGTAGAAGTCCATGAATAAGCCTTTGATTTTGGTGGTGGAAGATGACCCTACCGTCCGCAATTTAATCACCACCACCCTGAAATCCAATGACTATCGATACATCGCAGCGTCCAATGGAGAAGCAGCCATCATGGCGGCCACCACCCAGCAGCCGGACATTGTCTTTCTGGATCTGGGACTGCCGGATCTGGATGGTGTGGAAATCATCCGGCGGATTCGTACCTGGTCCCAGATACCCATTATCGTCATCAGTGCAAGAAGCGAGGACTCCGACAAGGTATCCGCTCTGGATGCCGGTGCAGACGATTATCTGACCAAGCCATTCTCTGTAACAGAACTGCTGGCCCGGCTTCGTGTGGCCCAGCGCAGAATATCCTCCGCCTCAGCCAGGACCGGAGAATCTGTATTCCGCAATGGAAGTCTGACCATTGATTACGGTGCAGGCTGTGCCTTCCTGAAGGGTGAGGTGCTGAAACTGACACCTACAGAATATAAGCTCCTGTGTTTGCTTACCAAGGATGTTGGAAAGGTATTGACCCACACCTATCTGACCGATAAAATCTGGGGCAGCTCCTGGGAAAGCGACATGGCGTCATTGCGGGTGCATATGGCAACCTTACGCAAGAAGATAGAAAAAGACCCGGATGCCCAGTATATCCAGACACATATCGGTATCGGCTACCGGATGATGAGGGTGGAATAGCGCATATGCAACAGTAAAATTTTAATATGCAGCTATCCAAAAACAATTATACTTAAAATGAATTTTCAAATTAATAATTGAGTACCCCTGCTATTTGAAGTTCCTGATGAAGGATACTACAAGTAGCAGGGGTATTTTGCTTGCGTTTTATTCCATTGCTTCTTCCCGTTTAATAGAAATATGACCGGAGTATGCCGTGGTGGGGCACAATGTGTTCTCGTTGCGACATCTGTTATATTCTGCCCGGATGATGGCTTCCACGGCATCCCGTCCGTACTGATCCAGCCGGGCATACTTCAGTGCGTATTCCGTCAGGTCGGCTTCCACCTGAGAAAGGGCTAAATCTTCCAGATCATCCTCATTCTGCGTGGTGGGGGTAGCGTCATCAGAGCGGCCCATGATGTAGTCCAGGCGCCTTTCGAACAGATCGCTCAGTGCGTTCAGAGTATCAAAGCCGGGAACACGGCTGTTGGTTTCCCAAGTAGACACGGTGCCTTTGGTTACATTCAGGGTATGAGCCAAATCGGTCTGGGTCATACCTTTCTCCTTACGAAGCTGCTTAATACGTTCACCCATTGTCATATGAATCACCTCACAGCAAGAGTAACACTAAAATCGTTATTTGTCAATGCTAAATCGGCACTGTATTATATAAAGTTTACAACTATCGTATTTATTTATACGAAAAGGTATTGACATAGGCGAACGTTTGTGCTATCTTAACTCCATAAAGTGACGATACAAGTCGTAGTTAAGTAAATCGATAGTAAAATATACGACAGCGATCGTTACCTCCATAAGAAAACAGCAGTAATTGAGCAAGGAGGAAATGCTATGACAGAAAAATCCGTACTGAGTGTACAAGAACTTGCCCAGCAGATGGGCATCAGCCTGCCGAAGGCATACGAATTGGTGAAAGAGCCGGGATTCCCCACGATCCGCATCGGCACCCGCATCCTGATCCCCACGGAAGGTTTCCGTTACTGGCTCCGGCAAAAATCCGGCATCGAAGTATAACAGAAAAGCCTACCACCAAAGAAAGGAGTTAGCACCATGACAAATGTAGCACCTCTTACGGTCTATACAGCAAACGAAAGAGGCAATGCCCAAAACTGTATGTACCCCAACCGCATAGAGATCACAGATGAAAAGAGCGCTGTGGCGGCATTTTTCCGGGATCTGGTCTGTGCGGAATACCGAAACAACTACCGCAGTGTTGAAACATTCCTTCGCACCAACGCACTGCCCATGGACTGTGATAATGACCATTCTAATGATTCCAACTTGTGGATCACAGCGGAAGACCTGGATAGTTTCTTCACGGGTGTAACGTATCTCATTCATTACAGCCGCCACCATATGAAGCCCAAGGGAGAAAAGTCTGCCCGGCCCCGGTTTCATGTCATTTTTCTCATTGATCCTACGACCGATCCCAATGCCTATGTCCAATTGAAAAAGCGTGTGTCGGCGGCATACCCCTTCTTTGATTCCAATGCCATGGATGCGGCCCGGTTTCTCTTTGGTACGGAAAATCCCCAGGTATTGTTCCATCCCGGCACTATCACCCTGAATACCTTCCTGGCAGAATATGAAAGCGAACAAGCCTTTGCGGAACTGGGAACCACTATTCCGGAGGGTAGCCGCAACAGTGCCATGAGCAAAACCGGTGCCCGGATCATCAAGCGTTACGGTGATACGGATGATGCCAGGGAACGATTCTTCCGGGAGGCAGAAAAATGTGATCCTCCCCTGGAAGATGCGGAGCTGGAAACCATCTGGGGAAGCTGTCAGAAATTCTTCAAAAAGCTGTGCAGCACTCCCGGCTATGTTTCTCCCGAGGCTTACAACGGCACTGGTCCCCTTCAGTGGGAAACACCCATTCCCTTCGATGACTTTAACCTCCCGGAGTTTCCGACGGACACGTTGCCACCTGCGGTTCGTGACTATGTCGAAGCGGTGGCGGAAACAACCCAGGCCTCTGTAGACATGGCAGCAGTGGCATCGTTGGCGATTCTCTCGATCTGTCTGCAAGGCAAATACCGGATCTGGGGTAAACCGGACTGGTCTGAGCCGCTGAACACCTACTGTGTCATCGTTCTCCCTCCCGCAGAGAGAAAATCCGCAGTCATCTCCCTGATGACCTTTCCTTTGGAGGAATACGAGCAGGAGATCAACAGTGCCATGGACGCAAAGATCATCGAAAGTCAGATGAAGAAATCCGTTTTGGAAAAGGAGCGCCGGATGCTGGAGGATAGGGTGTCCAAGGGAAAAGCCGATGCCTCAGAACTGGCAGACAAGGCAAAGGAAATTTCCGCTATTCAGGAAACACAGCCGCTGAAGCTGTTCGTGGATGATGTGACAGCGGAGAAGCTGGCCTCGGTGCTGGCAGAAAATCACAGCAAGGCAGCCATTGTGTCTGCCGAAGGTGGCATCTTTGACATCCTCAATGGCATCTACACAAAGAACGTCAACATCGATGTGTTTCTGAAAGGTCATAGCGGTGACACTATCCGTGTGGATCGGATTGGTAGAACCAGTGAAAGTATCTTCCATCCTACTCTGACCATGCTGCTGGCAGTACAGCCGGAGGTGCTGAACGGACTGATGACCAACGGAACTTTCCGTGGTCGTGGTTTGACCGCCCGGTTCCTCTATGCCATTCCCAGATCCTCTCTTGGTGACCGGGACTTCTATACGACACCCATCGCCGAATCTGTCAAAATTGGATATACCAAGCTGATCCGCTCCATGCTGGAAGTGGATGAACGGGAAGAACCGATCACACTTTCCGAAGAAGCAACCGCAGTGCTGGAACGGCTGTTTCGGGACACCGAAAAACGTTTCCGCACGGATCTGGCAGAGATCACCGACTGGGCGGGCAAGTATGTAGGTGCGGTGCTGCGGATCGCCGGACTTCTTCATGCCGCACAGCACCATGGTTTTATGGACTTTACAGAGGTGCCT
>SVKV01000060.1 GCA_015068305.1 Oscillospiraceae bacterium
TTGCCGGCAAAATTCCGGGAACATATCCGATTTTGTACACCCGAATGTAAGGTGCTAGCGTAGATTCCACCTGTAGATGACACGTCTGTACCCTCTCATCAGGATCATCGAACCAGCCGACCAGCTGGAAGGAATGTATTTCATTTTTCAGCATGCTGCCGTGGGTATAGCCGGTCATGGAATCCGGCCTGTCAAAAAATACTTTTTCCAAGCTGCTGACCAGCTTAAATGCATATTCCATCGGGTAATCCTCCTGATACCAATTGGGTGTATCTGTATTTTACCATCTGCTGCCACCCTGCGAAATAAACAAAAAGTCTGGGGGATTAACAAAAAATAGATGCGCCTGCCCTGAGGGCAGGCGCATCGGCATTTCTTAAACGTGCCGGTACTTACCGGGATAGAAGGTCAGCTTTGCAGTTCCGCTGGTAGCACGGCCGGGAACCGTAATATCAAGCAGGATATTGATATTCGGTCCGGTAATTGCTTCAAGGGTAACGGGAATCTCGAATTCCGTCTTTGTCTGATAAGTGGTCAGCAAGGGGGCAGACAGATAACATCCATTGGGAAGCTGCACGCCTTCGTCTGCATACAGCTTCACGTTTGCCCACTGTCCGGGAACAGTATGGTCATTTGCATCCCACAGTGTCAGCTTGACCACTCTAGTTTCTCCCACGCTCAGGAAAGGTTCTCCGCAATAGTCAAGGATCACACCCACCGAGCCAAATTCATAGCGGACACAAAACGGAGATAAACCAACCAATGTCTTTACAGGCAGGCGGTGGCTCTTTTTGTGACCGGCAATATGGGGAATGTAGACATATTCCGGTGCACAGTACATATCCTTTGCAAAGCGAACAGCCACGCCGCCATCCTCAAAGGCGAAGTCATCACGGTCCACGAAGACAGGAATGCACTTGATTACCCGGTCAGTCAGTTCCTGTACATTCGCAGGGATCTCAATGGTGGTGGAAAGGTCAATGCAGCAGGTATTGATCACGCCATCCAGAGGCTTCAGCCACTTCTCCGGCAGCGCGTCATTGCCGTGGATGATACCGAAAATTGCACCAACCGTTGCCGCCGTGCAGTCCGTATCCTCGCCGCAATTAACTGTGATGCACAGGCTCTTTTCGAAATCATCCTCGCCATACAGCAGACCCAGAACGATAATACCCAGATTGTTGGGGGCATCCATACCGGGCGTACCGGCGGGCAGATCCTTCGGCAGGTCTGTCTGCTTGGTAAAGCCGACACCGAAAGTGCCGGGGAACTGGGTGAACAGCTCAAAACGAGTTTGCTTCCAGTCCTTGCCTGCATCATAGCATTCCTCAACCAGACGGATTGCCTGTGCCGTCAGGCAGTTTTCGGGGATATAGGACAAACCGATCCGAATCAGTTCCCGTTTGTCAGACACCACAAACGCAGCGCTTTCCACTGCTGCGCAGAATGCCGTTGCATAGACACCTTCCTCTGCATGATCAATGATCGCATCCTCATAGGCATATCGGACAGCGATTTCAGGATGTCCGGGTGCCATGCAGGCCCAAATTTCCGTTCTGATCCAGGAACCGTTGCTATCCTTATAAGGATTGCTTACATAACCGCACAGCGGAGGCTGCATTCCGGCCCGGAGATTGCGCTTACCCATGCCATACTCGGACCAGTTGGGGTAAATATAGGACATCCAGTAATCTGCCAGCACACGGGCATCCAGGCGCTTGCCGTACTGTTCTGCCGCGTGCAGCCATACCAACTGCAGGTCCAGGTCATCGTTTCCGGGGGGATTGCCATTGATGTCCTGGGCATAGAAGTGCACATCATGCACCATTCTGGGGTATTCCTCATAGGGACCACCGAGGACACCACCCACATTCTTGCCGTTCCAGCAACCTAAAATCTTATCTCTCAGCTTGGCATATGTAATATCCATATTCATTACTCCTTCATTCACTCTCGAGAAGTTTCATAATCTGCTTGGCTATGTATACATGACCCACGTGATTGGGGTGCACACGGTCATAGGCGATCTGCTGACTGTACATCCGCTCCAGAAGCGCATCCCATGCAGGCTGCAGATCCACAATTTCAAGGTCATATTCCCGGGCCAGTCGACGAACGATATCCGCATACTCTTCCATCCGAATACGCATCGGTTCTGCCCGGTTTAGTTCCAGATAGTATGGGGTCACCAAAACCATTTTTCGTACCGCGCTCTTGGTCTGCTCGATCAGTTCCCGGTAGGTTCGCTCATATTCTTCCGGCTGGATCCACCTATCAGCGACATTCGGATACTGGAACTGTTTCCAGACGTCATTGATACCGATGAAAACGAACACCCAATCCGGCTGCCAGTCCATGACATCCTTTTGCCAGCGTTCCTTCAGATCCCGAATGGTGTTATCCGCGGTGCCCCGGTTCAAAATTTTGATTCCCAGATCAGTGTAGGCGATCAGCAGTTCTGCTTCTACGTCCGAAACATAGCTGGTTCCGTGATGCAGCGGTGCCCAGGCATAGATATCTTCCTGTCGGCCACGGTTGCAATCCGTAATGGAGTCGCCGATAAACAGAATTGTTTCGCCCTTGTTCAGTTTCATTCTTTTCACCCCTCTACTGTGTTTGTATTTCAGACTGCACAATGCAATGTATTCTCATATGAATCACAGCACACTTTTCATAAACGCATCCAGTTCGATGGGGATGCCGCCGTTTACCCGGCTCTCCTCCGCCGCAAGGGCCATCACATGGCTCTCCACGGAAGCCTCAATGCCGGTCAGTGCTTTCATGTCGCTTTCGGCAACCATTCGGCACAACTGCTCCATCATTCCAGCGTCACCGCCTCCATGTCCCGAGAAGTTGCCTGTATCTGCCGTCAGTGCGATTGTCTGCTCCTGCTTACCGTACTGGCGAATATGGATACAATTCTCTTCGGAATCTCCCCAAATTTCGCCCAAGGTTCCCTGCACACAAATCGTTCTGTGGGTCACATTGCTGAATGCAGACAGATAGAAGGATGCTGTCACACCGCCATCAAACTCCATATGTACCGTCTGATGGTCCGCAACATCATTGTCGCAGCGGAAGACACATCTGCCGTAGGGTCCCTTTTCCAGGGCAGAGCTGAGCGTTTCCTCCGTGGGAACGCCTCCGGTCACCACATTGCAGGGCCAGCCGGGTCCGTTTTCCCGGAAATTGCGCATATACATTTCTTCTGCGTTGGCAGGACAGCCATTGCGTACCGGGCAGTTGACACAGCGGTCGGCACTTCCTTCCGGTGCATTTTCAGCGCGGAACCAGTCAAGAGAGCCGAAAGAGGAAACACGCTTGCAGGGCTTGTCCGCGAGCCAGCGCAGAATATCCATATCGTGGCAGGTCTTTGCCAGAACGATGGGGGAGCTTTCCTGGCTGTTGCGCCAGTTTCCCCGGACAAAGCTGTGGCAGAAATGCTCAAAGCCAATATTCTCCGCGGCATCAATGTGCTCCACACGGCCGATTTTTCCCTGCTGAATCAGGCTGTGGATGGTGGCATGGAAGGGAGCGTACCGTAGCACATGGCACACCATCACGATCCGTTGGCATTCCTTTGCCTTTTCACGGATTTTGATGCACTCCTCCAGACTGGGGGAAATGGGCTTTTCCAGCAGCAGGTGGTAACCTTTTTCCAGCGCCGGAATTGCATACCGGTAATGATCCTGATCCTGTGTGGCAATGATCATCACATCTGCCATTTTCGGTTGGTTCAAAAGTTCCTCACCGGATGCAAAGCAGTTTTCCGCAGGAACATGATAGGTATCCACAGCAATATTCCGCTGGGATTCCCGGGGATCCGCCACCGCAACGACTTTCATATCCTCCGGGTATCTGCGCTGGTAAACGGCATAAGCATCACAACCGCGGCTTCCAAAGCCGCAGATGGCGAAGGTGACAGGTTTACTCATATCAATTTCTCCAATCACTTCTTTTTTTACGGAATCCATG